>NZ_CP128360.1:5747325-6063101 GCF_030345095.1 Solwaraspora sp. WMMA2056
TCCGCGCGCATGCGGAACTCCCAGGACGCGGCGGTCGCCGGGGTGGGCTGGTTGAGCGGCAGGATCTGGTCGTCCGGGGTGAGGTCCTTGGCCTCGACGTACCCCCGGTTGGTGGTCCAGATCCGGTGATTCGGGGTGCAGCGCAGCACCATGCCGTTGCTGAACTCGAGCCGGGTGATCTCGTTCGTCCCGGTGATCATGACCGCTTTGGGACGGGTCAGCACGACCTGGTCGGCGGGGGCATCCGGGTTGGTGGCGTCGTGGGTGTAGACACCGAACGATTCGCCCTGCCGGCTCCGGTCCACGAGTGCGTCGAACCGGATCAGGCCCTTGTCGGTGTGGACCAGGGTGTCGCCAGTGAAGCAAGGATTGGACGCGGTGATGCGTCCGCTCTCCGGGCAGGTGTGCCAGTCGTTGATGGTGTCGTCGTACTGCAGACCCGGGTCGGCGCATTCCCAGGCCGCCTGCGAAATGGTCCCGAACAGCTTCTTGGCGTCGATGGTGTCGATCACCGAGCCGTCGAGCCGACCGCGCAGGTCGAAGCTGCCACCGTCCTCGTACGCCCGCATGAACTCGTCGGAGACCCGGACCGAGTTGTTGGCGTTCTGGTACTGGACGCTGACGATGTCCGCGCCACCGAGGTCCATGTCGAACCCGGCGTCGCGCAACGCCCGGATCTTGTTCTCCTCGCGGGCCTTGGTGAGGACGAACTCCTCGATGTCCGGGTGGTCGACGTCGAGGATGACCATCTTGGCGGCCCGGCGGGTGGCGCCACCGGACTTGATGGTGCCGGCCGAGGCGTCGGCGCCGCGCATGAAGCTGACCGGGCCGGAGGCGGTGCCACCGCTGGAGAGCAACTCCTTGGAGGAGCGGATCCGGGACAGGTTGACGCCGGAGCCGGAGCCACCCTTGAAGATCAGCCCCTCCTCTTTGTACCAATCGAGGATGGAATCCATCGAATCATCCACAGAAAGGATGAAACACGCTGATACCTGCTGCGGGGAGGCCGTGCCGACGTTGAACCAGACCGGCGAGTTGAAGCTGAACACCTGGTGCAGCAGCATCCAGGTCAGCTCGTGCTCGAAGATCTCGGCGTCGGTGCCGGTGGCGAAGTAGCCGTGCTGCTCGCCGGCGGCCCGGTAGGTCTGCACCACCCGGTCGATCAACTGCTTGAGCGACCACTCCCGCTGCGGGGTCCCCACCGCCCCCCGGAAGTACTTGGTGGTGACGATGTTCGCCGCGTTGACGCTCCAGGTCTCCGGGAACTCGACACCACGCTGCTCGAAGTTGATCGAGCCGTCCCGCCAGTTGGTCATCACCACGTCGCGGCGCTGCCAGGTCACCTCGTCGTACGGGTGGACACCCTCGGTGGTCCAGACCCGTTCGACGGTGAGCCCGCCGGTGCCGGCCGCCTTGGCCCGCACCCGACCGTTGCCGTTGGCCGCCGCGCCGGTGCCCGCCTTGCCGTTGGCCCGGGCCGTGCCACTACCACCGCTACCGCCTGTTTTCGCGGTCACACCATCCCCCGCCATCTGATCGCCCCCTCAGGCTCTCGCGCAGCGTCGTGCCACGCGTTCGTTTCCGTCTGTGCTGTCCAGCTTTTTCGCGCCCCGCCCGCGCCGGGTCCGGCGAGGGAGGGCGTACGCCCTGTTGGTGCACGGCCGGTCGCGGCCCGGCAGTCTGCCGGGCCACCTCGGCCCGGTCAGCCGGGCCCGGCTCCGGCCACCACCGGGTCCGCGCCGGCGGCCCGCGCCTGAGCCGCGGCCCGCAGCGTGTCGATCTCGCGCTCGAAGTCGTCGAGGGAGTCGAAGGACCGGTAGACGCTGGCGAACCGCAGGTACGCCACCTCGTCGAGTTCGCGCAGCGGGCCGAGGATCGCCAGACCGACGTCGTGGCTGGGGATCTCGGCGGCGCCCTTGGCGCGGACGGTCTCCTCGACCTTCTGCGCCAGCAGGGCGATGGCGTCGTCGTCCACCGGACGGCCCTGACACGCCTTGCGTACCCCGCCCATGATCTTGGACCGGCTGAACGGTTCGGTGACGCCGCTGCGCTTGACCACGGCCAGGACCGCCTCCTCGACCGTGGTGAACCGCTTGCCGCACTCCGGGCAGGAGCGGCGGCGGCGGATGAGCTGACCGTCGTCGGCCTCACGGGAGTCGACCACGCGCGAGTCGGCGTGCCGGCAGTACGGGCAACGCATGCCGAGGTCCTTTCCGTGGGGCCGGGTGTGGTCGCTACCGGGTGGTCGTCGCCCGCACCGCCACACGGGTACGTGAGGTCCACTCGCTGGGAGCGCCGCTCCCGACGATGAACCCAACCTGTAGACGACTTACGCCCTTGTAACTACTAGATGTTGGGGTCGACGGTATTCCGCAACCGGGGTCCGGTCAAGTTGACCGGCGCACCTCGGCGCGTCGTCACTCTGCCAACACCCGACCACGGCCGAGGGTTACCGGCAGGAGCGTGACAGCACCACCAGGGGCACGTCATTAGAACATGAGTACGATAGAATCACGGTGCGCCGCATCGAACGCCGACACGACACGCCGACGCACCTCGTACAGATGTTTGAACCGGGCCGATTCTCTGACTACGGTCATGGTCAACACCGACGGTACGCCGGCTCAGCGGAATCTGAGGCGGCAGGGGAAGGGACGCACGTGTCGACCGACGACAGGACCGGATCGCCCCGGCAGAGCGCCGGCAAGGGTGCCGCGACGACAGCCAACGCGGGCGCATCGGTGCGTGCGGGGCGCGCCAGCCGGTCGGGCGAGGCACGACTGCGGGCGGTGACCTCGGTGGTCAGTTCCTTCCCCGACCCGGCCACCAGCGAACTGACCGCCCGGCAACGCCGGATCCTGGAGTTCATCCGGACCTGGGTCGACCGGCACGGCTACCCGCCGAGCGTGCGGGAGATCGGCGAGGCCGTCGGCCTGGTCTCCCCGTCGAGCGTGGCGTACCAGCTCAAGGAGTTGGAGCGGAAGGGCTTCCTGCGGCGGGATCCGAACCGGCCACGGGCGGTGGACGTGCGGCCGCCGGCCGAGGTCGCCGACGACGAGGCGGCGCGGGCCTCCCGGCCGGCACCGGCGTACGTGCCGATGCTGGGCCGGATCGCGGCCGGTGGTCCGATCCTGGCGGAGCAGGCGGTGGAGGACGTCTTCCCGTTGCCGCGTGAGCTGGTCGGCGAGGGCGAGGTGTTCATGCTGCAGGTCAAGGGCGACTCGATGATCGACGCCGCGATCTGTGACGGGGACTGGGTCGTGGTGCGTCAGCAGCCGACCGCCGACTCGGGTGAGATCGTCGCGGCGATGATCGACGGCGAGGCCACGGTGAAGACCTACCGGCGACGCGACGGCCACGTGTGGCTGATGCCGCACAACGCGGCGTTCGATCCGATCCCTGGCGACGAAGCGACGATCATGGGTCGGGTCGTGGCGGTGCTGCGCCGGGTCTGACGCCGCCGCGTCACCACGGCAGCCCCGGTCAGCCGGTTGGACGCCCGGCGGCCCGTCAGTCGTCGGGGTGGTCGGCGGCGGGTCGCCCGTAGACTCCGGCGTCCCGCCCGCCGCGGCCACGCTCGGGCGGGCGGCCGCCGGCCCGGGGCTGGTCGTAGCGGTCCGCCGGATAGCCCTCTCCGGGGTAGTCGCCACCGACGTCGCTGCCGCCGGCGGACCGGCCACCGCCGTACACTCCGCCGCCGGGCCGGGCCGGCGGGGGTGGCGGAGCCGGCGTGGCCGCGCCGTAGACCGCGCCCGAGTCGACCACCCCGGCGGCGCGGTAGCCGCCCGATTCCCGACGCGGCGCGGCGGGACCGCCGCCGTAGACGCCGCCGGACGGCTTCTGCCCGCCATAGACACCGCCGCCGCCCCGGGGAGCGGCCCCGGCGACGGGGGGCGGTCCGCCGGCCGCCGGCGGTCGGGCGGCCCCGGCGACAGGCCTGGCAGCGCCGTAGACGCCGCCGGACTTCGCCCCGCCGGCCGCGCCGGTGGGCACCGCACCGCTGCCCAGCGCACCGCTGGCGTACGCGCCGCTGACCAGGTTGTCACTGGCGTACGCCGAATCGCCGTCGTCGTCGCGGTCGGCCCGGACGGTCTCCCGGGCGCCGTTGCGGCGCACCCGGCGGCGGGCCCGGACGATGCCGTAGATGCCGACCCCGACGAGCAGGGCACCGAGTACGCCGACGGACGCGATCAGATAGTTGATGTCCTGAAGGGTGATCCGGTTGAGCCAGGACGGGCCCTCCTGCCCGTCGTCGCCGTCGGCGGCGACCTCGGCGGCGACCTCGGTGCTCGGCGTGTAGCGCAGGATCTCCACCGGGGTGTCCTCGTCGAGCGTGGCGACGTCGGAGACGGTGACGAAGCTGGTGCCGTCCGGGGTGTAGGCGATCGCTTCGCCGAACTCGTCGGCGAGCGCGGTGGCCCGGGGTTCCTCGCCGGTCAGGATGGCGACCAGGTCACCGTCGGCGGGCACGTCCCATTCGAAGGCGTCGGCGTACGTGCGGATGACGACGCGGGTGCCGTCCGGGGAGCGGGCCGCCCCGGTGACGGTGAGCCGCCCAGCGGCGGCGAAGAGGTTGGGCGTGGCGGTACGGGGAAGTTCGAGCTCGCCGACCTTCTCCATCGGCACCGGGTCGTCGTTGTTGCTGCGCAACTGCTCGACCGGCCGGTAGATGCCGGCGGGCCCGGTCTCCTTGGTGATGATCAGCGGGACGCCGTCGGGGCCGATCAGCAGTGCCTCGGCGTCGTGCGGGCCGTCCGGGTAACTCACCCGGTGGATCACCGGCTGGTCGGAGCCGTCCACCGGCAACGACCACAGGGCGATGCGTTCCCGACGTTCGTCGTTGGTCGGGTTGTCGCCGATGTCGGCGATCCAGAGCGTCTGCCCGTCCGGGGAGAGCGCGAGGTCCTCCGGGTCCAGCGGCCGGGACGGGTAGGCGACCGTGTCGTCGACCTCGCAGGACGAGTCGAGAAAGAAGATCCGCTCGTTGCGGTCGACCTCGGTGCCGTCGTTGACGACGACGTAGCCGTCGGCGGTGGCGACCAGACCGGACAGCTCCCGCAGCCGCTCGTCGGTGATCTCGCAGACCCGTTCGCCGGCCGCCGGTGCGCCGGCCGGGTCCTGCGCGGGCAGAGCCAGGGCGGGACCGGCCGGCAGTGCGACGTAGGTCGCGAGCAGCCCGCCGAGGACCGCGGCCGGGGTGAGAAACCGACGCATCCGACGAGTGTCGCACGCCGACCTCAGCGCTGGTGTTACACAGTGATCAATCACTGGACGTCATCAAGAAAGTCACTCATCGTCGGCAAGGAATGGTTGCAGTTCGGCGGCGAGCGCGTCGTCGACCCGGGCGTGCAGCAGCGTACCGGCACCGGTGTGGGCGGTGGCGAGCACCTCGCCGCGGTGGTGCACCCGCGAGACAAGGTCACCCCGGTGGTACGGCAGGACGACGCGGACCTGCACAGACGGACGGGGCAGCCGCTGCTCGATCGCGGCCCGCAGGTCCTCGATCCCCCGGGCCTGCCGGGCGGAGACGAAGACGGCGTCGGGCCACAGCCGCTTGAGCCGCAGCAGCTCCTCTTCGCTGGCGGCGTCGATCTTGTTGACGACCAGCAGCTCGGGGCGACGGTCGGCACCGACCTCGGAGAGCACCTCGCGCACCGCCCGTACCTGCTCCTGCGGATCCGGGTGCGCGCCGTCGACGACGTGCACCACCAGGTCCGCCTCGGCGACCTCCTCGAGGGTGGACCGGAACGCCTCGACGATCTGGTGCGGCAGGTGCCGGACGAAGCCGACGGTGTCGGAGAGCGTGTAGACGCGGCCGTCGGCGGTGTGCGCCCGGCGGGTGGTCGGATCGAGGGTGGCGAACAGGGCGTCCTCGACGAGGACCCCGGCACCGGTGATCCGGTTGAGCAGACTGGACTTGCCGGCGTTGGTGTAGCCGGCGATCGTCACCGCCGGAACGGCGTTGCGGGTACGGCGGGCACGTTTGGTCTCGCGTACCGTCCGCATGCCTTTGATCTCCCGCCGCAGGCGGGCGATCCGGGTCCGGATCCGGCGCCGGTCGGTCTCCAGCTTGGTCTCACCGGGGCCGCGCAGACCCACGCCGCCGCCGGCGCCGCCGCCGCGACCGCTACCACCGGTCTGCCGCGACAGCGTCTCGCCCCAGCCGCGCAGCCGGGGCAGCAGGTACTCCAGCTGGGCCAGCTCGACCTGGGCCTTACCTTCCTTGCTCTTGGCGTGCTGGGCGAAGATGTCCAGGATGAGCGCCGTCCGGTCGATCACCTTGACCTTGACGGACTGTTCCAGGTTGCGCAGTTGCGACGGGGACAACTCACCGTCGCAGATGACGGTGTCCGCCCCGGTGGCCAGCACGACGTCGCCCAGCTCGCCGACTTTTCCGCGACCGACGTAGGTGGCGGGATCGGGGCGGTCGCGGCGCTGGATCAGGCCCTCGAGCACCTGGGAACCGGCGGTCTCGGCGAGCGCGGCCAGCTCGGTGAGCGAGTTCTCCGCGTCGACGACGGTACCGGCGTCCCAGACTCCCACCAGCACCACGCGTTCCAGCCGGAGCTGGCGGTACTCCACCTCGGTGATGTCGGTGAGTTCGGTGGAGAGCCCGGCCACCCGGCGCAGCGCGTGCCGGTCGGCGAGTTCCAGCTCGCCGGCGGTGTCGGCGGTCTCGGGTGCCGCCGCGTCGTCGACGGTCGGCGGGGCGAACGACGGGTGCACGACCTCGTCGGCACGATAAGTACGCAAAAGTTGCCTCCTCAGGTATCGATCGTGACACGCGGGCGGCCGGGACGCACCTACAATTCGCACCCGTCGGCGCTGCCGGTTCCGACCGACAGGGGCTTACCCAGCGGCGACCCGCTGATCCGTGCCGGGCCGTCCATGTGCCGGACCGTCCATGTACCGGACCGTCCATGTACCGGGCCGGGCCGGGGCGGGCGGTCAGGCCGGGTCGCCACGCCGTACGCTTCGCCCGCACCGCCGCCGTGCCGGATCGCGCGCAAGAATGGTCGGGCGGCCCGGCCCGGCCGCACCCACCAACGACGGAGGGAACCCGTGGCGACCACCCGCCTGCCCAGCGCCGGCTTCTCCATCACCATCCGGATCAGCATCCCCGCGGACGCGTCGGCGATCGGCCGGCTGACGACCTGTGTCGGCGAGGCGGGGGCGATCGTGACCGCGCTCGACGTGGTCGACTCCGATCCGGTCAGCGTGGTCGTCGACCTGACCTGTGACACGGCGGACTCGGCGCACGCCGACGACGTGGTCAAGGAGCTGGAGGCACTCGACGGCGTCGAGGTCCGCAAGGTGTCGGACCGGACGTTCCTGCTGCATCTGGGCGGCAAGATCGAGGTGTCGCCGAAGGTGTCGCTGCGCAACCGGGACGAACTGTCCCGGGCGTACACGCCGGGCGTGGCCCGGGTCTGTCTGGCGATCGCCGACAATCCGGCCGACGCCCGCCGGTTGACCATCAAACGGAACACGGTGGCGGTCGTCACCGACGGGTCGGCGGTCCTCGGACTGGGCAACCTCGGCCCGGCCGCGGCGCTGCCGGTGATGGAGGGCAAGGCCGCGCTGTTCAAGCGGTTCGGTGACGTCGACGCGTGGCCGGTGGTGCTCGACACCCAGGATCCGGACGAGATCGTGTCGATCGTCCGGGCGATCGCGCCGGGCTACGGCGGCATCAACCTGGAGGACATCGCCGCGCCGCGCTGCTTCGAGATCGAGTCGAAGCTACGTGAGCTGCTGGACATCCCGGTGTTCCACGACGACCAGCACGGGACCGCGATCTGCGTGCTGGCCGCGCTGACCAACGCGCTGCGGGTGGTCGGCAAGCAGCTCGGCGACGTACGGGTGGTGGTGTCCGGGGCGGGTGCCGCCGGTACGGCGATCATCAAGCTGCTGCTGCGCCAAGGAGTCGGTGACGTCATCGCCTACGACCGTCCCGGTGCGCTGCACCGGGGGCTGTCCGGGCTGAACCCGACCTGGCAGTGGCTGGCCGAGCACACCAACGTCACCGGCTACGCCGGTGACCTGCCCGGCGCGCTGCGGGGCGCCGACGTGTTCATCGGGGTGAGCGCGCCCAACCTGCTGACCGGTGACGACATCGCGACGATGGCCCCCGACTCGATCGTGTTCGCACTGGCGAACCCGGACCCCGAGGTGGACCCGCGCGAGGCCCGCAAGTACGCGGCCGTCGTCGCGACGGGGCGGTCCGACCAGCCGAACCAGATCAACAACGTGCTCGCCTTCCCCGGGGTGTTCCGGGGCATGCTGGACGCCCACGCGGAGTCGTTCACCGACGACATGGCGTTGGCGGCGGCGCGGGCGATCGCGGACGTCGTCGGCGAGGACCGGATCAACCCGACGGTGATCGTGCCGAGCGTCTTCGACCCCCGGGTCGCGCCGGCGGTGGCGGCCGCGGTGCGGGCGGCGGCCCAGCAGGCGGCCGCCGTACCGGCGGCGGCGGTGACCGACGACGGTGCCGGCGGCGGGAGTCCGGTGGCGGCCACCGACGGGGGTCAGGCGACCGGCGGCGGCCCCGCCACGCTGGTGCAGGCCGGGCCGGCGCTGGTCGAGCAGCAGCCGACGACCGCCGCGCACTGACCCCTACGGCGCGGGTCAGCCGACGCCGGTCAGCACCGTACGGCGCGGGTCAGCCGACGCCGGTCAGCACCGTACGGGCGACGTCGGTGAGGTCCGCGACCGTACCGGTCAGCCAGTGCACCCGAGGGTCCCGGCGGAACCAGGTGCGCTGGCGGCGGACGAAGCGCCGGGTCGCCCGCACCGTCTCCGTCCGGGCCTGCGGCTCTTCGTAGACGCCGTCGAGCATCCGGAGCACCTGCTGGTAGCCGAGTGCCCGGCTGGCCGTGCGGCCCTGCCGCAGGCCCTGCCGGACCAGCGCCTCGGTTTCGGCGACCAGGCCGTCGGCCCACATCCGGTCGACCCGGCGGGCGATCCGCTCGTCGAGTTCGTCGGTGGGCAGGTCCACCCCGAGCTGCACCGCGTCGTAGTAGGGCACCGGGTCCGGCAGGGCGGCGGTGAACGGGCGGCCGGTCAGCTCGACCACTTCGAGCGCGCGGACGATCCGCCGACCGTTGCTCGGCGAGATGGCGGCGGCGGCTGCCGGGTCGGCGGCGGCGAGTCGGGCGTGCAGCGGCGCCGGGCCCAGGGTCGCCAGTTCGCTTTCGAGCTGGTCGCGCAGCGCCGGGTCGGTGCCGGGGAAGTCGAACTTCTCCAGGACCGCCCGGACGTACAGGCCGGAGCCGCCGACCAGCAGCGGAAGTCGCCCACGGCGGTGGATGTCGTCGATCGCCGTTCTGGCCAGCCGCTGGTACTCGGCGACGCTGGCGGCCACGGTGACCGGCCAGATGTCCAGCAGGTGGTGGGGCACGCCGGCCCGTTCGTCCGGGGTGAGTTTCGCGGTGCCGATGTCCAGGCCCTGGTAGAGCTGCATCGAGTCGGCGTTGACCACTTCGGCGTCCAGTGCCTGGGCGAGCGCGATGCTCAGCGCGGACTTGCCGGCTGCGGTCGGGCCGACGATTGCCACGACCCGGCCGGCCCGCGCCGTCGGGTCCGGGCCGTGGCCGGGGCGGTCCTGGTCGGTCACGTGTGCTGCCACGAGGCCACAAAGTACGCCACCCCGTAGGGAGCGGCGTACCAGTGCAGTCGGCCCGCCCACCCGGCGGTCGACCCGGCGGCCGCGCCGGCGGTCACCTGCCAGGCCGCGCGGCCGGCGACCCGCAGTTCGGCGGCGACCTGCGGGTCGAGCGCCGCCAACGCGCGGTGGTCGGCACCGGCCAGCGCCGTACCCACCCGGTCGTCGAAGGGTTCGGCACGCTCGTCGTGGTACCCGGGGGCGGCGGCCCCCCGGCACGCCGAGCCGTCCCCCATCACCAGGGCCGCCCAGGCGGTGGGGTCGGCGGCGAGGTGCTGGCCGAACCGGCGGCAGTCGGCCGCCGACGCCTCGTCCGGCACCGCGACCAGCTCGATGGTGTGCCGGCCGCCGTCGAAGCCGTTGCGGGCCAGCAGCCAGGCGGCGACGGTCAGGCTCAGCGGCAACCGGCGACCGGATCGCGCCGCAGCGGACCCGGTCGCCGCAGCGGAACCGGTCGCCGCCCGGGTCGGCCGGGCGGGCAGGTCCACGTCGGCCGGTATGCCGTAGGGCCGGAAGCTGGCCCGCACCGGCGGTCGGTACACCGGCCAGGCCGGCGAGGAGGTCGGGAGCGTCGGGGCCGCATCGGCCGCCGAGGCCGGGGCCTGGGCCGGGCCGGGATCCTGACCGCCGATCACCACGATCCGGTCGACCGGGCAGGCGAGCAGTTCGCGTACGGCGGTGTCGGCGGCGGCGCGCAACGCGTCGAGCTCGCCGGCCGCCCGCCCCGCGCCCTCGGGAACGATCACCGGCGGCTGTGGGCAGAAGGCGGCGTGGATCATCGGCACCGGCCTACGGTAGCCGGGATCCGACATGGCATTGAGCAATCAGACAGTGACTGTCGGTGCCGCAATTCGGCCCGTTCGGGTACGACTGCCGGGTCGACCCCGGACAAGGACACCGTATGGTCACGGTCGGCGACAGGCGCTCGACGCGGACAGGGTTGGACCTGTGACAATGCGCGGGGGAAACTTACCCGCAATCTAACTGCGCCGTGGCGGCGTCCATCGAGAGATCTCGATCTTGTGGCGCCGGGAGAACGAGGATGGGCACATGAGCGACTGGACTTCCTTCGGACGGGTTGATGCGGACGGCACGGTCTACGTCAAGACCTCCGAAGGAGAGCGCGCGGTCGGTTCCTGGCAAGCGGGAGCGCCCGAGGAAGGGCTGGCGCACTTCGCCCGCCGGTTCGCCGATCTGGTGACCGAGGTCGATCTGACGGAGGCCCGGCTACAGTCCGGCGCCGCAGACGCGACGCATTCGCTCAGCACGATCCGGCGATTGCGGGGCTCACTCGCCGAGGCCCACGTGGTCGGCGACCTCGACGCGCTCGCGGAGCGGCTGGACAAGCTCACCGCACTCGCCGAGGAGAAGGCGGCACAGGCCAAGGTGGCCCGCGACGCGGCCCGCGCCGAGGCGTTGGCCCGCAAGACCGCGCTGGTCGAAGAGGCGGAGAAGCTGGCCGCCGAGTCGACCGGCTGGAAGACCGCCGGGGACCGCTTCAAGGAGATCCTCGACGAGTGGAAGACCATCCGGGGCGTCGACAAGAAGGCCGACGGCGAGTTGTGGAAGCGGTTCGCCGCCGCCCGGGACGGGTTCACCCGCCGCCGGGGTGCCCACTTCGCGACCCTCGACTCCCAGCGCAAGCAGGCCCAGACCGCCAAGAGCGAGTTGGTCGCCGAGGCGGAGTCGTTGGCCGAGTCGACCGACTGGGCGGCCACCGCGAACCGGCTCAAGGAGCTGATGGTCCAGTGGAAGGCGGCCCCCCGCGCGTCGAAGGAGGCCGAGCAGAAGCTGTGGGAACGGTTCCGGGCCGCGCAGGACGCCTTCTTCACCCGCCGCAGCGAGGTCTTCTCGGCCCGCGACGCCGAGCAGCGCGCCAACCTGGAGCGCAAGCAGGCGCTGCTGACCGAGTTGGAAGCCATCGACGTCGACGCGGATCCGCGTACCGCGCAGGCGAAGCTGCGCGAGGCGCAGGGCCAGTGGCACGACATCGGGCGGGTACCGCGCGAGTCCCAGGCCGGCCTGGACCGTCGGCTGCGGGCCGTCGAGGACCGGGTACGCGAGGCGATGGACTCGGCCTGGCGACGGACCGAGCCGTCGGCCAACCCGCTGCTGACCCAGATGCGCGAGCAGGTCGCCGAGGCCGAGCAGCGGCTGGCCCGCGCCCGGGCCGCCGGTGACGCGAAGCGGATCCGCGAAGCGGAGAAGGCCCTCGCCGGCAAGCGACAGTTCCTCGCCCTCGCGGAGCAGGCCAGATAGCCCCAGCATCGTCGCCCGTCGACGATCACCGACTCGCTTGACGCCGATCCCCGTTCCCCCTCGAACGGCGGATGCGCCTCGATGCCGTCGGCCGCGATCAACAGCAGCGGCCGACGGCCGGTGCGTCCTGTGCACTGGTCGACGTCGTCGGTTTGCGGACCAGGCAGGCGGATCGTCCCCGCCCGGTCTCCGCTCAACCTCCCTTTGACATCTGTGTAGGTCTATGTTTTGCTAGGAAAGCGCTTCCCCACATCGTCCAACGGGGAAAGCCATCCTTCCATTCCCCATGGCAGGACGCGCCGTCGGCGCTACACAACCGAGCCAACCGGGCTGGCTCCTTCCCACCGGCAACGCACCCGCCTATGCGTAAGGAGATCCCACAATGCACGTAGTACGGCGCCCCACCGCGCTGATCACCAGTGCGATCGCGGCTGTTGCCCTGACCGGGGCAGCCACGGTCGTCAGCGCAACCACCGCCCACGCCGCCACCGGTTGCCGAGTAGACTACTCGGTCGCCTCCCAATGGCAGGGTGGCTTCACCGGCAACGTCGTCCTCACCAATCTCGGCGACTCGATGTCGTCCTGGTCACTGCAGTGGACCTTCAACTCGGGCCAGCAGATCACTCAGGCGTGGAACGCCGAAATCTCGCAGAGCGGAAGCTCGGTCACCGCCCGCAACGTGAGCTACAACGGCAACCTCGCCTCGAACGCAAGCGTTTCGTTCGGCTTCAACGGCTCGTGGAACTCGTCGAACCCGGTGCCGAGCAACTTCAGTCTGAACGGGGTGGCCTGCAACGGTGGCACCAGTCCGACCACCCCACCGCCCAACCCGACCACCCCACCGCCCAACCCGACCACCCCACCACCCGGACAGACGCCGACCGGCCTGGTTGGCTGGGCCACTCAGAACGGTGGCACCACTGGCGGCGGCAACGCCTCCCCGACCACCGTCACCAGCTCGTCGGCGTTGTCCTCGGCGATCAGCGGATCCGGCTCCGCCGTCATCCGCGTCTCCGGCACGATCTCCTGCTCCGGCATGCTGAACGTCGGTAGCAACAAGACGATCGTCGGCATCGGCTCCTCGGCCACGATCTCCGGCTGCGGATTCAACATCAGCAACCAACGGAACGTGATCATCCGCAACATCAACTTCCGCAACTGGAACGACGACGCCATCAACGTCCAGACCGAATCCACCAACGTCTGGGTCGACCACAACAGCTTCACCAACGGGTACGACGGAGCCGTGGACATCAAGCGCGGTTCCGACTACATCACGGTGTCGTGGAACCGCGTCTTCAACCACGGCAAGTCGATGCTGCTCGGCCACTCGGACAACAACGCCAGCCAGGACCGCGGTCATTTGCGGGTGACCTACCACCACAACTGGTTCGACGGCTCCGGTTCCCGGCACCCGCGGGTCCGCTTCGGCAACCCGGTGCACGTGTTCAACAACTACTACTACGACAACGACTACGGCGTCGCCTCCACCATGGGTGCCGGCGTGCTCGTCGAGGGCAACTACTTCGAGAACGTCGACGACCCGACCCACGTGGGCTACGCCAGCTCGGGCCCGGGCACGCTCGTCGCCCGCAACAACCACTTTGTCAACTCCGGCACCCCGGAAACCTCCGGGAGCGTGGCGAGCATCCCGTACTCGTACTCGCTGACCAGCGCCAGCCAGGTCAAGTCCGTCGTCACGAACGGCGCCGGCACCGGAAAGATCGGTCTCTGACCCGATGACGTCCGCCTCCCGGCCGCATCGTGCGGCCGGGAGGCGGCGCGTCCGCCGTCGGACATCAGGCGGAGGCTTTCAGGCGACGGGCTCAGCGGTCGCAGGCCGAGGCGGTGACCGGGGCCGGCGGCGGTGCACCGATCGTCGGCAGACCCAGCAGCACGCCACCGGCGGTACGCGGCGCACGGCCCGCTTCGTACGCGTCACCGGCCCGGGTCCGGCGGTGCGCGACCGGCTCGCCGTCGGCGTTGAGGTGATGCGGCGCGGCGTAGCTGACCACGGTCTCGACGATGTCGCCGGGACGGATCAGGCCGGCGAGTGAACCGGCGTCGAAGTGCACCAGTCGACCGTCCCGGGCCCGCCCGGAGTGCCGGCCGGTGCGCTCGTCCTTGCGTCCCTCGCCGACCGCGACGAGGACCTCCACGCGTTGGCCGACCAGCCGGCGGTTCTCCGCCCAGGTGATCTCCTCCAGGCAGGCGATCAGTCGCTCGTACCGCTGCTGCACCACTGCCTTCGGCAACTGGTCGGGCAGCGCCGCCGCCGGCGTACCGGGGCGTTTCGAGTACTGGAAGGTGAACGCCGAGGCGAACCGGGCGGCCCGGACCACCTCGAGGGTTCGCTCGAAGTCCTCCTCGGTCTCCCCGGGGAACCCGACGATGATGTCCGTGGTGATCGCCGCGTCCGGCATCGCGGCGCGGACCTTGTCGATGATGCCGAGGTAGCGGTCGGCGCGGTACGACCGGCGCATCGCCCGCAGCACCGCGTCGGATCCGGACTGCAGCGGCATGTGCAGCGAATGGCAGACGTTGGCGGTCTCGGCCATCGCGGCGATCACGTCGTCGGTGAAGTCCTTCGGGTGCGGGCTGGTGAACCGGACCCGTTCCAGCCCGTCGACCTCGCCGCAGGCGCGCAGCAGTTTGCCGAACGCGAACCGGTCGCCGAACTCCACACCGTAGGAGTTGACGTTCTGCCCGAGCAGCGTCACCTCCAGCACGCCCTCGGCGACCAGCGCCCGCACCTCGGCGAGAACGTCGCCGGGGCGGCGGTCCTTCTCCCGGCCACGCAGCGACGGCACGATGCAGAAGGTGCAGGTGTTGTTGCAGCCGACCGAGATGGACACCCAGCCGGCGTAGGTCGACTCCCGACGCGCCGGCAGGGTGGAGGGGAAGACCTCCAGGGATTCGAGGATCTCCACCTCGGCGGTGGCGTTGTGCCGGGCCCGGTCGAGCAGCGCCGGCAGGGCGCCGATGTTGTGCGTACCGAAGACGACGTCGACCCAGGGGGCGCGGCGGACGATCTCGCTGCGGTCCTTCTGCGCCAGGCAGCCGCCGACGGCGATCTGCATCTGCGGGTGCGCGTCCTTGACCGGCCGCAGATGGCCGAGGTTTCCGTACAGCCGGTTGTCGGCGTTCTCCCGCACCGCGCAGGTGTTGAAGACGACGACGTCTGGGTCGTCGGACTCCCCCGCCCGGACGTAGCCGGCCGATTCCAGCAGGCCGGAGATCCGTTCGGAGTCGTGCACGTTCATCTGGCAACCGTAGGTGCGCACCTGGTAGGTACGCGGGTGGCGGGCGTGTGCTGCGCTGGTAGTCATGACAGGGGACAGCGTAGCCGCCGCCGCGGCACCGGTGTCACGCTCAGGCGGCCGCCCGGGCCGGCACCACCGAGTCCGGTCCCCAGCGGGACGCGCCGCAGGACACGCCGTTGTGACAGCCGGGGTCGACGAGGCTGCACGGGCGCAGGTTGCTGCGCTGGTCGCCGTAGCTGGTCGGCTCGATGTCCAGGTGCACCGGGCGCATCGTGCCGTCCGGCGAGATCAGCAGGTGCCGGCTGGGGTCGAGGGTGTCGTCGGGCAGCACACAGCGCCGGCGTACCCGGCGGGCGAACGCGGCGAGCACCCGGGTTTCGGACAGTTCCGCCGGGGCGGCGTAGCAGTCGACCGTCACCGGGAACTCCCCGGCGCCCTGCCAGACGTCGCAGAGCACCGCGTCGTCGGGGAACTGGTCCGCGACGGCGTCACTGAGCGCGACCACCGGCCGGCCCAGTACGGCCGTGAGGCCGGCTCGAATCTGACCGGGGGTGAGCGGCCCGTCAACGGACCAGTTCCACAGCGCGGCGCGAAACGGTGCAATCGCCATACGATCATGTTGCCGGGGCGGCCGCGACTACGCGGCGTGTGTTATCGCTCCGTGACCATTCGAGTTGCCTTCCGACACACAGCCCCGCCTAAAGTGGCGGGACGGTCGTGAGGTGGCCTCGCCGATCGCCGGCACAGGGGACGGTGCATGACAGGACGGAGCTCGACGGTGACGACCAGTGAACCTCTCATCGTGCTCAGTGGGGTCAACAAGTGGTTCGGCCCGCTGCACGTCCTCGACGATGTCGACCTGTCGGTCCACCGGGGCGAGGTCGTGGTGGTGATCGGCCCGTCGGGTTCCGGCAAGTCCACGCTGTGCCGGGCGATCAACCGGCTGGAGCCGATCAACTCCGGCACGATCCTGTTCGACGGTCGACCGCTGCCGGCCGAGGGCCGCGCGTTGGCCCGGCTGCGCAGCGAGGTCGGCATGGTGTTCCAGTCGTTCAACCTCTTCGCGCACAAGACGATCCTGGAGAACGTCACGCTCGGTCCGGTCAAGGTGCGCCGGGAGAAGCCGGCGGCGGTCCGGGAACGTGCCCTGCAGTTGCTCGACCGGGTCGGCATCGCCAACCAGGCCGACAAGTACCCGGCGCAGCTCTCCGGCGGCCAGCAGCAGCGGGCGGCGATCGCCCGGGCGTTGGCGATGCAGCCGAAGGCGATGCTGTTCGACGAGCCGACCAGTGCCCTCGACCCGGAGATGGTCGGCGAGGTGCTGGACGTGATGACCTCACTCGCGGCGGAGGGGATGACGATGGTCGTCGTCACCCACGAGATGGGCTTCGCCCGGCACGCCGCGAACCGGGTGATCTTCATGGCCGACGGCCAACTGGTCGAGGACGCCCCGCCGACGGAGTTCTTCGCCAACCCGCGTAGTGACCGCGCCAAGGACTTCCTGTCGAAGATCCTCACGCACTGACACCGCTTCCGGACATGTTTCATCCATCGTGGAGTCGGCCGCGATCCGGCGGGCTTCCCATCGAAAAGGAGATCACCGAGCAATGCGTATGTCACGTGTAGCGGCGGTAGCCGCCGCAGCCGCCCTGGCGCTGTCCGTGGCCGCCTGCGGCGACAACAGCGACGGTACGGGCAGTGAGAACCCTGATGTGGCGACGCCGACGTTCGAGGCCGGCACCACCATGGCCCGGCTCAGCGAAGCCGGAAAGATCACCGTCGGCACCAAGTTCGACCAGCCCGGCTTCGGCCTGCTCGGCCTCGACGGCAAGCCGGCCGGTTTCGACGTCGAGATCGCCAAGCTGATCGCGGCCGAGCTGGGCATCGAGGCCGACGACATCGAGTACGTGGAGGCTCCGTCGGCCGTCCGCGAGGAGGTCATCGAGCAGGGCCGAGTCGACATCGTGGTCGCCACCTACACGATCAACGACGCCCGCAAGGAGCGGATCGACTTCGCCGGCCCGTACTACGTCGCCGGCCAGCACATCATGGTCGGCGCCGACGACGACTCGATCACCGGACCGGAGTCGTTCGAGGCCGGCGACAAGAAGGTCTGCTCGGTGCAGGGCTCCACCCCGGCGGAGAACATTCAGGAGTACCTGGCCAACGCCGGGGAGCAGCTGGTGCTCTTCGACGTCTACGACAAGTGCGTCGAGGCGCTGCGTGGCGGTCAGGTCGACGCGGTCACCACGGACAACGTGATCCTGCTCGGCTTCATCGCCGAGAACGAGGGCGAGTTCAAGCTGGCCGGTGAGCAGTTCACCGAGGAGCCGTACGGCATCGGGGTCGCCAAGGGTGACGACGCGTTCCGCGACTTCATCAACGACACCCTGGAGAAGATCTACGAGGACGGTTCATACGCGCAGGCGTGGGAGTCCACCGCGGGCGCGTTCGACGACAACACCCCGACCGGCCCGGCCGTCGACCGCTACTGACGACCGACCCGGTCACACCTGACCGATCGCGGCCGGCCCGGGGGCCATCTCGGCCCGGGTCGGCCGCCCGGCACCGGCCGGCCCGGGCCTCCTTGGTCCCCGGGTCGGCCGCCAGGCACCGGCCGGCAACCCCGGCGCACGCTTCGCAGGAAGGGTCCACCGCGTGAGAGTGCTCGTCGACCACTTCGACGTGTTCGTCGGAGGTTTCTGGCTCACCCTTCAGCTGTGCGTGCTCTCCGCGACCGGCGCGCTGCTGATCGGTACGTTCATCGCGATCCTGCGGATCTCCCCGGTGCCACCGCTGCGCTGGCTCGGCGGGGCGTACGTCACCGTCTTCCGCAACGTGCCGCTGACCATCGTGATGTTCTTCTCCGCCTTCGGCCTGCCTGCGCTCGGCTCCAACGCCGACTTTCTGCGGATTCCGGGGCTGAGCACGATCTTCAGCCGGCTCGGCATCGACCTGCCGTACTTCCGGTTCGCGGTGATCGCGCTCAGCGTGTACACCGGCGCGTTCGTCTGCGAGGCGCTGCGCAGCGGGATCAACGCGGTGCCGCCGGGGCAGGCCGAGGCCGCCCGGGCCATCGGGCTGACCTTCACCCAGAACCTGCGGCACGTCGTGCTGCCGCAGGCGTGGAAGGCGGCGATCGTTCCGCTCGGCAGCGTGATCATCGCGATGATCAAGAACTCGGCGCTCGCCGGCTTCTTCGGCGTCGTCGGTGACCTGTCGAACTCGGCGCAGAACCTGACCAGCGCGCTGGGTGAGCCGATCATCCCGGTCTTCGTCGGCATCTCGATCGGCTTCCTGATCATGACCGTGCCGCTGGGGATGCTGCTCGACCGGGTCGAGGCCCGCCGGGCGGTGGCCCGGTGAGCACCGTCGACGGCGGCCGGCCCACGGTCGCGTACCAGGGACCGGGCCACATGAGCGAAGGATGGGCAGCGTGAGCCAGCAGAGCGTGCTGTACGACGCCCCCGGGCCACGCGCCCGGTTGGTCACCCTGATCGTCAGTGTGCTGTCGGCGGTCGCGGCTGCCGTCGCGGCGTACTTCCTGGTCTACCGGCCGCTCGCGGCCCGGGACCAGTTCACCATGGACAAGTGGGGTCCGCTGGTCGACCCCGGCAACGAGGTGTTCAGCCAGGTCTGGTCGCTGCTCGGGCAGGGCATCCGGGCCACGCTGACCGCCGCCGGGCTGGCGATCGTGCTGTCGCTGCTGTTCGGCACCGCGCTGGCGGTGCTGCGGATCCAGCTCAAGGCGCTGATGCGGCGCCGATTCGTCGGTCTCGCCGCCCCGCTGGCGATCGCGGTACGGGCGGCGAGCTGGGTGCTCAACGGGGTGACGCGGTTCTGCGTCGAGGTGTTCCGCGGCCTGCCGGTGGTCATCACGATCTTCTTCGTGGCGCGCGGCCTGCCGGAGCTGGGGCTGGAGATCACCCTGCCGTTCGGCCACGAGATGCTGCCGTACCTGGTGCTGGGCCTGACGATCTACAACGGCGTGGTGATCGGTGAGATCGTGCGCTCCGGGATGGAGGGGCTGCCCTCGGGACAGCGGGAGGCCGCCGCCGCGATCGGGTTGACCTCGTTCCAGACCACCTGGATGATCCTGCTGCCACAGGCGTTCCGGATCATGCTGCCGGCGCTGATCAGCCAGCTGATCGTGGTGCTCAAGGACACCTCGCTGGGCTTCATCATCGGCTACCAGGAGACGCTGCTGATGGGCCGGACGATCATCCAGAACCTGCGCAACCCTATCCAGGTGTACATCGTGATCGGGGTGCTGTTCATCGCGGTCAACTACGCGCTGTCCAAGCTGGCCGAGTTCGTTCAGCGAACCCTGGCCAGGGGGCGGCGTACCGCCGCGACTCCGCCGGCGGCGCCGCCACCGTCGACGACGGCGGCGGCCGGCCAGCAGCCAGGTACCCCCGCCGGTGGCGCGACGGCGGCAGCCACCCCCACCCCCTGAGACCCCCTGAGACCGCCCCCTGCCCCCTGCCCCCTGCCCATGATCGCGGCGATCTTGCACTTATCGACGGACAAACGCGACATTTGCTCTCGATAACTGCAAGATCGTCGAGGGAAGGGCGGGCGGGAGTAGGGGGCCGGGACAGGGCGGGGTTGTCAGCGGGCGATCTCGGTGACCCGTGACTCCCGGACGACCGTGACCCGGATCTGCCCCGGGTAGGTCAGTTCCTCCTCGACCTGCTTGGCCACGTCGCGGGCGAGCACCGCCGCCCCGATGTCGTCGACGTCGTCGGGCTTGACCATCACCCGGATCTCCCGGCCGGCCTGCATGGCGAAGACCTTCTCGACACCGACCTTGCCGGCGGCGATCTCCTCGATCCGCTCCAGCCGCTTGACGTACGCTTCGAGGCTTTCTCGCCGGGCACCCGGGCGCCCACCGGAGCAGGCGTCGGAAGCCTGGGTGAGGACCGCTTCGATGGTCTGCGGCAGCACCTCGTTGTGGTGGGCCTCGATCGCGTGGACGACGTCCTCGGTCTCCCCGTACTTGCGGGCGACGTCGGCGCCGATCAGCGCGTGGCTGCCCTCGACCTCGTGGGTCAGCGCCTTGCCGATGTCGTGCAGGAACGCGCAGCGCTTGATCAGGGGCACGTCCAACCGCAGCTCGGCGGCCATCACTCCGGCGATGTGGGCAGTCTCGACCAGGTGCTTGAGCACGTT
The DNA here is from genome assembly GCF_030345095.1 of Solwaraspora sp. WMMA2056. NCBI lineage: Bacteria > Bacillati > Actinomycetota > Actinomycetes > Micromonosporales > Micromonosporaceae > Solwaraspora > Solwaraspora sp. WMMA2056. Next base: position 5,767,684 of record NZ_CP128360.1, read on the forward strand.
CTGGCCGTACGAGGTGCGGTAGCGCAGCCGACCGAGGAGGGTGACCAGCTCCGGGTGGATCTCGGTGATACCCACGTCGACGAGGGCGTCCTCGGCCGCGCGGTGGCACAGCTGCTCGACCTCGCTGCGGGCGGTGTCGAAGACCTCCTCGATCCGGTGCGGGTGGATCCGGCCGTCGAGGACCAGCTTCTCCAGGGTCAGCCGGCCGATCTCCCGGCGCACCGGGTCGAAGCAGGACAGCAGGACGGCTTCCGGTGTGTCGTCGATGATGAGGTTGACCCCGGTGACGGACTCGAACGCCCGGATGTTGCGCCCCTCGCGGCCGATGATGCGGCCCTTCATCTCGTCGCCGGGCAGGTGCAGCACACTGACCACGCTCTCGGCGGTCTGTTCACTGGCCACCCGTTGGATGGCGTCGACCACGATGTGCCGGGCCCGCTGGTCGGCGGTGGCGCGGGCATCGGATTCGATGTCGCGGACCAGGATCGCCGCTTCCCGTTTGGCCTGGCTCTCGATCGCCTCGACGAGCTCGCCACGGGCCGCCTCGGATGTCAGCCCGGCGACCCGTTCCAGTTCGCGCTGCCACCGCTCCTCGGCGGCGGCCAGGTCGGCCTCGCGGGCGACCAGGGCGGCCTTGCGCTGCGCCAACTCGGCGGCGGTGGCGCTGAGCCGCCGGTCCCGCTCGGCGACCCGGTCGGCCTCCTCGGCGTGCAGCCGTTCCCGCTCGTCCATCCGCTGCGTGCGACGGTCCAGCTCCACCGACTGTTCCTTCACGGTACGGGAGAGCATCGCGATCTCCCGTTCGCCGCTACGGCGGGCCGCCGCCCGTACCTGCTCGGCCTCGGACTCGGCCTGCCGGTGTGCCCGTTCCAGGATGGTGTCGGCCTCGGCGCGGGCCGCGTCGAGCACCCGCCGGGCTTCGGCGCGGGCGGCGATCGCCTCGGCCTTGGCGGCGGCGGCGTCCGTCCGGGCCGCCGCAGCGGCGGACTTGGCCTGCTCGACGGCGGAGGAGGCCTCGTCGGCGGCGGTACGCAGTGCGGCCAGCGACTGTTCCTGCCGGTCCCGGGCGGCGACGAAGGCCGGGTCGTCCTCGGCCGGCGGCGCCGGCGGCGCCGTGAGAGTGAGTCGGCGCAGGGTGCGCACACCGATGGCCAGGCCGGCGAAGACGACACCGGCGAGCAGGACGACGATGGCGAACAGCGCCCACTCCAGCCCGGTCATGCCGGACCTCCGGGCACGCTGGCACCCATGTCTTCCGCTGCCCTACGCTGCGCCACGCCCGCCTCCAGTCCGCCGTCGGCTACCCGGAGGTCTGTCGCTCCGGCCCGGCCACGGCTATGGGAACACCCGACCGTGGCGGCTGACCATCGACCAGACGGCACCTCGCGGTGCCTCGTCACGGCAGGCGAGAGCCGCTGTGACGAGCCATGGTCACCGGACCGGCCTGTCCGGTAACGACGTATCTGGCTACTGAGCTGTTGCGAAGTGATGCCGTACCGTTATGCGATCTATGTTGTGCGGTTAGCCTGCGACGGATCGGTTGTTCGTCTGTAACGCGAGGCTAGGTCGCGAGGGGCCGTTCGGTCAAGAACTCATGATCCGGGTGACAGCAGAACGTAGGGCAGCGGCGCGCTCACTCGCAGCTGATCGCACTCAGGATGCGGCGGGATGAGTCGGAAATTTGGCACATCCTGCGGGGGACGATGTCCCGTCACGTGGACCAGGACTGCCCAGCATCCGGGTCTGGAAGGTCACCGATCAGCGCATCCTCCGCCACCGTGTCGGTGAACTCCGCCGCTTCGGCCGACTTTGCGGCGAGCGCGTCGCGCACCACCGGCACCGCCACGCCCGCCGGGTAGCCCTTACGGGCGAGCATCGCGACGAGCCGCCGGAACAACACGTCGGGCGCGCCCCGAGCGGCCCGCAGCTTGCGGGCGACCAGTTCCTCGGCGGTCGCCCGCTCGGTCTGCTCGTCGAGCCCGTCGAGCGCGTCCCGGGCCACCTGCGGATCCACGCCGCGCTGGCGCAGCTCGACAGCGAGATTGCGCCGGGCCAGGCCGCGGCCGTGGTGCCGGCTGCTCACCCAGGCACGGGCGAACGCGGCGTCGTCGATCATCCCGACCTCGTCGTAGCGGTCCAGGACAGCTCCGGCCGTCTCGTCGGAGATGCCCCGACGTCGCAGTGCCGCCGCGAGCTCGGCCCGGGTACGCGGGCGTACGGCGAGCTGGCGCAGGCAGATGTCCCGGGCCCGCTGTGCCTCGTCCGGTGGCTCGCCGCCGGCACCGGCGCTGGCCCCGGCCCGGACGGTGCCTGAGTCGCCCCGGCCGGCACCCGGACGATCCGGGCCGCTGCCCGGGCTGATCGGATCGTCGTCGGAACCGTCGGCCGGCGGCCGGCCGGCGGCACGACGGGGACGGGGTGGAGCCGCGTCCCAGCCCCGCCCCGTCCGTGCGCCTCGGCGCCGCCCCGCCATGTGGGTCAGAAGTCGACCGGCGGCAACTCAGGCCCGCCGGCTTCGTCGGCACCGAGCACCCCGACGCCCAGCTTCTCCAGGATCTTCTTCTCGATCTCGGCGGCCACGTCCGGGTTCTCCCGGAGGAACTCGCGGGCCTTCTCCTTGCCCTGGCCGAGCTGGTCGCCGTCGTAGGTGTACCAGGCGCCGGACTTACGGATGATCGACTGCTCCACCCCGACGTCGATCAGCGAGCCCTCCCGGGAGATGCCCTTGCCGTACATGATGTCGAACTCGGCCTGCTTGAACGGTGCGGAGACCTTGTTCTTCACGACCTTGACCCGGGTCCGGTTGCCGACGATGTCGGTGCCGTCCTTGAGGCTCTCGATCCGGCGCACGTCCAGCCGCACCGAGGCGTAGAACTTCAGCGCCCGGCCACCGGTGGTGGTCTCCGGGGAGCCGAACATCACACCGATCTTCTCCCGGAGCTGGTTGATGAAGATCGCGGTGGTCCCGGTGCTGTTCAACACACCGGTGATCTTGCGCAGCGCCTGGCTCATCAGCCGGGCCTGCAGACCGACGTGGCTGTCGCCCATCTCCCCCTCGATCTCGGCGCGCGGCACCAGCGCCGCGACCGAGTCGATGACGACGATGTCCAACGCGCCGGAGCGGATCAGCATGTCGGCGATCTCCAGCGCCTGCTCACCGGTGTCCGGCTGGGAGACCAGCATCGCGTCGGTGTCCACGCCGAGTGCCTTGGCGTACTCCGGGTCGAGGGCGTGCTCGGCGTCGATGAACGCCGCGATGCCACCGGCCCGCTGGGCGTTGGCCACCGCGTGCAGGGCGACCGTGGTCTTACCGCTGCTCTCCGGCCCGTAGATCTCCACCACCCGGCCACGGGGCAGGCCGCCGACGCCGAGGGCCACGTCGAGGGCGATGGACCCGGTCGGGATCACCGCGGTCTGGATCACCGGCCGCTCGCCCAGCCGCATCACCGAACCCTTGCCGAACTGCTTGTCGATCTGGGCCAGCGCCAGATCGAGCGCCTTTTCCTTGTCTGGCAATGCCGCCATTGCTGCCACCCCTACGTTCGCCGACTTCCCAGGCGTCCTGGCCGAGCTTCTCGTCACACGGGTCACGCTAGGCGCTGGGTCCGACAGAGAACAGCCGACTGGCCGCAGCCTGTGGACGAGCACCTCGCTGTGGACAATAGCCGAACAGGTGTACGACTGGACCAGCGGACACGCCGATGAATTTCACACCGGAATGCAGTCAACCAAACACTTGAAGTCATCTATTACCGAGAGCGCATGAATGAACGACGACGGGTGACCGAAACAGTGGCCCGCTCGTCTCGTCCGGACCGGATCGCCGTGTCGGCCCGCTCACCGTAACCGGGCAGGCACCCGGTCCGGATAGGCGGCGCAGACCGCCCGCCAGACCACCGCGGTCTCCTCACCGGCCGCGAGCGCCTGCGCGATGGTACGCCCACCCAACTGGGCCAGCACCTGGTCCGCAGCGATGCTGCGGGCGTACGCCGGCCCGAAGACCTCGTCCAGCCGTCCCCAGAAGTCCGTCAGCCGCATCCCGCGCCCCTCCCCCATCGTCGTACCGCGACCCGCACGTCGTACCGCTGCGCCCGGTCAGCCCGGCCGCCCGGCGGGCCGTGCCGCCGGGGCCGGGCGCAGCGCCAGAGCCAGCAGCGGCACGGTGGCCACCGCGGCCAGAATCGTCAGTACACCGAAACTGCCCAGTCCCACGATGACGCCGCTGACCGCGCCGGCCGCCGCGCCGGCCAGCCCCATCGCCAGATCGGACAGGCCCTGCACCGACGGCCGTACGTCGGCCGGTACCGACTCCGACAGCAACGTCGAACCGGCCACCATCGTGCCCGACCAGCCCAGGCCGAGCAGCACCAGCCCGATCACCAGCCGCAGGGTGTCGTGACCGGCGGTCCCGGCGACCGCGCACGCGGCCAGCAGCAGCCCGACCCCACCCAGGATGACCGGCCGGCGACCGGCCCGGTCGGTCAGCCAGCCCACCACCGGCGCGAACGCGTACATCCCGGCGATGTGCAGGCTCAGCACCAGGCCAACGACCTGCAGCAGGTCGTCGCCGACGTGTGCGTAGCCGAGGTGCACCGGTGTCATCGCCATCACGCCGACCATGACCAGGTGCCCGACCGCCACGGCGGCGATGCCGAGCCGGGCGGTGGGCCGGGCGGCGATCACCGCGAACGCCGCCCGCAGCCCCCGCCCCGGCGGCACGGCGGGACCGGGCGTGGCGGGACCGGACGTGGCAGGACCGGACGCGGCAGGACCGGACGCGGCGGTGGGTGCCCCGTCGTCAGGGCCGGGTACGGCAGCCGGTGGCCCGGCGGCCAGTCGCCTGGCGAGCAGCAGCGGATCCGGACGCAGCAGCAGCCAGACGAGGCCGGCGGCGAGCAGGAACGCCAGCGTGCTGAAGGCGAACGGGCCGGACAGCGGGGTCAACCCGACCTCGATGCCCGCCTGGTCGGCAAGCCCCGCGAGGTTCGGTGCGGTGACCGCGCCGATCGTCGTCGCCCACACCACCAGGGAGAGCTGCCGGCCCCTGCGGTGCGGCTCGGCGAGGTCGACGGCGGCGTACCGGGCCTGGAGTCCGGCCGTGCTCGCCCCGCCGAACAGCAGCATCCCGGCGAAGAGCAACGGCACCCAGCCGAGCGCGGCGGCGACCACGACCACTACGCCACCGACGGCGCCGACCAGGTAGGCCAGCGCCAGGCCGGGGCGACGCCCGTACCGGTTCATGATGCCCACCACGGGTACGGCGAGCAGCGCCCCACCGACCACGGCGGCGCTCTGCGCCAACCCGGAGACGGTCACGCCGCCGAGGCGGGCCGCGAGCAGACCGCCCACCGCGATGCCGATGGTGATCCCGATTCCGCCGATCACCTGGGTGCCGGCCAGCAGTCGCAGGGTGCGCCGCTGCACCCGGGCGGTGTCGACCGGCGGTGGGCCGGTCACCATGGGCGACGCGGTCGAGGAGATCATCACGGATGTCCCCGGGTCAGCAGCCGCCCGGCGACGGTGAGGTCGGCGACCAGCCCCCGGTAGGCGACGTCGCGGTCGTCGGCCCGCAGCACGGCCGAGGGGTGGATGGTGGCCACCAGCTCGGCCGGCGCGTCCGGGAAGTCCCCGACCCGCTGGGCCGAGTCCGGCCAGGGCATCGGCACCCCACGCGAACGGGTGACCCGGAAGGACGGACCGAGCAGGGCCTGCCCGGCGGTCGCGCCGAGCACCACGATCACGCGCGGACGCAGCTTCGCGAACTCCGCGACCAGCCAGGGTCGGCAGGCGGCGATGTGCACCCGGTCCGGCGTCTGATGGATCCGCCGTCGACCGCGCAGCTCGAACCGGAAGTGTTTGACCGCGTTGGTCAGGTAGATCTGGTCGACCGGGATCGCCGCGTCGTCGACCGCGCGGCGCAGCAACCGGCCGGCCGGGCCGACGAACGGCAGACCCTGCTGGTCCTCGACGTCGCCGGGCTGTTCGCCGACCATCACCACCCGGGCGTCGGGCGCGCCCCGGCCGAAGACCATTTGGCTGGCGTCCCGGTGCAGTTCGCAGCCCCGGCAACCGGCGGCGGCGCTGCGCAGGGCGGCGAGGTCGGCGGCGTCCGTGGGAACGTAGCGGTCCGCGCCCGTCGTGGTCTGCTGTGTGGTCACCGGACCTTCATACCGCTCCGACCTCACCGCCCGACACCCGGCCTGTGCGCCGGTGTACGGACCTGCCCGACTGTGGCCGCCTGTGCGATCGCGGCCGCCAGTGCGGGGACGGCCGGGTCGTCGAGGCTGCTGACCGTGACCCGGATGCCGGGCGCGCTGCGCAGCCGGTGCCGCGAACCCGGGGAGACGCAGTAGCCGGCGGCGTGCAGGGTGGTGACGGCGTGCAGCTCGTCGGGGACGGGGATCCACACGTTCAACCCGCTGTCGCCGTGGCTGGCGACGCCGAGCCGGGTCAGCGTGGCGCGCAGTGTTTGCCGGCGGTGCCGGTACGCCGTACCGGCCGCCGCCACCGTCGCGGCGACCTCGCGGTCGCGCCACAGCTCGGCGAGCAGCCGCTGCAGCACGGTGGAGACCCAGCCGGCGCCGATGCGGGCCCGGCCGACGACCCGGCCGACGGTGGCCTCGTCGCCAGCGAGCACCGCCACCCGCAGGTCTGGCCCGTACGGTTTGCTGGCCGAGCGGAGGAAGGCCCACCGCCGGCTGGCCCCGGCCAGCACCTGCGGCGCGGCGTCGGAGAGCTCGGCGGCGTGGTCGTCCTCGATGAGCAGGACGTCCGGGCCGGACCGCAGGGTGGCGCGCAGAGCCGCCGCCCGGTGCGGGCCGAGGACCGCGCCGGTCGGGTTCTGGGCGCGGGTGGTGACCACGACGGCGGCCGCGCCGGCGGTCAGTGCCTGACGCAGGCCGGCGTCGGTCGGGCCGGAGTCGTCGACCGGCATCGGCACCGCGGTGAGGCCGAGGGCGGCGACCAGGTCGAGCAGGTCCGCCCAGCCGGGGTCCTCCACCGCCACCCGGTCGCCCGGCCGCAGGTGGCTGGTCAGGAGGCGTTCCAGGCCGTCGAGGGCACCGCTGGTGAGGGTGAGGGCTCCGGGCGGCAGGCCGACCTCGGCGAGGCGCTCGGTGGCCAGCGCGGTGACTTCGGGGAGTACGCCGGCGTCGGCGTAGCCGGCGGTGGCACCGTCGCCGGCCAGTTTCCGGGCCACCTCGGCCAGCGGTCCGGCGAGGCCGGGCAGCAGTCGGCGGTCGGGTTCGCCGGTGGACAGGTCGAGCCCGCCGGGTGGTGGGCCGGGTCGTGGGGCGGACCGGGGTCCGGCGACCGGCGGCCGGGGCCGGATCCGGGTGCCGCGGCGACCGGCGGCGTCGACGATGCCGCGGTGCCGCAGTGTCTGGTACGCCCGGGCGACCGTGGCGGGGCTGACCCCGAGCGCGGCGGCCAGGCTCCGGACCGCCGGCAGCGGGTCGCCGGCGGCAAGTTCGCCGGTACGTACGCCCGCTTCGACGCTGGCGGCGATCTCGATGGCGGTGGATCCGCTCGGCTGATAACGTACTGCCACAGTCTGAAGATTGTACTAGTACGAAATCGGAGCAGCCGATGTACCCCCGTACCGCCCGCACCACGGCAGCCCGCGACCGCGACCGGATCAGCTATGAACGCCACGCCGCCCACCGGATCCTGGACGAGGCGTACCACTGCTGCCTGACGTTCGTCGTCGACGGCGCGCCACGCGCCCTGCCCACCCTGCACGTCCGCGTCGACGAAACGCTCTACCTGCACGGATCCACCGGTAGCACGCCGCTGCTCGCCGCCCGAGGGCCCGACGGGCTGGCGGTCTGCGTGGCGGTCACCCTGCTCGACGGGCTGGTCTACGCCCGGTCCCAGTTCCACCACAGCGCCAACTACCGGTCCGTGGTGGTGCACGGCACCGCCCGGCTGGTCACCGACCCCGACGACAAGCGCCGGGCGCTCGACGCCCTGGTCGACAAGGTCGGTCCCGGTCGCAGCGCCGACGCCCGACCGCCGAGTCGCAAGGAACTCGCCGAGACGGCGGTCCTCGCCGTCGGCCTCGACGAGGTGTCGGTGAAGTCGCGCAGCGGCGCGCCGATCGACGACCCGGCCGACCTGGCACTGCCCTACTGGGCCGGGGTGGTGCCGCTGCGTACCGTCGCCGACCCGGCGCAGCCGGCGCCCGGGGTCACCGGCCCGACCCCGGCGTACCTGCCCGGCGTCGCGCCCGAGCCGGCCGCCGTCCCGGCCGCTGAACCGCCCACCGTGCCGCAGGACACACCGTGACCAGCGACAAAACCGCTCGCCCCGGAGCCCGGCGGTAGACGAGGATGGCCGGCGTGCTGGGCATCACCGACATCTGGACCTACGTCCTCGGTACCGTGGCGATCATCCTGCTGCCGGGACCGAACTCGCTGTTCGTTCTCTCCACCGCCGCACGTCGGGGCGTACGCTACGGCTACCGGGCCGCCGGGGGTGTGTTCCTCGGTGACACGGTGCTGATGGTGCTCTCCGCCGCCGGGGTCGCCTCGCTGCTCAAGACCCACCCGACCCTCTTCACGGTGATCAAGTACGCGGGGGCGGGATACCTCACGTACGTCGGATTCACGATGCTGCGGGGGGCCTGGCGACGGTGGCGTCGACGCGACGACCCGCAGGCGCCCCGACTGGTGGACGCCGCCGAGCCGGCCGCGGTCCGGCACCCGTTCCGCCGGGCGACCGTGATCAGCCTGCTCAACCCGAAGGCGATCCTGTTCTTCGTGTCGTTCTTCATCCAGTTCGTCGACCCGGCCTACCCGTACCCGGCGCTGTCGTTCCTGCTGCTCGGCCTGATCGCACAACTGTTCAGCGTGGTCTACCTGACCGTGCTGATCTTCACCGGCACGTACCTGGCGATGCAGTTCCGCCAGCGACGCCGGCTCGCCGCCGCCGTCACCAGCGGCATCGGCGCGCTCTTCCTCGGTTTCGGCGTCAAACTCGCCACCGCCAGCGCCGGCGCGGCCTGACGACCCACGGTGCCGGCGGGTTCAGCGCAGCCGACGCCCCCGGGCGGCGGTGTCCGTCTCGTCGTCGAACTCGCCGATGACCTCCTCCAACAGGTCCTCCAACGCCACGAACCCGACCGGCCGGTCGGCGCCCGCACCGTTGGTGACCAACGCCAGCTGGACCTGGTCGGCGCGCATCGCGGCGACGGCCTCGGTCACCGTGGCGGTCGCCGGCAAGGTGAACGGCCGGCTCATCAGGGTCTCCGCCGTCGCGGCCCCACCGCCGGCGTTGGCCAGCACCGCGTCCCGTACGTGCACGATGCCGATCAGGTCACCGGCGTCGCCGGCGACGACCAGCCGGGACCGCCCGCTGCCCCGCGACGCCGACTCGACCTGATCTGCGGAGTCCGTGCGGGCCACGGCGACGACCTGCTCCACCGGCTGCATCACGTCGCGCACCGTGATCCGCTCCAGCTGGAGCATCTTCGCCAGCAGTTCATGCTGGTCGGGCGGGAGCAGCCCGTGTTCGCGGGACTGCTCCAGCAGGATCCGCAGCTCCTCCGGGCCGTGCACCTGGGCCAGCTGGTCCTGCGGCTCGACCCGGAACACCCGCAGTACGGCGTTGGCGATCGCGTTCAATCCGAACAGGATCGGCCGGGAGACCCGGGCGAAGGCCCGGAACGGCAGGGCCAGCAGCAACGCCGACCGCTCGGGATGGGTGATCGCCCACGACTTCGGGGCCATCTCCCCCACCACCAGGTGCAGGAAGACCACCAGCGCCAGGGCGAACAGGAACGCGATCAGGTGACTGGCGGCGTACGGCAGGCCGGCCGCCTCCAGCCAGGGCGCGACCAGCCGCTCGACCGCCGGCTCGGCCAGCGCCCCCAGCCCGAGGGTGCAGACCGTGATGCCGAGCTGGGCCCCGGCGAGCATCAACGACAGCTCCCGGGAGCCGTCGACGGCGGCCCGCGCCGCCCGCGACCCGGTCGCCGCCGCCTGCTCCAGCCGGTACCGCTTGCTGGCCACCAACGCGAACTCGGCGGCCACGAAGAACCCGTTCAGCGCCAGCAGCAGTACGGAGGTCAGCAACGCCCAGCCGGTGCTCATCCGATCACCTCCACCCGGACCGAGTCCGGGACGTGCCGGTCCACGGTCAGCACGTGCAGCACAGCGCGCTGGCCGGCCCGGTGACCGTTGCCGGCGGTCGCCTCGTCGAGGTCGATCGAGATCCGGTCACCGACCTCGGGCACCCGGCCCAGCTCCCGCATCACCAGACCCGAGAGGGTGTCGTACTCCGGGGCGGTCGGCAGACCGATGCCGGTGGTGTCGGCGACCTCGTCGATGCGCCACCGGGCCGGCACCAGCCAGGACCCGTCGGCCTGCCGGGTCGGCGTGGGCTCCTCCGGGTCGTCCTCGTCGCGGATCGGGCCGACCAGCTCCTCGGCGATGTCCTCCAGGCTGATCACCCCGGCGAACCCGCCGTACTCGTCGACCACGCAGGCCAGCTGCCGGTGGCCCTTGCGCAGCCGGTCCAGCACGGCGGGCAGCGGCAGGGTCTCCGGCACCAGCAGCGGCGGGACCATCACGGCGGCGACCGTGGTGCTCGCGCGCTCGGGCGGCGCGACGGTGAGCACGTCGGCGATGCTGGCGATCCCGACGACGTCGTCGACGCCGTCGGAGCCGTGCACGGGGAACCGGGAATGGCCGGTGGCCAGCAGCTCGACCAGGTCGGTGACCGGGGCGTCGACCCGTACGGTGTGCACGTCGACCCGGGGCACCATCGCCTCCCCGGCGGTGAGCTGCCGGAAGTGCAGCCCCCGGTCGAGCAGTGTCGACATCGCCGAGTCGAGGTGCCCCTCCTGGCGTGACTCGGCGATGATCTGGCCGAGGTCCTCGGCGGTGGCACCGCTGGGCAGTTCCTCGATCGGGTCGATGCCGACCCGGCGCAGCAGCCGGTTGGCGGCGATGTCGAACATCCGGATCAGCGGCCCGGCGACCGCGAGGTAGATCAACGTCGACCGGCTCAGTGCCCGGGCCAGCGATTCGGCGCGGGCCAGAGCGAGATTCTTCGGCGCCAGCTCACCGAGGACCATCTGCACCACCGTGGAGATGACCAGTGCGAGGGCGATGGACAGGGTCAGGCTGGCAGCCGCCGGTACGCCGACCCCACCGAGCAGCTCGGACAGGCCGGCACCGAGGTACGGCTCGGCCACGTAGCCGACCAGCAGGGCGGTCACCGTGATGCCCAGCTGGGCACCGGAGAGCATGAACGACAGCCGGCTGGTCACCCGCAGCGCCCGGGCCGCCGCCTGGTCACCCTGGTCGGCCAGGGTCCGCAGCCGGCCCCGGTCGACGGCGACGTACCCGAACTCCTGAGCGACGAAGTAGCCCGTCGCCACGGTCAACACGACGATCAGCAACAGACCGAAAGCGATCAGCACAGGCGACTCAGCGCTCCGCCGACCGGCGACGGGGACAACGGCAGCCGGGTCTCACCCGGCTCGCTACTGCTGCCCTCCTGGGCAGGAGCGTCGGTCATGGCGGGATTATATAGCTGAATCGACCTGGTTCAGCTGGGCTGACGGCCCGGCGTCTCGTCGCGGATCCCGGCCGCCTCGTCGACGATCAGCAGATCCCGGCGCATCAGGTCGGCCCGGTAGGCGGCCCGGCAGATGATGTGGGCAGCCACCGGCGCGGTCATCATCTGGAAGACCGCCACCAACACCAGGGTGGCCAGCTCCGTACCGCTGGACAACCGCAGCGCCAGGCCGGAGAGCATCAGCAGCAGACCCAGCACCTGAGGCTTGGTCGCGGCGTGCATCCGCGACGCGACGTCGGGAAACCGCAGCAGACCGATGGCAGCCGCCACGCTGAGCAGCGCGCCCCCGATCAGGAACACCCCGGACAGTACGGTCACGACAGCGGTCACTGTTCCTCCCGACGCTCGGCCGCCGCGACCGCCGCCGAGCGGGCCGCCACGAACCGGACGATGCTCACCGTGCCGACGAAGCCGAGCAGCGACAACACCACCAGCACCGGCAGGGTGGTGGCGTGCTGGTTGATGGCGGCCTCGGCGGCGATGCCACCGACGATGATCGCGATCAGTACCTCGGCGGCCACGACCCGGTCCAGCAGGGACGGGCCACGGATGATCCGGCCGACGGCCAGCAGGGCCGCCGTACCCAACGCGACGGCGACCACGACGGCGACCGCGCTCATGCGACCTCTCCTCTCGCCGGTGCCGGCAGGTCGAGTTGGCGGACCTCGTCGGCCGAGCCGACCGCGCGCACGATCCGGGCTTCCAACGCGAGCACCTTCTCCCGGGCCCGTTCGACGTCGCGCACGTCACGCACGTCGAGTACGTGGACGTAGAGCGTGCCGCTGGCCGGGTCGGCCTCGGCGACCAGGCTGCCGGGCACCAGCGACAGCGCCTCCGCCGTCAGCGTCAGGTTCAGATCCGTGCGGACCCGCAACCGGACCGCGATCACCGCGCTGCGCGGCACGTGCCCGAACCTGACGGCGGTCCAGGCCACCTGGGCGCTGGCCACCAACAGGTCGATCAGGAACCGACCGAGGAAGCGCAGTACGGCCAGCGGCCGGACCCGCCCTTCGAAGGCCACCGGCGGCAACGGGAACACCGTGATCACCACCAGCGCGACCAGGGTGCCGCCGATCAGGTTGCCGACCGACAGGTCACCGTAGAACAGGTTCCAGAGCGCCACCAGTGCGGCGACGGCGATCAGTTGGCTGCGCCACCGGGCGGCCTTGGTGACGGGACTCATGGGGCTCCCTGCGGGAATACCGCTTCGACGTACGGGGTGCGGTCGACCAGGTTGGCCGCCGCTTCGGTGCTGATCTGGAACAGCGGCCCGGCCAGCACCGTCAGCGCCAGCCCGAGGACGACCAGGGCGGTCGTCGCGCCGACCAGCAGCGGAGGCATCGGCTCCACCGCCCCGGGACCGCCCGCCGCCAGCGGCGTGGAGTCCGAATCGGTCGACGGCACCCGGACCGCGACCGGCGCGGCGGTCGCGGTACCCGATGACGCGACGGTCGACGTACCCGTCGGCGCGGCGGTCGGGCCGCCCGCGACGACCGGCCGGGAGCCCGTCGACGCGTCCTGCCGCCAGGCCCTGCCCGGGAGCGGTTCGGCCTCGGACTGGGCGTCACCGGACACGGCGTCCGGCGCCGGCTTGCGCCAGAACGCCAGATTCCACACCCGGGTCACCGCGTACAGGGTGAGCAGGCTGGTCACCGTGCCGCCGGCGACCAGCGCCCAGGCCAACGGGCCGCCGTCAGCGACGCCGGCCTGCAGCAGACCCAGTTTGCCGAGGAACCCGGAGAACGGCGGAATCCCGGCCAGGTTCAATGCCGGCAGGAAGAACAGTACGGCGAGCAGCGGTGCCGCGCGGGCGAGCCCGCCGAGACGTTCCAGGTTGGTGCTGCCACCCCGGCGTTCCACCAGTCCGGTCGCCAGGAACAGGGTGGTCTGGATGGTGATGTGGTGCACCACGTAGAAGATCGCCGCGGCCAGCCCGGCGGCGGTGCCGAGTGCCACCCCGAACAGCATGTAGCCGATGTGGCTGACCAGGGTGAACGACAACAGTCGCTTGATGTCGGACTGGGCGACCGCACCCAGGATGCCGACCACCATCGTCAACAGGGCGACCACCAGCAGCATGTCCCGGGTGCGTCCGCCGGGGAACAACAGGGTCTCGGTACGGATGATCGCGTACACGCCGACCTTGGTCAGCAGGCCGGCGAAGACGGCGGTGACCGGCGCCGGCGCCGTCGGGTAGCTGTCCGGCAGCCAGGCCGACAGCGGGAACACCGCGGCCTTGATGCCGAACGCCAGCAGCAGCATCAGCTGCAGCACCAGCCGCAGATCGTCGGGCAGGCCGTCGAGTCGCGCGGCCAGCTGGGCGAGGTTCACCGTACCGGTGGCGGCGTAGATCAGCCCGATCGCGGTCAGGAAGATCACCGACGACAGGATGCTGACCACCACGTACGTCGTGCCGGCCCGGATCCGTACCTCCGTGCCGCCGAGGGTCAGCAGTACGTAGCTGGCCCCGAGCAGGATCTCGAAGCCGACGTACAGGTTGAACAGGTCGCCGGAGAGGAAGGCGTTGGTCACCCCGGCGGTCAGGATCAGGTACGTGGGGTGGTAGATGGCCACCGGGGTGCTCTCCCGGCCGTCGGCCCGACCCTCGCCGATGGAGTAGAGCAGCACGCACAGCGTGACGGCGGTGGAGACGACCAGCATCAGCGCGGCGAGCTGGTCGGCGACCAGCGCGATACCCAACGGCGCCGGCCAGCCGCCCACCAGGACCACCTGTGGACCGTGCAGGTGCGCGGTGACCAGCAGGGCCAGGGCCACCCCGAAGGTGACGGTGAGGACCGCGACGCTGGTGGTCCGCTGCGCCCGCGGGTGCCGGGCCAGCACCAGGGTAATCCCCGCACCGAGCAGCGGCAGGATCACCGGCAGGGGCACCAGAAACGTCACTTGCCGCTCCCTTCGAGATCGCCGGCGCGGGCCGGGGACTGGCGTGGCGCGCTGATCGCGTCGATCGGGTCGGTGTCGTCGTCCTCGTCGTCCTCGGCGTCGTCGTCGGCGTTCGGGCCCTGGTCGGCGACGGCCCGCTGCATGATCTGGCGGTCCTCCAGGTCGTCCTGTACCTCGTCGTGGCCGAAGAGCAGCCAACTGCGGTACGCCATGGCGAGCAGGAAGGCGGTGAGTCCGAGGGTGATCACGATGGCGGTGAGGATGAGCGCCTGGGGCAGCGGATCGCTCATCTCCTCCTGCGGGGTGACCTCGGCGATCGGCGCGCCGCCGGCCCGGCCGCCCAGCAGGATCAGCAGGTTGGCACCGTTGCCGAGCAGGATCACCCCGAGCACCACCCGGGTGAGGCTGCGTTCCAGCAGCAACGTGACCCCGGCGGCGAAGAGCACCCCGACGACGAGGACGAGTACGAGGTTGGGTGTCATGTCAGCTCCTCGATCCGACCGGCTCGGGGTCGCCGACACCGTCGGTGATCTCGTTCGTGGGCGTGTCGTCGACGTCGACGTCCGGTTCGGCCGACCGGGCGATCTGGCGGTCGACCTCGGCACCCAGGCTGCGCAGGATGTCCAGGACCAGGCCGACCACGATCAGGTAGACGCCGACGTCGAAGAAGAGCGACGTCACCAGGTGCACCTTGCCGATGACCGGCACGTGCAGATCGACGATGGCGCTCTGCAGGACGTCGCCGCCGACCAGGATCGGGCTGAGCCCGGCACCGACGGCGAGGAACAACCCGACCCCGAGGACCAGACCGGCGTCGACCGGGGCGGCCTCGTTGAGCTCGTACCGTCCGCCGGCGAGATACCGCACGGCGAGGGCGAGGCCGGCCACCAGTCCGCCGGCGAAGCCGCCGCCGGGTGCGTTGTGCCCGGAGAAGAGCAGGAAGATCGAGTAGACCAGGACCGCGTGGAACAGCAGCCTGGTGATCACCTCGAAGATGATCGACCGGCCACGGGGCGCCTGGGTGGCGCCGCCGCGCAACCAGATGCGTGCCCGCCGGGACCGCGCCGGTGGTCCGCCCGTCGATGGCTCGGCTCCGCCGGCCGGCCGGGGGCCCGGCCCGCCGGCCGGGGCCTCGACACTGGCCCGCCGGGGGCCCGGACCGGTACGGGGCCGTAGGAATACCAGGCTTGCCACGCCGGTGGCGGCCACGACCAGTACGGAGATCTCGCCCATGGTGTCCCAGGCGCGGATGTCCACCAGCGTCACGTTGACCACGTTGCGCCCACCGCCGTACTCGACGGCCTGCTCCGGGAAGGCGTCCGAGATCGGTGCGGCCTCCCGGCCGCTGACCGCCGCCGCCGCCATCCCGGCCATCACCGCGCCGACGGCCACCCCGAGCGCGATCCGGGCGTAGCGGCTCGACCGTAGCGGTCGTTCCGAGAAGTAGATCGGCAGCCGGCGCAGCACCAGCACGAACACGACGATGGTGATGGTCTCCACCAGGAACTGGGTCAGCGCCAGGTCCGGCGCGCCGTGCAGGACGAACATCAGCGCGGTGCCGTACCCGGTGACACCGGCGAGGATCACCGCCTTGAGTCGACGCTGCGCGCGTACCGTCGCGATCGCGGCGACGACCATCACGGCCGCGACCGCGACCTGCACCGGCGTGTCGTACCACCGCCACTGTTCCAGCCACGGGCGGTTGACCAGCAGCGCTCCGCCGGGCACGGCCACCAGGACCAGCAGGATGATGCTGAGGTACTGCGGCAGCGAACCCCGCTGGGTGGCACCGGTGACCTCGACCGAGAGCCGGTCCAGTCCGTGGGTGGACTGGGCGTACACGGTGGACCCGTCGGTGGGGGCGCGCAGCCGCCGCTGGATGGTCGCGACCCGGTCGCGCAGCACGAACAGCACCGCGCCGGCGGCGAGCGCGACCAGGGACAGCCCCAGAGCGGGGGTGAACCCGTGCCACAACGCCAGGTGGTAGTCGCCCGGTCCGAACAGGCCGGCGTACGGCGCGAGGATCTCGTCGACGGTGGCGGCCAGCGGGCCGAGGGCGAGACCGGTCAGGGCGAGGACGCCGACCGGGACGACGAAGGTCGCCCCGACCGGTGTGCTCGCCGTCGGTTCCTGGCCGGGTTTGCTGGCGAACGCACCCCAGACGAACCGCGCGCTGTACGCGGTGGTGAGCACCGCGCCGAGCACGATCAGCGCCAGGACCAGCGGATCCGGGGCGAACGCCGCCAGCACTGCTTCCTTGCCGACGAAGCCGAGCAGCGGTGGCACCCCGGCCATCGAGGCGGCGGCCAGCACGGCGGCGACGGCGACGAGCGGCATCCGCCGACCCAGCCCGCTCAGCTCGGTCAGGTCCCGGGTGCCGGCACACTTGTCGACGATCCCGACGACCAGGAACAGGGTGGCCTTGAACAGGGCGTGGGCGAGCAGCATGGTGATTCCGGCCAGTGCCGGATCACGGTCGCCGGCACCGGCGACCACCATCAGCAGGCCGAGCTGGCTCACGGTGCCGTAGGCCAGGAGCAGTTTCAGATCGGTCTGGCGCAGCGCCGCCCAGCCACCCACCAGCATCGTCGCGGTGCCGGTGACGACGATCAGCCAGTACCACCAGGGGTTCGCCGCATACACCGGGGACAGCAGCGCCACGAGGTAGACGCCGGCCTTGACCATGGCAGCGGCGTGCAGGTAGGCGCTGACCGGCGTCGGGGCCGCCATGGCGGCCGGCAGCCAGAAACTGAACGGGAAGATGGCCGACTTGGACAGCGCGCCGACCAGGATCAGCACCAGCGCGGCCGCCAGGTAGCCGCCGGACGGCGGCGTGCTCTCGACGATCTGCGACCAGCGGTACGTCCCGGCCTGCTCCCCGAGCATGATGAACCCGATCAGCATGGCGAGTCCGCCGAGGGTGGTCACGATCAGCGCCTGGGCGGCCGCCCGACGGCTGGCCCGTTTCTCCGGGTGGTGGCCGATGAGCAGGTAGGAGAAGACCGTGGTCAGTTCCCAGAAGACGTAGAGCAGAATCAGGTCGTCGGCGATGACCAGGCCGAGCATGGCTCCGGCGAAGCCGACGAAGACCGCGGTGAAGCGGCCGAGCCCGGGCTCGTCGGTGGTGAAGTAGCGGGCGCAGTAGATGAGCACCAGGGCGCCGACCCCACCGACGAGCAGCACCATCAGCCAGGACAGGGTGCCGGTACGCAGGGCAAGGTCGAGCCCCAACTGCGGGACCCAGGGGTAGGTTTCCTCGATCGGGCCGTCATCGCGTACCGCCGAGGTGTTGGCCAGTGCCCAGACGAACGCCGCACCCGGCGCGGCGGCCACCAGGTAGCAGGCACGCGGACCCCACCAGCGGACCAGAAGCGGCGCGATCAGCGCGGTCACGAGATGGACGATCAGCAGGACCAGCACACAGGGCTCCAGGTAGGTGTCGTCGCGGGCCGTCGGCCCGGGTCCGTTGACAGATTCGCATGGTTGGCGCGGCGGAAGGCGCCGGACGGCGTGTCGCCACCATGCGACGCGCAAGCTGTCCGGCCTGCCCTGCGAGGGTGCGGTGTCGGTGAGTCGGACACCGAGCGGTGCCGGCCGGGTCAGCTCGAGGTAGTGGCCAGGTCAGGCTGGGGTCGGCCGGGTGGTGCCCGGCTGCCGTTGCACCGGTGGGTGCCCCGGGTGACGTGGTCGCTGGAGCGGCGATGGACGCACCCCGCGCCGGTCTCCGGCCCGGACGGCCAGTCCGCGGCGAGCGCCGGGGCCAGCCCGGCCTGGTCGCCGCCAGCGGACCGGGGGCGGTCGTCGACGTGTTGCCGGTCGTCGCGCTCAGTGGCGGCGTCGTCGGCTCCGCTGCGCCCACCGGGCGAGATCGTCTGGTGCAGCAGGGCGGCACCGATGGAGGCCGGACCGGCGGCGATGGCAACGGCGGGTACGGCCACCGAACCGGCACCATGCACGGCGGTACCGGTCAGCAGGAAGAGCAGCGCGATGGCGACCCAGCGGGGGCATGACAGGCGGCGGATTCGCACCATCGTCGCCCCCCTCCACGCAGTTGTCGTCCCCGCTACCCTACCGGCCCACGGTCACCGGCCCCCGACCGTCGGGACCTGGATGGTAAGCCATCCTACGTGGTTGGGCAGTTACATCGCGGTTACCGACGCGTGGCGGGCACCGGACGGACCGCTACTCAGTCCATGATGGCTGGTCCGGGCGCGACCGACGGAGTGGGGCGCACGGCGGCGACGGCCGGGATCTGCAACAGGCCGCCGCGACCGGCCAGCACCATGTAGTAGTGCACCGTCGCCCGGACCCTTGCCCGGTCCGCCGCACTCGCCGAGGCGCTGTTCACCACCAACGCACCAAGCGCCTCGACGACGGGCTCCACCATCGCGGCGTCCGGGCCGGGATGCCGCAGCCGCAGCAGGGCGGCGAGCCCGTCCACCCGACGGAGCAGCACCTCGGTGTCGTGGTGCAGGCCGCGCTCGACGACGGGCATGGGGGTACTCCTCAGCAGACCGGATGATGACCGAAAGTTACTGCATAACTACTAAGTCGGGCAAGTCCGGTGTGCCGACTTCACCATGTTTTTTCGCCCTATGGTGGTCTCGGGTGCTGAACTGTCAGATCCAGCAGGCAGGATGAGGCGATGGTCCTGCAGCGGTTCGGTGCCGCCACCCGGGAGTGGTTCGGCAGCGCCTTCGCGGCACCGACAGCCGCCCAGCAGGGCGCCTGGGAGGCGATCAGCGACGGCCAGCACGCTCTCGTCGTCGCACCGACCGGGTCCGGCAAGACCCTCGCCGCCTTCCTCTGGTCGTTGGACCAACTGCTACGGACGCCCCCGCCGGCCGATCCCCGGCACCGTTGCCGGGTGCTCTACCTCAGCCCGCTCAAGGCCCTCGCCGTCGACGTCGACCGCAACCTACGTACCCCGTTGGTCGGCATCGGGCAGGCCACGGCCCGGCTCGGTCTGCCCGCGCCGGCGGTCACCGTCGGGGTACGCACCGGCGACACCCCGGCGGAGCAGCGTCGTGCCTTCGGCAAAGCGCCACCGGACATCCTCATCACCACCCCGGAGTCGCTGTTCCTGCTGCTGACCTCGGCCGCCCGGGAATCGTTGCGCGGCGTGCAGACGGTCATCGTCGACGAGGTGCACGCCGTCGTCGGCACCAAACGCGGCGCGCATCTGGCGCTGTCACTGGAACGGCTGGACGCGCTGCTCGCCGCGCCGGCCCAACGGATCGGGCTGTCGGCCACCGTACGGCCGGTCGAGGAGACCGCCCAGTTCCTCGGCGGCCGGCATCCGGTCCGGGTGGTCGCCCCACCCACCACGAAACTCATCGACGTCAGCGTCCAGGTCCCGGTGCCCGATCTGGCCCACCTCGACGAGCAGCCCGACGGTGACGACGACGCGCCGGGCCGTACCAGCCGGTCCATCTGGCCCGCCGTCGAGGAACGGGTCCTCGACCTGATCCTGCGCCACCGCTCCACCATCGTGTTCACCAACTCGCGCCGCTCGTCGGAGCGGCTCTGCGCCCGCCTCAACGAGCTCGCCGCCGACCGGGCAGCGGCGCAGGCTCCCGCCGACCAGCCGACGGCACCCACCGCCGGGGTCACGGCGGCGCAGCGGAGCACCCGGATGCCGGCGGAGATCATGGCCCAGTCCGACGCCGCCCGTGGCGCGCCGCCGGTGATCGCCCGTGCCCACCACGGCAGCGTCTCGCGCTCGGAGCGGCTGCAGATCGAGGAGGCGCTCAAGTCCGGCCGGCTCCCGGCGGTGATCGCCACCTCCAGTCTCGAGCTCGGCATCGACATGGGCGCGGTCGACCTGGTCGTGCAGATCGAGGCACCGCCGAGCGTCGCCGCCGGTCTGCAACGGGTCGGCCGGGCCGGGCACCAGGTCGGCGCACTGTCGGAGGGCGTGGTGCTGCCGAAACACCGGGGTGACCTGCTTGCCTGCACGGTCGTCACACAGCGGATGGCCGACGGTGAGATCGAACAGCTGCGGTTCCCCCGTAACCCACTGGACGTGCTCGCCCAGCACGTCGTCGCGATGGTCGCGGTCGACCCGTGGCGGCTCGACGAGCTCGCCACACTGGTCCGCCGGGCGGCCCCGTACGCCGAACTACCCGACTCGGCGCTGCACGCGGTGCTCGACATGCTCTCCGGCCGGTACCCGTCGACCGCCTTCGCCGAGCTGCGGCCCCGACTCGTCTGGGACCGCCACAGTGACCTGCTGACCGGTCGACCGGGCGCCCAGCGGCTGGCGGTGACCAGCGGCGGCACCATCCCCGACCGGGGACTGTTCGGGGTCTTCCTGGCCGGTGCCGCCCAGACCACCAGGGTCGGTGAGCTCGACGAGGAGATGGTCTACGAGTCACGGGTCGGCGACGTGTTCCTGCTCGGCGCCACTTCCTGGCGGATCGAGGAGATCACTGCGGACCGGGTGCTGGTCACCCCCGCACCAGGCCAACCCGCCCGGATGCCGTTCTGGAAGGGCGACCAGCCGGGGCGGCCGGTGGAGCTGGGCCGCGCGCTCGGTGCCCGGCTGCGCGAGCTGGGTCGGCTGGACGCCCCGACCGCGCGCGCCGCGCTGGGCACCACCGGGCTGGACGACTGGGCCACCGACAACCTGCTGCGATACCTCGCCGAGCAACGTGACGCCACCCGGGTGTTGCCGGACGACCGGACCATTCTCGTCGAGCGGTTCCGTGACGAGCTCGGCGACTGGCGGCTGGTGGTGCACAGCGTCCTCGGCGCCCAGGTCAACGGCCCCTGGGCGATGGCCATCGGTCGGCGGATCAGCGAACGGTACGGCGTCGACGCCCAGGTGCTGCCCGCCGACGACGGCATCGTCGTCCGGTTGCCCGACATGGTCGACACACCGCCCGGTGCCGATCTTGTCGTCTTCGACGCCGACGAGATCGGCCCGCTCGTCGAGGAGTCCGTCGGCGGGTCCGCGCTGTTCGCCGCACGGTTCCGGGAATGCGCCGCCCGGTCACTGCTGCTGCCCCGCCGGGATCCGCGTCGCCGGCAGCCCCTGTGGCAGCAGCGGCAACGCGCCGCTCAACTGCTCGACGTCGCCCGGGAGTTTCCCGATTTCCCGGTCACCCTCGAAGCCGCCCGGGAATGTCTACAGGACGTGTTCGACATGTCGGCCGTGACCGGGCTGATGGCCGACCTGACGACCCGTCGACTGCGACTCGTCGAGGTCGAGACCGCCCGGCCCTCACCGTTCGCCCGGTCGTTGCTGTTCGGATACGTCGGCGCGTTCCTCTACGAAGGCGATCTGCCGTTGGCCGAGCGCCGGGTCGCCGCGTTGAGCCTCGACGCGACGCTGCTCGGCGAGCTGCTCGGCCGGGTCGAGCTGCGGGAGCTGCTCGATCCGGCGGTGCTCGCCGAGACCCACCGTCAGCTGCGATGGCTCGACGGACACCGCCGGGTCCGCGACGCCGAGGACCTGGCGGAGATGTTGCGCGTACTGGGCGACCTGTCCGAGGCGCAGCTGCGCGAGCGGCAGGTGGATCCGGCCTGGCTGACGGAGCTCGTCCGGAGCCGACGCGCGATCGAGGTACGGGTCGCCGGCGAACAGCGCTGGATCCTGGTCGAGGACGCGGCGCGGCTGCGCGACGCCCTCGGCGTCGCGTTGCCGGTCGGCCTCGCCGAGGCCCACCTCGCCCCGGTCGACGACCCGCTCGATGACCTCGTCCGGCGTTACGCGCGG
Source organism: Solwaraspora sp. WMMA2056 (assembly GCF_030345095.1). NCBI lineage: Bacteria > Bacillati > Actinomycetota > Actinomycetes > Micromonosporales > Micromonosporaceae > Solwaraspora > Solwaraspora sp. WMMA2056. The sequence continues at coordinate 5,789,888 of NZ_CP128360.1, forward strand.
ACCCGGGGCCCGTTCGACGCGACACAGTGCGCCCAACGGTTCGGGCTGGGCCGCTGGGTCGTCGAGCAGACGCTGCGCCGGTTGGCCGCGGCCGGCCAGGTCGTCGCCGGTGAGTTCACGATGGACCTGTCCGGGCCGCAGTGGTGCGACGCCGAGGTCCTGCGGATGCTACGGCGCCGGTCGTTGGCGGCCCTGCGTCGGGAGATCGAGCCGGTTCCGGCGGCGACGCTGGCCCGGTTCCTGCCCCGGTGGCAGCAGGTCGCCGGCACCGGGCGGGGGGTCGACGCCGTGGCGGCGGTGATCGAACAGTTGCAGGGGGTGGCCGTACCGGCCTCAGCGTTGGAACGCCTGGTGCTGCCGGCCCGGGTGCCCGACTACACATCGTCGTATCTGGACGAGCTCTGCGCCAGCGGCGAGGTCCAGTGGGCCGGTGCGGGCGCGATCGGTGCCAACGACGGTTGGGTGAGGCTGGTCTTCGCCGAGACCGCCGCGCTGGTGTTGCCGCCCCCGGAGGCGGCACTGACCATGACCCCGGTCCACACGGCCCTGCTCGACGCCCTCGCCGACGGGCAGGCGCTGTTCTTCCGGCAACTCGCCGACCGGGTCGCCGCGGCCGCCCCTGTCGACGGACCGACGGCCACCGACGCAGCTGGCGACGGACCGACGGCCACCGACGTGCCGGGCGGTGGTGTGGCCGGACACCGGTACGACCCGGGCACGATCGAATCGGCGCTGTGGGACCTGGTCTGGGCGGGCTGGCTGACCAACGACACCTTGGCGGCGCTGCGCGCCGTGCTGGGCCCCGGCGGAGCGCACCGGTCCCGCGCCGGTCAGCCGCCCCGGACCAGGTCCCGCCGGCCGGGTCGAGGGTTCGCGGTGCGCCCGGCGGCACCGACACTCGCGGGCCGCTGGTCGCGTCTGCCGGACCGGGACCCGGACCCGACGCGGCGGGCGGCGGCGCTCGCCGACGTCCTCCTGGAGCGGTACGGCGTGCTGACCCGTGGCGCGGTGGCCGGCGAGGGCACCCCGGGCGGCTTCGCCGCCGTATATCCGGTGCTGTCCGCTCTGGAGGAACGCGGGGCGGCCCGCCGGGGCTACTTCGTCGACGGGCTCGGCGCCGCCCAGTTCGCCCTGCCCGGCGCGGTCGAGCGGCTGCGGGAGTTGTCCGGACCGGCAGCGGACCGCCCGGACGGCGACCCGATGGTGCTGGCGGCGACCGATCCCGCGAGCCCGTACGGTGCCGCACTGCCGTGGCCGCAGCGGCCGGGCGAACAGGACGGGCACCGGCCGGCGCGCAAGGCCGGCGCCGTGGTGGTGCTCGTCGGCGGCGAACTGGTGCTCTACGTCGAACGCGGCGGCCGTAGCCTGTTGCGCTTCACCGACGACGGGCAGCGGCTGGCCGTGGCGGCTCGGGCGCTGGCCGCCACGGTGACCTCCGGCGCGCTCGGTGCCATCTCGGTCGAGCGTGCCGACGGCGAACCGGTCCGGGATTCGCCGCTGCATCCCGCGCTGGCCGCCGCCGGATTCCGGGTCACCCCGCGTGGCCTGCGCCTGCGCGGCTGAGGGTGGGTTTCTCGGCCCGCCCATGTTTGGGCAGCGTCCGAGGGATGCCGATCGACCACAACGGAGTCAACCGACCGCAATCGCAGGTCTGAAACGCTCCTGTGGAAGGCTTACCGGGTGGGCCCGCACTCCGTCGACAGATGTCCCTGCTGTGGTTACCGGACCGGATGCACCACCTGCCCTGTCTGCTTCTGGACCGACGACGGCCAGGGCGACCAGGACGCCGAGGTGGTGCGTGGCGGGCCGAACGGCGATCTGAGCCTGTCCCTGGCACGGCTCAACTTCGCGATCTACGGCGCGAGCCACCAGCGCTACGCCGACATCGTCCGGTCTCCCCGACCCGACGAGTACCCGTAGTGAATTTCGCCGTTTCACAGGGTCAACAATGTGCCGACATTCTGCTACCGTCGGCACATCGTTACCCCGGCGCAACACACGCTGCGCGCCACGACGCGGTTCACGCCAGAATTTGCAGTCTGTGAGCAACTCCCTGACCTGGCGCTTGAACCGTCGGGATCATCCGAACGGACGATGCCTGTGAGTTGAGTCAAATTAGCCACAGGAAGCGATTAAATGTGGCGCAGATCCAGCAATATTCATGCTGAGAGCATTGACGGGTCAGAGGCATTCGACATACGGTTCTGATCGTTCACATACTCCTCTATGGCTTCACTCGGAGGTTGAGAAACTATGGCCCGGGCACGATCTGCGGCATCCACTCCACGCCGACTGACAGTAGTCCTGGTGGGCATGGTCGCCGGACTGCTCGCGCTGCCGGGCGTCGCGGTTGCCCAACAGTCCGGAGCGACCCAGCTCGGCGCCGCCGACATCGCGCTGCTCAACGGAGTCCGGCTGGCCGGGCTGTGGGAGATCCCCGCCGGGCAGCTGGCAGCCGAGAAGGGCAGCACGCAGCGCGTCCGTGAAGTGGGCGCCGAGATCGCCAAGCAGCACATCGAGCTGGACCTGCTGGCCGTCGAGGCCGCCAACAAACTCGGTGTTGAACTGCCCACCGACCCCACGCCGACCCAGCAGGGCTGGGTGGACGAGATGAAGGTGGCGACCGGGGCCCGGTTCGACCGGATCTTCGTCGAGCGGCTCCGCGCCGCGCACGGCAACATCTTCCCGGTCATCGGTGCGGTCCGGGCCAGCACCCGCAACGACGTCGTCCGGCAGCTCGCGCAGGACGCCAACGGCTTCGTCCAGACCCACATGACGCTGCTGGAGAGCACCGGCCTGGTCCGCTACGGCGAGTTGCCGCCGGTGGCGATGCCCGCCCCGCCGGACGACAGCCTGTTCGCGGCGGTCGCGGCAAACGCCGAGCTGGGCACCGGCATCAACTCGACCGCCGTCTGGGTGATCCTGGGTGCCGCGCTGGTGCTCGGCACCGGTGCGACCTGGGCGGTCTTCCGACGACGATACTGACGCGTGACACGACGCGGGGGTGGCGGAGGGTATCCGCCACCCCCGCGTCGTGTCACGCCCGGATCGGGCAGGATGGGATCGTGCCCGAAGGCGACACGGTCTGGAACACCGCCGAGCGGTTGCGGCAGGCGCTGGCCGGGCAGCGGCTCACCGGCAGCGACCTGCGGGTCCCGCAGCTGGCGACGACCGACCTGTCCGGCTGGCTGGTGCACGACTGCGCCAGCCGTGGCAAGCACCTGCTGCTACGCCTCGCCGCGCCGGACGACCGGCGTTACACACTCCACTCCCACCTGCGGATGGACGGCAGCTGGCGGGTCTACCGCAGCGGCGCCCGCTGGACCGGCGGCCCCGCCCAGCTGATCCGGGTGGTGCTGCGGACCGCGACGGTGGTCGCGGTCGGATACCACCTGCACGAGCTGACGATCGTACCGACGCGGCAGGAAGCGCGGCTGACCGGCACGCTCGGCCCGGACCTGCTCGGCGCGGACTGGGATCCGGCGGAGGCGGTACGGCGGCTGGCCGCCCACCCCGAGATCACCGTCGCCGAGGCCCTGCTCGACCAGCGCAACCTGGCGGGCATCGGCAACGTGTACGCCTGTGAGGTGCTGTTCCTGCGCGGCGTCGCGCCGTGGACACCGGTGGGTGCGGTGCCGGACCTGCCGGCGCTGGTCGACCTGGCACACCGGCTGCTGCGGGCGAACCGGGGCCGGCCCCGTCGCAGCATCACCGGCCTACCGGCGGCGGGCACATACGTGTACGGGCGCGCGCACCAGCCGTGCCGCCGCTGCGGTACGGCGGTACGACGGGCCGAGCTCGCCGGTCGGGTCAGCTACTGGTGCCCGAACTGTCAACCGGACCGGCGTGGCGCCGCAGCTCCGCCAAACCGGCGGCGACCCCCCGGAGCAGATCACTCGCCTCGGTGAGCCGGTGCACCGACGGGTGCTCACCGATCGCCCGGCCGTCCTCGGCGACGTAGCCGGCCGCTGCCGCGACCATGCCCTCGTAGGCGACGATCCCGGCCTGCATCTGCTCGACGAGCACCTGGTGGGAGTTGACGAGCGTGGCGTCGGTCGGGGCCAGCCGCAACGCCTTCTCCACGCTCGCCACCCGGTAGACGAGGTCGCGCAGGGACCGCTCGGCCACGGCCGCCTCCAGCTGAACCGACTCGGCCGGACCGGTCAGCCGTGGTGTCAGCTCGCCGAGGGTCCCCGCCGCGCGATCCAGCCGGGACCAGGGTTCAGCGGCGGCGGTGCCACGCAGGGCGAGCAACGCCTGCTGGCGGCGTACCTCACCGACCGCGGCCCGCCCGAGCGGGTTGCGCTCCACGGCGGCGACCAGCCGTTGCCGGGCCTGCCGCCCGGCGATGGCCGGGTCGGCCTCCGGTGGCGGTGGCTGCGCGGTGAGCGCCCGCAGATCCGACCACCGCCACGCGGCCAGCGCGGTGCTCGCACCGGCCGCGGCCGCCCAGATGGCGTCGACGGCGCTCACGCCGCCGAGTGGCAGGAGAACCGCCGTCGCGCCGCCGAAGCCACCGGCGAGCACGCTCCACCGCCGCGCGGACCGACGGAACCGGCGCAGGTTGCGAAAGTAGCGGGTACGTGGATCTGCCACCGGTTGCTCCTCCCGCCGGCCGGCCGGTCAGCGCCGCCGGCGCTCAGCTGGCGGCGCTGGCGTCACCGGCGCCCTTGTCCTTGTCCTTGGCCATCGAGGCACGCAACTGGTCGAGGCGGGCGACGCCGGCGCTGTCCGCGGCTGCGGCCTGTGCCTGGCCGGACTCGACCGCCGGGGAGGGCTGGGCCCCGGCGAGCTGCTCGCCGGCCATGCTCGCCCGGATCTGGTCCAGTCGCGACGAGCCGGCCAGATCCAGGGTGGATTTCTGCACTTCCAGCATGCGTCCCTCGACCGAGTTGCCGGCCAGCTCGGCCCGGCCCATCGCGGTGGCGTACCGCTGCTCGATCTTGTCGCGCACCTCGTCCAACGACGGGGTGTTCTTCGGTGCCGCGAGCGCCGACATCGACTCCAGCGAGGCGGCCACCGTCTCCTGCATCTTGGCCTGCTCCAGCTGGCTGAGCAGCTTGGTGCGCTCGGCGAGCTTCTGCTGCAGGATCATCTGGTTGTTCTCCACCGCCTGGCGTGCCTGGGCCGCCGCGGCCAGCGACTGGTCGTGCAGGGCCTTGAGATCCTCCATCGACTGCTCGCCGGAGACCAGCTGGGTGGCGAGCGTCTGAGCGGTCTGCTCGTACTTGGCGGCCTCGGCCTCGTTGCCCTCGGCGCGGGACTTGTCGGCCAGCACGAGCGCCTGGCGGGCCATCCCCTGCAGCCGCTCGACCTCGCTCATCTGCCGGGACAGCTTCATCTCCAGCTGCCGCTGGTTGCCGATCACGGCTGCGGCCTGCTGGACCAGCGCCTGGTGCTGTCGTTGGGCGTCCTCGATCGCCTGTTGGATCTGCACCTTGGGATCGGCATGCTCGTCTATCTTGGCGCCGAACAGCGCCATCAAGTAGCGCCAACCCTTGACGAACGGGTTCGCCATCTCCGCGGTATCCCCTCAATATCGGCGCGTACGGTCGGGTGACCTCAGGCGGGCCCGACCCGGGCAGTGGTGCGACGCACCCTCACCATCGTCCCAGGCCGACGCCACCGCGTCATGGGGCGTCAGTGGGAATTCCGCAGGGTACGCCGGTAGAGGATCAACCCTAGTGCGCCGGATCCAGTCCTGGCCAACCGAAGGGGTCGTGCGGGCACGGTACGCGGGCCGGCCGGCAGTCGTCGTGACCCGTCGCCGACGGGCCGGCGTCGACCGGACCGGCCTGGTCACGCCGCGCAGACGACGTCGCGGTCGCGACCACTGCCGGCTGGCACCCGCCGGGTCGTACGCAGGGTGGCCTTCAACGGCGAGTCGCTGCGCACCGAGACGGTCAGGCCGTCCTCGACAGCGACCTCGCCGGCCGGGTGCTCGGGATGTGGCCGCAACGGTTGACCGGACTGCTCGGGAACGGCCACCAGGACACCATGGCGCTGCTCGGCGTCGGCGACGGTGTGGCTGACGTCGCGCAGGACCTCGGAGAGTCTGGCACCCAGGGCGTCACATATGGCGGCGAGCAGTTCGCTGGACGCTTCCTTCTGCCCGCGCTCGATCTCGGAGAGATAGCCGAGACTGACGTTGGCCGCGGTGGAGACCTCCCGCAGGGTCCGGCGTTGACCCTGCCGGCGGGCGCGCAGTGCGTCACCGATGACGCGGCGTAGCAGGACCATCGCACCTCCCCCTGATCGGGACCGGCCGGCGAGTGCCGGAGGCTTCCCGCAACCTTATCCGGTAGGCCACCGATCGACACCCCACCCCGGGCCACGAATGACGTCCACGGCCGAAAAAGAGGTCACGGGTCGGTGAGCTGATTGGCCAGCAACCGCAGTGCGGCGGTGACCGTCGCGGCCCGGACGGCCTCGCGTCCGCCACCGAGGTCCAGCCGACGGACCTGCGGCGCGGTCGGCCCGGCCAGCGCGACGTAGACCCGCCCGACCGGTTTGCCGCCCTGTGACTGCGGCCCGGCCACGCCGGTGGTGGCCAGCGCCCAGTCCGCGCCGCAGCGGGTCCGGCCACCCTCGGCCAGCGCCACCGCGACGTCCGGGTCGACCGGCCCACGCTGTGTGAGCAGCTCCGCAGACACCCCGGCCAGGGTCGCCTTCAGCTCGGTGGCGTAGACGATCAGACCACCGCGGAAGACCGTACTGGCCCCCGCGACGTCGACCAGCGCGGCGGCCAGCAGCCCGCCGGTCAACGACTCGACCACCGCCAGGGTCTGCGCCCGATCCGCCAGCGCGTGCACCACCGCCGCCGCCGGGCTCCCGGTCACCGGCCGGCCGACTCCGAGATCGGTGCCGGCCGGGGCGTCACCGCCGGGATCCGAACCGGCCGGGGCGTCACCGCCGGGCAGACTCATCCGCCGCCCCCGAGCGGCGTCGGTCGCCGCAGTCGCACCGCCCGTACCACGTAGTCAAGGCCGGTCGCCACGGTGATCAACAGCGCTGCACCCATGATCCACGGGCCGACGGCGGCGAGCAGCCCCGGCAGCGGCAGCAGGTACCACGCGATCGCCGTGATCTGCAGCGCGGTCTTCGCCTTGCCGCCCCGGCTCGCCGCGATCACCCCGTGCCGCAGCACCCAGAAGCGGATCAGGGTGATGCCCAGCTCACGGATGAGTACCAGCGCCGTCACCCACCACGGCAGCAGGTCGTACCAGGAGAGCAGCACCAGCGCGGTGCCGGTCAGCGCCTTGTCCGCGATCGGGTCGGCCACCTTGCCGAACGAGGTCACCAGGCCGTACCGGCGGGCGATCCAGCCGTCGACCAGGTCGGTCGCCGACGCGACCAGGAAGGTCAGGCACGCGGCGACCCGCCAGCCCGGATGGGTCATCCCGGAGACGACCACGAACAGCACGAACACCGGTACCAGCACCATCCGCAGCCCGGTGAGGGCGTTCGCCGCGTTGACCACCGGTACCGCCGGCACGGTCGGGCGGGCCCCGGCGGAGGCGCTCGGCTCGGTCACCGGCTCACCCGGCCACGGCCGACAGCGGCCGGCTACCCGCCGTCGACGAGACCACCGCGACCGGCACCGCGGTCAGGTCCACCCCTTCGGTACCGGTGACCGTGGCGCGCACCAGGTCGCCGGCCCGCAGCCCGGCCAGCTCCACCGACGGGGTGGTGCCGGACGGTGCCGCGACGAGAGTCGTGGAGCCGTCCACCTCGGGTGCCTGGTGAGCGGCGCGGCCCTCGACGACCCCGTCGTCGACGGAGTCGACCAGCACCTCCACGGTGCTGCCCAACCGGTCCTCGGCCCGCTGGGCGCACAGTTCGTCGGCCAACGCGCTGATCCGGTCGTACCGGCGCTTGACCGTCGCCGCGCGGACCTTGCCGGGCAGGTCGGCGGCCTCGGTACCGTCCTCGTCGCTGTAGTCGAAGACGCCGATCGCGTCCAGCCGGGCAGCTGACAGGAACCGGACCAGCTCCTCGACGTCGGCCCGGTTCTCCCCCGGGAAACCGACGATGAAGTTGCTCCGGGCACCCGCCTGCGGGGCCAACGCCCGGGCGGAGTCCAGCAGGTCCAGGAACCGCCCGGTCGAGCCGAACCGGCGCATCCGGCGCAGTACCGGCTCACTGGCGTGCTGGAAGGACAGGTCGAAGTACGGTGCGACGCCCGGGGTGGTGGCGATGGCCTCGATCAGGCCCGGGCGGGTCTCCGCCGGCTGCAGGTAGCTGACCCGGACCCGGACGATGCCGTCGACCGCGGCCAGCTGGGGCAGCAGTTTCTCCAGCAGCCGTGGGTCACCCAGGTCCTTGCCGTACGAGGTCGAGTTCTCGCTGACCAGGACCAGTTCCCGCACGCCGGTGCCGGCCAGCCAGTGCGCCTCGGCGAGCAGTTCGTCGGGGGTCCGCGAGACGAACGCCCCCCGGAACGCCGGAATGGCGCAGAACGCACAGCGACGGTCACAGCCGCTGGCGAGCTTCAGTGAGGCGACCGGGCCGGTGTCGAGCCGCCGGCGCAGCACCGCCCGCAGGTGCGCCGGGGTCCGCTCGTCGACCACGGAGTGGCCGGGCACGACGACGGCGGACTGCTGGCGGGCCACCGGGGTCAACGGCAGCAGTTTGCGACGGTCCCGTGGGGTGTGCGCGGGCAACTGCTCCCCGGCCAGCACCGCGTCGAGCCGCCGGGAGATGTCGGGATAGTCGTCGAAGCTGAGGACCGCCTGCGCCTCCGGCAGGTGCTCGGACAGCTCCCGACCGTACCGCTCGGCCATGCAGCCGGCGGCCACCACCCGGGCCCCGGTGTCGGCGGCGTCGAGCAGGGTCTGTACGGAATCCTGCTTGGCCTTCTCGACGAAGCCGCAGGTGTTGACGAGCACGACGTCGGCACCGTCGGCATCGGTGGTCACCTGCCAGCCGTCGGCGTCCAACCGTGCCGCCAACTCCTCCGAGTCGACCTCGTTGCGGGCGCAGCCCAGGGTGAGCAGGGCGACTCGCCGGCCGGGCGATGGGGCGGGGGTCGGGGCAAACGCAGACACCTGACGAGGGTACCGGGCCAGGGGCACGCGGTCTCCTGGCGGCGGCACCGGTTCATCGGCGATTCGCCGTCAGGACGGCAGCCGTCGCCAGCAGTGCTGCGGTCAGCTCGCCCCGACGCCGCGCAATCCGGCCAGCGCCTCCTCCAACTCGTCCGGTTTGACCAGCACGTCGCGGGCCTTGGAGCCCTCGGACGGGCCGACGATGCCCCGGGACTCCATCAGGTCCATCAGCCGGCCCGCCTTGGCGAAGCCGACCCGCAACTTGCGCTGCAGCATCGAAGTCGAGCCGAACTGCGAGGTCACCACCAGCTCGACCGCCTGCACCAGCAGGTCGAGGTCGTCACCGATGTCCTCGTCGATCTTCTTCTTGCTCTCCTGGGCGGCGGTGAGCACGTCCGGGCGGAACTCCGGCTCCCGTTGTTTCTTGCAGAAGGTGACGACGTCGTCGATCTCCTTCTCGCTGACCCAGGCACCCTGGATCCGCAGCGGCTTCGACGCACCCATCGGCAGGAACAACCCGTCGCCCCGGCCGATCAGCTTCTCCGCACCCGGCTGGTCCAGGATGACCCGCGAGTCGGACAACGACGACGTGGCGAAGGCCAGCCGGGACGGCACGTTCGCCTTGATCAGGCCGGTCACCACGTCCACCGACGGCCGTTGGGTGGCCAGCACCAGGTGGATCCCGGCGGCCCGGGCGAGCTGGGTGATCCGGACGACCGAGTCCTCCACGTCGCGCGGCGCGACCATCATCAGGTCCGCCAGCTCGTCGACGATCACCAGCAGGTACGGGTACGGCCGGATCTCGCGCTCGCTGCCCGGCGGCGCGCTGACCTCCCCGGCGCGCACCTTGCGGTTGTAGTCGTCGATGTGCCGTACGCCGTTGGCCGCCAGATCGTCGTAGCGCATGTCCATCTCGCGCACCACCCACTCCAGCGACTCGGCCGCCTTCTTCGGGTTGGTGACGATCGGCGTGACCAGGTGCGGGATCCCTTCGTAGCCGGTCATCTCGACCCGCTTCGGGTCGATCAGCAGCAGCCGGACCTCGTCCGGGGTGGCCCGGGTCAGGATCGAGATCAGCAGCGAGTTCAGGCACGACGACTTGCCGGCCCCCGTCGCGCCGGCGATCAGGATGTGCGGCATCTTCGCCAGGTTGGCCACCACATAGCCGCCCTCGATGTCCTTGCCGAGCGCGACCAGCATCGGATGGTGGTCGGCACCGGCGGCCCGCGAGCGCAGCACGTCACCGAGCGCGACATCCTCCCGGTCGGTGTTGGGGATCTCCACACCGACCGCGCTCTTGCCCGGGATCGGGCTGAGGATCCGCACGTCCGGCGACTTGACCGCGTACGCGATGTTGCGCGACAGCTGGGTGATCCGCTCGACCTTCACGCCGTGGCCCAGTTCGACCTCGTAGCGGGTGACGGTCGGACCACGGGTGAACCCGGTCACCGCGGCGTCGACGTCGAACTGTTCGAACACCCCCTGCAGCGCCGCGATCACCTCGTCGTTGGCCTTGCTGCGGGTCTTCGCCGGCGAGCCGGTGCGCAGCAGCTTCGGCGGTGGCAGCGTGTAGTCGCCGGACAGCCCGGTGATCGCCAACTGTTCGGCCCGGGTCGGCAGCGGCGAATGCTCGGGTGGCTCGGCCGGCTTACGGGTGGTCGGCACCTTGGCCGGTGGCCGACGCGGCAGCTCCACCGTCTCCTGCAGATCCGGCAGGTCTGCCGGATCGTCACCGGTGGTGGCGGCCGCCGTCGCGTCGGCGGGCGGGCCGGCCGGCCGGCGGCGCGGCGGGCGCTGCCGACCACGGGCCGGCCCCGGATCGTCGGCATCGTCGTCGTCGGCATCCGGCCCGGCCGGCGGCTCCCGGCCGGCGACCACGCCGGCGAGCAGACCCAGCCGTTCGGGAATCTTGTTGATCGGGGTGGCGGTGACCACCAGCAGTCCGAAGATCAACAACAGGATCAACAACGGTACGCCGACCCAGTAGCTGACCGTACGCGCCAGCACCTCGCCGACCCCGAGCCCGATCAGCCCGCCGGCGTAGTCGCGCTGCAGGTCACCGTCGGGGCTCTGGCCGATGTGCAGCAGGCCCGCGGTGCCGACGAACATCGCCGACCAGCCGACGAACCCCCGACCCCGGGGCTCCGGCTCCTCCGGCGGGTCGCGCATCAGCCGGACCGCGCCGATCAGCAGCAGCAGCGGCACCGCGACCGCGATCGCGCCGACGAACAGCCGCAGCGAGTCGGCGATCCGCGTACCGAACGGCCCGGCCGCGCCGAACCAGACCGCCATCGAGGTGAGGATGGCCAGACCCAGCAGGAACAGCCCGGCACCGTCGCGACGGTGCTCCGGCCCCAGGTCGCGGGCGGTGGCCGCCCGCCGACCGGCGGCCCGCACCGCCCACCCCACGCCGTGCGCGAGCCCCATCCAGGTGGTGCCGACCGCCCGACCGACCAGCACCGCCGGCGACGTCCGGGCCGGCCGCTTACGAGCGACCGGGCGCTTGCGCGCCGGCGTGCGGGCGCGCGAGGTCGAGGCGCCACGGGTCGTCGACCCACCACGGCGTCGACTCGGCTGAGAGGAACGGCCCGCCATAGAGTCACACCGTAACCCGGCCGCGCACCGAACCTCGCTTTTCCGGGCCGTGTCCCGGGCACACGCTGCTGCACGGCTGTGCCACCATTGCCGGTCGGTGCCCTGTGCCACCATTGCCGGTCGGTGCCGCCGTCCATCGGGTGCCCGCCCGATGCGGTCGGCGGCCCCACCACGCCCCGCGACCGCGACGGCCCCCGCCACCGCGACAACCCCGCCACCGCGACGACCCTGCCGTACCGAGAGGAACCCCCATGTCCCCGCCGGACCCAGACGACCTGCCGGACGCGCCCGTCGGTGGCGGCGAGATGCAGGTGCTGCGGCCACTGACCACCGAGTTCATCGCCGAGACGCTGCAGGCCCGGGAGTACCGGTTCCAGACCGACCCCGACGGTGACCTGGTCGGCCGATGGAACGACAACGTCATCTACTTCTCCCGCCTCGGCCCGCACGGTGAGGTGCTGCGGGTGCGGACCATCGCGGCGACGGCGTTCTCCGTGGACGACGTGCCGGCGCTGTACGCGTTCTGCAACGAGTGGAACCACGACCGGCTGTGGCCGAAGACCTTCGTCCACGTCGACGACGACGGCACCGCACGGGTCTGCGGTGAGCTGATCACCGATCTGGAGCGCGGCGTCACCCCGGCCCAACTCGACCACCTGGTCAGCTGCGGGATCTCCACCGGATGCCAGGTCGCCGAGGCCGCCGCCGAGCTGGCGACCTGACCGACATGGAGAACCGATTCCAGGTCGACCTGCGCGGCATCGTCGACCTGCTCAGCCACCACCTGTACGCCAGCCCCCGGGTCTTCGCCCGGGAACTGGTGCAGAACGCCACCGACGCGATCACCGCCCGCCGCGACGTCGACCCGGACTGGTCGGGTGGATCGGTACGCATCGAACCGACCGCCGACGGCGGGCTGCGGGTCCACGACGACGGCATCGGCCTCACCGAGCCCGAGGTGCACTCCTTCCTGGCCAGCGTCGGACGGACCTCCAAACGCGACGAGCTGGGCTTCGCCCGGCAGGACTTCCTCGGCCAGTTCGGCATCGGCCTGCTGTCCTGTTTCATGGTCGCCGACGCCGTCGAAGTGGTCACCCGGTCGGTGCGGGGCACGGCGGCGGTGCGGTGGACCGGGTACGCCGACGGGCGCTACACCACCGAGGTCGACCCCGACGCGCGCGCCGAGGTCGGCACCACCGTCACGCTGCGCCCGCGCGCCGGTGCCGAGCACTGGCTCGCCGCCGGCCAGGTCCGCGAGCTGGTCAGCGGCTACGCACACCTGCTCGACGTACCGGTGTGGTTCGCCGCGCCCGACGACGGGGTCGCGCCCGACGACGGGGCCACGGCCGGTGCCGGAGCGGTGCGGCTGACCGAGCCGCAGGCACCGTGGGAGCGTCCGTACGACGACCCGCAGGCCCGCCGCGACGCGCTGCTCGACTACGGCACCACATTGCTCGGCGCGCGGCCGATGGACGTGATCGACCTGCGGGTGCCGGAGGCCGGCCTGGTCGGGGTCGGGTTCGTCCTGCCGTCGGCGGCCACCGTCGGCCAGGGCGGGCACCGGGTCTACCTGAAACGGATGCTGCTCAGCGACAACGCCGGCAAACTGCTGCCGGAGTGGGCGTTCTTCATCCGCTGCGTGGTCGACACCGCCGTCCTGCGACCGACCGCCAGCCGCGAGGCGCTCTACGAGGACGACCTGCTGGGCACCGTCCGGGAAAGCCTCGGCGAGCAGGTACGCGACTGGTTGCTGCAACTGCCGGTGCACCACCCGCAACGCCTGGCCGCGTTCCTGCGGGTGCACCACCTCGGCGTCAAGGCGCTCGCCGTGCGCGACGACGACATGCTGCGGCTGGTCGACTCCTGGCTGCCGTTCGAGACCAGCCGGGGCCTGATGCCGCTGCGGGCCTTCCGCCAGCACCTGGCGATGATCCGGTACGTGGAGACGGTCGACGAGTTCCGCTCGCTCGCTGCCATCGCCTCCGCCGCCGGTACCCCGATCGTCAACGCCGGCTACGCCTACGACGCCGAGATCCTGCACCGGCTGCCCCGGCTGGACCCGGCGGTACGCACCCGTCGGCTCGACCCGGGTGAGCTCGCCGCCCGTCTGGAGACCCTCTCCCCCGGGCAGTTGGCCGCCGCCGCCGACTTCCTGGCGACCGCCCACTCCGTACTGGCCGACCTGGACTGCGTACCGCAGTTGCGGCAGTTCGACCCGGTGACCGTGCCCGCTCTCTACGTCGTCGGCCGGGCCGCCCAGGAGCAGGACAGCATCCGACGTGGCCGGGAAGGCTCCGACGAACTCTGGTCCGAGGTGCTGTCGGCGTTCGCCGACGTCGACGTCGACCACCGCCCGGAGCTGGTGTTCAACTGGCGGCATCCGCTGATCCGCCGGTTGGCCGCCGTACCGCAGTCCCCGGCCCTGCGGCACGCCGTCGAAGCGCTCTACGGTCAGGCGCTGCTGGCCGGGCATCACCCGTTGCGTGCCGTCGACAGCGCCGCGCTGAACCGTTCCTTCCTGGCCCTGCTGGACCGGGCCTTCACCGACCCGGCGACCGGGCCGGGCACCCCCGCCGAGGAGACCCCGTGAGCCCCGAGGAGCTGATCCAGGCACTGGACGAGGCGACCGACCTGCCCGACGGCGACGGCAAGATCGCCGAGCTGGAACGCATCGCCGCGCACGCCGACGCGGCCGGGCAGACCCGGATCGGATTCGACGCCCGGATGGCGTTGATCGACACGTACAACAACCACACCGAACGGTGGCGGATGCTGCCGGCGTTCGGCTGGTGCCTGCGCACCTTCGACGAGCACCCTGAGCTGTTCGAGGGGTGGGACGCCGAGCTGCTGCGCTGGTACCACAAGTGGGCGGTCGCCACGTTGCGCAGCACGCCGCAGGTCGGCCTGGCGCAGACCCAGGCGGCACTGGACGATCTGGAGCGCCGGTTCACCCGCGACGGGCAGAGCCTGCAGGCGGTCTACAACCTGCGCTGCCGGATCGCCGACCATGTCGGTGACACTGAGCAGGCCCGGCAGTGGCTGGACCGGTGGCGCACCGCGCCCCGCGACGTCAACAGCGACTGCGCCGGCTGCGATCCGTCGCGGCAGGCCGAACTGCTGGCCGACTGGGGCGAATGGGAGCAGGCGATCACGGTCGTCGAACCGGTGCTCAGCGGTGCGCTGGGCTGCACCGAACAGCCGGAGAAGGCCCTGGTCGCGGTGATCATGCCGTACCTGCGTCTGGGCCGGTACGCCGAGGCGGCCCAGGCGCACGTACGCGCCTACCGGCGGCACCGCCACGAACGGGACGCCTTCCCGTACCTCGCCGACCATCTGCGGTTCTGCGCGTTGACCGGCCACCACGAGCGGGGTCTGGCGATCCTCACCGAGCACCTGGAGTGGTTCGACCGGCCCTACGACGACGCGTCGGCGATGGAGTTCGCCGCCGCCGGTGCCCTGATCTGCCGGCTGGCCGGCACCGCCGGATCCGGTGCCCGCACGGTGCACCGGCCCGAGCACGGCCAGCGACCGGCCGCAGAACTGACCGTCGACGAGCTCGGCGCGCTACTGACCGAGGCCGCCACCGAGCTGGCCGGCCGGTTCGACGCCCGCAACGGCACCGACCACCAGTCCCGGCGGATGGCCGACTGGCTGGCCGCCGAACCGCTCACCGACTGCGTCGAGCTGCCCGCCGACCAGCCGGCCAGATCCGGGTACGTCGCCGAGGCGGTGCCCGCCGAAGGCACCCCGGACGTGGTCGCACCGTTGACGTTGGAGGGCATCACCGCGGCGCTCAACGAACGCGGCGACCGGTACTTCGTCGACGACGACGGTGTGGTCGGCGGCAAGTGGGGCCGGGCGGTGATCCACTTCGAACGCCTCGGTGAGCAGCGGGAGATCCTGCACACCCGGATCATCGCGGAACGGCGGCTGCCGGCCGGCCGGCTGGCCGAGGCGTACCAGTTCTGCAACGCATGGAACCACGACCGGCTGCTGCCGAAGGTCTACGTGCACGACACCGGTGAGGGTGAGCTGATCCTGGCCGGCGACGTCAGCACCGACCTGGAGCACGGCGTCAGCGGCGCGCAGCTCGCCGTACTGGTCAACGCGGCGATCCTGACCGGAGCGGGCTTCGCCGACGCCGTCGCCGAGCTGCCCTGACCGCCCCGGCCCAGCTGACCGCCACGGCGGCGGCCAGCACCAGTTGGGCCAGCCAGGCGTACCGCTCGGGGTAGATCACGCCGGACAGGTAGCGGTCGACGAACCCTTCGTCGAAGCCGACCTGTCCGGCCCGCCGGCGCGACCAGTGCTCGGCCACCGTCAGCGGACAGCTCAGGTTGGCGGCGACCACCAGCACCCCCCAGCCGGCGGCGCACAGGTGCAGCCAGATGGTGCGCGGCCACCGCCAGGCCAGGAAGCCGCCGACGGCCAGGTAGGCCAGGAAGCCGAAGTGCAGGATCAGGATGACGGTGGTCAACAGCTGGTAGCCCATGGCGGAACCTCCCCGACTGCCAGGCTACGAACGGCACCGGGCGGCCGGGAGGGTACGCGTACTCAGATGGACCAGGGTGGTGCGCCGTCCCCGGGGAGGGCGGTCCCCGGGGACGGCACGGCGGGTGGCGGTCAGTTCACCGAAAACCCGAGGAGGTAGCCACCCACGCCCTGGTCGGACCCGACCCGGTACCGGTACGACCCGGCGGGTCCGGAGAAACTCAGCTCGGTCACGGTGCCGTCGGCATCGCCCCGGGCGACGGTGCGCCAGCCGGCTGCGGTGAAGCGCTGCAGGGCGAGGTCGTACCGGGCCCCGTCCGGTGCCTGCAGGCAGGCGCTGTGCCGCCCGGCACCGGCCCGGAAGAACCGGCCGTCGGGCTGTACCTGCCGGTCGCCGACGGCGTCGAGCTCGCCCCGGCGGACCACCTCGTGCCCGGTGCACCCCTGCGACGAACCGTCGCCCGGCAGGGTCGGTGCCACGGTCGGCACGGCGGGTCCGCCGCCCGGCGGGGTGTCGGCGTCGGTGGTGGTGACCAGGGTCAGGTTGTTGACCTCGAGGATCTCGGCCAGCGGCTGGAAGAAGGTCACGCCACCGATCTGGCAGTTGCCGGAGCCACCGGAGGTGACGCCCTGCGCCTGGTCGCCGGAGAGCCAGGCACCGCCGGAGTCGCCCGGCTCGGCGCAGACGTCGGTCCGGGTCAGCCCGGTGACGGCGCCTTCCGGGTAGTTGACCGTGACGTTGCGGGCCTGGATCACGCCGCAGCGGGTGCCGGTGGTCGATCCGGACCGGCAGATGCTGGCGCCGACCGGTGCTTCGGTGGCACCGGCGACCGGCAGGGTGCCGCCGTTGAAGTCGTTGACCACCGGCTGCGGGGTCCAGTCGCCGTTGACCGCGACGAAGGCCCAGTCGTCGCCGGGGAACGACGACGCCTGGAACACCCCCTGCGCCTGCTGGTTGAACCCGGTGGTGGTGTCGCCGGGCCGGCCGCAGTGGCCGGCGGTGACGAAGCCGCCGACGACGGAGAAGCCGACCGAGCAGCGCCCACCGGCGCCGATGAAGTACGGGTCGCCGCCGCGCACGTCGAACAGCGGCACCGGGGTCTCGTCGGAGACGTCGACGCGCAGCGCGTCGACGGGCACCCCGGCGGTGGCGGCGAAGTCACGGGCGGCGGCCTGCGCACCGGGTCGGGCGAGCAGCACGACGGTGTTGTCGGCGACGTCGACGTACCAGCCGGCCAGGTCGGGGTTGGCCGTCCCGGCGTCGGCGTCGAGCTGGCGTTTGACCGCGTCGAGCTGTCGTTGGCTGCGCGGCACGAGCTGCGCCCGGGCGCCGCTGGCGTCGACCCGGGCGGCCAGGTCGGGGTCGGTGACGGCGACGACGAGGTCGGTGCCGTCGGCGGTGATCCAGGCGCCGCCGTACGCGTCGCCGAGGTCAGCGCGCAGGGTGGCCACGGTGCGACCGGCCCACCGCTCGGTGGCCAGCCGGGTCCGGGCGTCGGCCGCGCTGACGCCGAGGTCGCGTCCGAGAGCGGTGACGATCTCGGTGGCGGCCGGCTGCCCGGCGCCGGCCCGGTCGGTGGCCGGCTGGTCGGTACGGTCGTCACCGGCCAGCGCCGGCACCGTCACCGCGGCGAGCAGGCCCACTGCGGCCACGGTGACTCCTGCGGTGATCACCCGTCGGCGTCGCATCGCTGTCTCCTTCCGCCGCGGGCGCCGGACTTTCTGGCGCCGCGCGGTGGTACGGAGCACATCCGTCGATGGATCAATCCTCGACGATGCGAAATTTCACAGCGGGTCGGGTGAACCGGGCGGGCCGGTGCCGCGTTGACTGTGACGGCCGCACCGGTAGGGATCGGCCTCCACCCGATCCCTACCGGTCGGCGCTGTCACCGGCCGGTGAGCTGCCCCTGGCAGATCCCCCGCAGGAACGATCGCCACTGGTGGGGCCCGAAGCCCAGTTCCGGGCTGGCCGGGTCGGCCGAGTCCCGCAGCGCCGCGCCACCGGTCTCCGTCGCCGCCACCTCCACGCAGGCGTTGGTGTCACACCGGCTGCTTCGTCGCCAGCCCTGGTCGGCACGCAACATCGCAATCCCCTTTCACGATTTACACCTATTTTTCGGGAATTATGCCGGCCAAGCTGCCCGACCGATGGCTGATCCACCCAGAGTCGGTCCGGTCGGCCGGCCGGACGCGTCAACCGTCCGGGCCGCAAGGCTGGGCCTCAGTCGCGCACCACCGGCTCGCCGTCGCCCAGCGCCGCCGCCCGTTCGGCGATCAACCGGGCCGACGTCGCCTCGTCGTGGGCCGCAGCCCACAGATGGGCGAAGTAGCCCCGGTGCCGGTCGATCCGCTGCGCCGCGTGGACGATCTCGTCGATCAGGATTCCTTCGCGGTAGAGCAGCGCGTTGTCCTCGTCGCCGAAGTCCAGCAAGGTGAACGGGGCCAGCATCGCCATGATCGCGGCGTCGGCGAACGGTGAGACCCGCACCCGGACGTGCGGTGCGCGCATCTGCTGCAGCAGGTGGGCGAACTGCCGGGCCATCACCTGGGGGCCGCCGATGGTGCGCCACAGCACCGACTCGTCGAGCACCAGATGGAACTCCGGCGGGTCGGGGCGGTCCAACACGTGCTCGCGACGACGCAGCCGGGCCTCCAACCGCAGCACCCGGTCCGCCTCCGGTAGCTCGCTACGCCAGAAGTTGAGCACGAACTCGCCGTACTCCCGGGTCTGCAACATGCCGGGGATGAGCGTCGGCTGAAACACCCGGATGGCGCTGGCGTCGCTCTCCAACTGCAACAACTGCAGCATGGCCGGGGTCAGGTGCTCGCGGTAGCGGGGCTCGTCCCACCAACCACGGCGCCGGGACGTGCGGGCGTCGCGCAGCATCCGCTCGGCCCGGTCGGGGTCGACGACGCCGTAGAGCGCCAGCAACGCCCGCAGGTCCGTCGACGAGACCGTGACGTCGCCCTTCTCGATCCGGTTGACCTTGGACACCGACCAGTCCAGCGTGTCGGCCACCTTGCCCTGGGTGAAGCCGGCCGCTTCCCGCGCGCGGCGCAACGCCAACCGGAGCCGACGCCGCGCCGCCGCCGGGGACTCGCCGGGACCGGGATCGTCACGCACGCCAGGCCTTCCGGACCACGGTAGGTAACTGTCGGTCCAGTATGCCGCCAACAGGTCGCCGGGTCAGCCCCGGCGACCCGTCAGGGCGTCTTCATCCCCAGCTGTCCGTCAGACCTCCACCACGGTCGGCACGATCATCGGCCGACGGCGGTACGCGTCGTTGACCCAGCGTCCGACGATCCGGCGGACCACCTGCTGCAGCTGGTGCGGGTCGGTGATGCCGTCAGCGGCGGCCCGCCCCAGCGCCTCCGTGATCAGCGGAACCACCGCGTTGAACGCCTCCGGGTCCTCGGAGAACCCCTTCGCCGACACGGTGGGGCCGCCGACGACCTTGCCGGTGACCGAGTCGACCACCACGGTCGCGGCGATGAACCCACCGTCGCCGAGGATCCGGCGTTCGGTCAGCAACGACTCACCGACATCGCCGACGGCGAGACCGTCCACGTAGACGTACCGGCTCTTGACGTGCCCGACCAGGGTGGCGTGCCCGTCGACCAGGTCGACCACGTCGCCGTCCTCGCAGAGCACCA
This sequence comes from Solwaraspora sp. WMMA2056, assembly GCF_030345095.1. NCBI lineage: Bacteria > Bacillati > Actinomycetota > Actinomycetes > Micromonosporales > Micromonosporaceae > Solwaraspora > Solwaraspora sp. WMMA2056. The sequence continues at coordinate 5,809,675 of NZ_CP128360.1, forward strand.
CCCGCTGCGGGTCCAGACCGGACTCGATGCCGAGCCGGGCATGCGCCCGCAGGTGCCGCCACTCACCGTGCACCGGCAGCAGGTTGCTCGGCCGCACCACGTTGAGCAGGTACAGCAGCTCCCCCGCTGGCGCGTGCCCGGAGACGTGCACCTTCGCCACGTCCTTGTGGATCACGGTCGCCCCGGCCCGGGACAGCTGGTTGATCACCCGGTAGACCGACGTCTCGTTGCCCGGCACCAGCGAACTGGCCAGCACCACGGTGTCCCCCGGCGCCACGGTGATGTGCCGGTGGTCGCCGGTGGCCATCCGGCCCAGCGCACTCATCGGCTCGCCCTGCGACCCGGTGGACATCAGCACGATCCGGTCCGGCGGCAACGCCGTCGCCTCGTCCAGCCCGACCACCAGGCCGGCCGGAATCCGCAGCAGACCGAGATCACGGGCGATGCCCATGTTGCGCACCATCGACCGGCCGATCAGCGCGACCTTGCGGTCGTACTCGTACGCCGAGTCCAGCACCTGCTGCACCCGGTGCACGTGGGAGGCGAAGCTCGCCACGATGATCCGGCCCTTGGCCTTACCGAAGATCGAGTCCAGCACCGGCCCGATGTCGCGTTCCGGGGTGACGAAGCCGGGGATCTCGGCGTTGGTGGAGTCCGACAGCAGCAGGTCCACGCCTTCGGCGCCGAGCCGGGCGAACCCGGCCAGGTCGGTGATCCGCCCGTCCAGCGGCAACTGGTCCATCTTGAAGTCACCGGTGTGCAGCACCAGCCCGGCCGGGGTCCGGATGGCCACCGCCAGCGCGTCCGGGATGGAGTGGTTGACCGCGAAGAACTCGCACTCGAACGGCCCGATCCGTTCCCGCTGGCCCTCCCGGACGGTCAACGTGTACGGCTCGATGCGCCGCTCGGCCAGCTTCGCCTCGACCAGCGCCAGGGTGAACTGCGACCCGACCAGGGGGATGTCCGGCTTGTGGGCGAGCAGGTACGGCACCGCGCCGATGTGGTCCTCGTGACCGTGGGTCAGCACGATCGCCTGCACGTCGGCGAGCCGGTCCAGGATCGGGGCGAAATCCGGCAGGATCAGATCGACGCCGGGCTGCTCGACGTCCGGGAAGAGCACCCCGCAGTCGACGATCAGCAGCTTGCCGTCGAACTCGAAGACCGTCATGTTGCGCCCGATGGCACCGAGCCCACCCAACGGGATGACCCGCAACCCGCCCGGCGGCAGCTGCGGCGGCAGATCCATGTCGACGTGTGCCTGACTCACGGCAGCTCCAGTCCGGCCGCGGCGCAGTCGGCGCGCAACTGGTCCAGCTCGGTGTCGGTGGCCTCGACCAGCGGCGAACGGACCGTGCCGGCGGGCAGGTCCAGCGTCGCCAACGCCGCCTTGACCAGGATGGTGCCGGGACTGCGGAAGATCCCGGTGAACAGCGGCAGCAGCCGGTGGTGCAGCGCCAGCGCGGCGGCCCGGTCGCCAGCGACGTACGCCTCGATCATCTGCTTGGTCAACGCGCCGGTCAGGTGCGTCGAGGTGCCGACCAGCCCGACGCCGCCGATCGCCAGCATCGGCAGGGTCAGCGGGTCGTCACCGCAGTAGAACGCCAGGTCGGTGCGGCTGGTCACCCAGGAGGTGGCGACCAGATCGCCCTTGGCGTCCTTGACCGCGACGATCCGCTCGTGCTCGGCCAGGCGTACCAGGGTCTCGGTGGCGATCGCGATCCCGGCGCGGTGCGGAATGTCGTACGCCATCACCGGCAGCCCGGTCGCGTCGGCGACCTCGGTGAAATGCCGGACCACCCCGGCCTGCGGCGGCTTGTTGTAGTACGGCGTGACCACCAGCAGCCCGTGCGCGCCGGCCTTCTCGGCGGCGACCGCCAACTCGACGGTGTGCCGGGTGTCGTTGGTGCCGACGCCGGCCACCACCTTGGCCCGGTCCCCGACGGCGTCGACGACGACCCGGAGCAGTTGCTCCTTCTCCGCGTCGGTGGTGGTCGGCGACTCGCCGGTGGTGCCGCTGATCACCAGCGCGTCGTTGGCCTGCTCGTCGACCAGGTAGCTGGCCAGTCGCGCCGCGCCGTCGAAGTCGAGCGAGCCGTCGTCGTTCATCGGGGTGACCATGGCGGTCAGGAGCCGCCCGAACGGGGTCGGCCTCCCCGCCCCGGGACCGGCTAGGTGGTGCTGCGTCATACGGACAACCTATCGGACGGCCGCACCGCGATTTCAGGCCTGGCGGTACGGGCGGACGGCCTACTCCCCCTGCCGGGTGTACGGGCTGGCGGCGACCTCGCTGCCGTCCGGCAACTGGCTGATCTCGAAGTCGGCGAAGACGCTCGGCGCGACCCGTTGCAACTGTCGCAGGCACTCCACCGCCAGCTCGCGGATCTCCACGTCGGCGTGCTCGGTGGCCCGCATCCCGATGAAGTGCCGCCAGGCCCGGTAGTTGCCGGTGACCACGATCCGGGTTTCGGTGGCGTTCGGCAGCACCGCCCGCGCCGCCTGCCGGGCCTGTTTGCGGCGCAGCGTCGGGTTGGGTTCGTCGGCGAACCGCTTCTCCAGACCCTCCAGCAGCTCGGTGTAGGCCCGCACACTCGCCTGCGCGGCGGCGACGAACTGCTGGTGCAGCTGTGGATCCTCGGCGATGACCGCCGGCTCGACCATGGCCGCGTCGCGCTCGGGCACGTACCGCTGGGACAGCTGGGAGTAGGAGAAGTGCCGGTGCCGGATCAGCTCGTGGGTCAACGAACGGGAGATCCCGGTCAGGTAGAACGTGACGCTGCCGTGCTCCAGGACCGACAGGTGGCCGCTGTCCAGGATGTGCCGCAGGTAGCCGGCGTTGGTGGCGGTCGCCGGGTTGGGTTTGCGCCACGACTGGTAGCAGGCCCGGCCGGCGAACTCGGCCAACGCCTGGCCGCCGTCGGCGTCGGTGGACCAGTCGACATCGGCGGGCGGCTCGAAGTGGGTCCAGGCGATCAGCGTGACCTGGGGTGACACGATTTCCGGCATTTCTCGGACTCTAGTTGTCGGCCCGCGCCACGAGCAACACGGGCAGTCAGACGTAGAACCAGGTGAACGGCGGCCACGGCAGGTTACGCAGCACCGAGAAGGCCAGCCACGCGCCGAGGAACCAGCCGATCACCTTCGGGGTCATCGCCAGCTGCGGCAGCCGCCACCGACCCATGTGCTGGCCGGCCCAGGCGACGTAGACGTAGAGCAGGAACGGGATCGCGAAGACCAGCAGGACGTGGTGCCGGGCGGCCGCACCCAGGTCGCCGTTGAGCAGGTACCAGACCGCCCGGGTGCCGCCGCAGCCGGGGCAGTCCAGCCCGGTGGTCAGCTTCAGCAGGCAGGTCGGGGCGGCCTCGGCGGTGCTGGTGGCCGGGTCGGTGAGCACCGTGTAGCCGGCGGCGGCTCCGATGCAGCCGAGCACCGCCAGCGGGGCCAGCCAGCGGGGCGACCGCGCCCAGACGTTGTTGACCCAGCGGGTCAGCCGGTCCGGCTGCGGCTGCGGCGGGTAGCCGTAGCCGTCCGGGTACGGCTGGGCGTACCCGTGCGGGTGGGCGTGGGGTGGCGGTGCATGGTGCCCGTGTGGGTCGGCGTACCCGGGCGGGGTCGGGTCGGTCGACGGCGTCGGGCCGGTCGACGGCGGCGTCGGCTGCTCGTCGACGGCGGCTGCGCTCGCGGCCGTGCCGTCCTGACCCGCCATCGCCCCTCCTCCTGCACCACCGGAAGATCTCACGGTACACCGACCGTGCCACGCGCACCGGCGGCAGTCAGCGCCCGGGACAACGGTCCGGCCAGGTCGCCGCCGACCGGTGCGGCGACCTGCGCCAGGCCGAGCCAGCCGGCCAGCCGGACCAGCTCGTCGGCCAGGGCCGCCGCGGTCTGCTGCGGGTCGGTGGTGGCACCGGGCACCGGCCAGGCGGCCGGCACCCGCAGCACCCCGGCCGGCCGGTCCGCCTTGAGGTCAACCAGGGCGGTGAGCCGGTCGCCGTCGAGAAACGGCAGTACGTAGTAGCCGTGCACCCGCTGCGCGGCCGGTACGTAGATCTCGATGCGGTACCGCAGCCCGAACAGCCGCTCGGTGCGGGCCCGCTCCCAGACCACCGGGTCGAACGGGCTGAGCAGCGTGGCGGCCCGGATCCAGCGCGGTAGTCGGGTCTGATGGTGCAGGTAGGCGGTCTGCGACCAGCCCTGCACCCGGACCGGGCGCAGGATGCCGTCGGCGACGAGGTCGGCCACGACCGGCCGGACCGCAGCCGCCGACAGCCGGAAGTAGTCCCGCAGCTCCGGCTCGGCGGCCACCCCGAGGCAGCGGGCGGCGATCTCGACCAGCTGCCGGTGCGCCTCGGCCGGGGTCGGCGTCGGCGCGGCGAGGACCCGGGGCGGCAGCACCCGCTGCGGTACGTCGTAGCGCCGCGCGAAGGTGCTGGTCCGCCCGGCGGAGGTGATCTCGCCGGCCCAGAAGAGGTACTCGAGGGCGGTCTTGACCGCCGACCAGTTCCACCCCCAGTTACCGGTGGGACGGACGGTGTCCTGCTCCAGCTCGGCGGCGGTGACCGGACCTCGGGCGCGTACCTCGTCGAGCACCCGGGCGACCAGCTCGGGCTGCTCGACGGCGATCCGTCGGACCCCGCCCCAGGCGTCGTCGCGGGCGCGGGCCATCCGCCAACGCAGCGCCGGCTGCAGGTCGACCGGGATCAACGACGCCTCATGACCCCAGTACTCGAACAGCTCCCGGGGCGCGTGCCCGGCCGCCCGGTCCAGCAGGTCGGTCGGGTACGGACCGAGCCGGCTGTACAGCGGCAGGTAGTGGGCGCGTTGCAGGACGTTGACCGAGTCGATCTGGATCAGCCCGACCCGGTCGAGCACCCGACGCAGGTGCCGACGGGTCGGCACGCCGGTGGGCGCGGGGTCGGCGAAGCCCTGGGCGGCCAGCGCGATCCGGCGGGCCTGGGCGAGTGAGAGACTGTCTGGTGCGGGCATCGTCACGCAAGCTACCGCCCCGGTACGACACGTTGGCCGGGCGCCGGTGTCGTCCGGCCGCCACGTCCGAAGATCAGTTGTCGTAAAACCCGAACGACACCGGCGTGTCGGCCGGATCCGCGTCAACTGATCATGGTGGACAGCGCTCCGGCTGATCGGAGTCCGTTCGCCCTGCGGTGAATCACAGCTACTCCACACCATCGCCAGGCATAGTGGAACGCTCACCGCCTGGCACTGGAGGTCTGCCCCGATGGGTCCCCTGTTCGCTCTGCTGAGCCTGCTGCTGCTGATCTTCCAACTGCTGCTCATCGGCCGCGCGATCCTCGACTGGAGCACGGTGCTGGCCGGGCCGAGCGCCCGCGACTCGCTGCGCTCCCGGGCGACCGTCGCGTTGCACACGCTGACCGAGCCGGTCCTGGCCCCGGTCCGCCGGGTGCTGCCGCCGGTACGGGTCGGCGGGGCCGCCATCGACCTGTCCTTCATCGTGGTCTTCGTCGCCATCGTGATCATCCGGGCGGTGCTGCCGTGACCCGACCGGCACCGGCGACGGCCTGGTCCCTACGGCCGACGGCACCGGCCACCCGGAGGCGACACCCGACAGCGCTGCTGGACGTCCGGGGCGAATCAGGATAGAAAGCCCATATGCCAGAAGTCAGGCAGGAGACCCCGGACGACGCCGAGGCCATCGCAGCCGTCCACGTCCGCGCGTGGCAGGCCGGCTACGCCGGACTGGTCCCCGCCGACGTCCTCGACCGCCTCAACGTCGCCGCCTGGGCCCAACGCCGCCGCGACGTCGGCACCGCCGACCCGGAGCAGCCGTTCCGCACCCTGGTCGCCACCGACGGCGGACAGATCGTCGGGTTCAGCACCTACGGCCCGTACCGGATCGACCAGGACCGGGACAACGTCGACCCGACGTACGGCGAGATCGTCAGCATGTACGTCGACCCGACCCGCTGGGGCACCGGGATCGGCCGCACCCTGCTCGCCGCCTCGATCGCCGGGCTGACCGGCCAGGGCTGGCGGGCCATGCGGCTGTGGGTGCTCGACGGCAACCAGCGTGGCCGGCGCTTCTACGAGTCGGCCGGGCTGCGCCCCGACGGGCACCGCAGCGTCTACCAGGTGCCCCGGTCACCGGGGCAGACCCCGGTCGGGCTCGACGAGCTGCGCTACCTGGCCCGGATCACCGGCGACCGGATCCTCGCCCTGGCCGGCTGACCGGCGATCGGAAAGCCGCCCCCCGATGAAGGATCGCCTGCCATCATCGAATGTTACCCGGCTTCAGCGAAGGCACGGATCTCAGCCCGCAACTGATCGGCCTTCCGGGTGCCGGCGAATCGCTTGTTCCCGAGTATGTCGACCATGCGCCCGATACGTTTGTGAATCCACGAGATGCGGCGCTCCGGCGGAAGATCGAGCACCGGGCGAACGGCGGCCGCAGCCTCATCCAGCTTGCCGACCTTCAGGTAGGCGGTTCCCTGATAAACGCGCGCCAGTGCTTCGTCGTCCAACGATCGATTCTCCTCAGATCCATTCTCCCAAAGCCGAATTGCCTCAGAAGCTTCCCGGACTGCCCGATCTGCATCGGAAGCTTCATCCAGCCAGATCAGGCTACTGCCGGCATAATAGTGCTGCTTGGCTTCACTGAAGCCGAAAATTCCGCGTTCCGATGCCCTCGGGATCAACTTCTCCCGCTCGTGTTGCACCTGGTCGAGGGCTCGGTTGCTGCCGGCTGAGTCCCCAAGGTTCGCCTTGCACTGGGCGTACCCGCACAGCAGGCGCAACCTACTCGCGCTGGCGGTGGAGTGCGCGAGCCCGTCGGTGACGGACGCGAGAGCTCGACTGTAGTCGTCATCGAATCTGGCTATGAGACTCTGGGTTCCCCGCACCCAGGCCCGAAGCTCGCGATCGCCCGAATTCTCGGCGCAGATCATCGCTGCATCCGCATGTGTCATGGCTACCGCCGACTCTCCGAGGTCGAGAGCAGAGTATGCGAGAATGCCTTGAAGGCGGCCAGCTATCTGATACAGGTCGGCCAGTTCATTCGGCCGGTACTGGCGGCTTCGTAGGCGGCGCAGGACGTCACTCCGTAGCTCCACAGCGGAACGCAGCATCGGCGCCGGCGCGGTGCCGAGGTAGGCAATCGAAAGCCGGGTCGTGGCTCGTTCGAGATCGGCCAGATCCATGGACTCTTCCACGGAAGCGATCATCTTCAGCGAGTCTCTGGTTGAGGCGGTCAGCATCCGTCCGGTCGCCAGATCCTTTTTTCGCTCCTCGGCCGTGTCTTTCCACGCTGCCACCAGGGAGCCATCAGCGCCCAATTCCCGGTCCGCAAGCTCAGCGAACTGCCGTTCAGGAAACTTCTCGCCTTGTTCTACCTTCCCAATGTAGCCGCGATTAAATCGTATCCGTTCACCAAGATCGCGAAGTGACCACCCCCGACCGATCCGGCGCGCCCGCAGCGCACGACCGAAGTGGGCCGGGTAACTCTCGTCGGTATCTCCTGGCTGTGGTGCCATCGCGGCCTCCCCGCTGTCGCCCATCGCTGCCTACAGCCTCCAGGCGACAGATTACCCCTGCAAGTTTGGATCGGCATCGTCCAGTGTGGGTCTGACATAGGCGGGCCATCATGTCGTTGATCAATCACCTCGCACACCTGACGCCGTGGCGCTCGCCCGTGCTGCAGCTGAAACCGCTGTACGCAAATCGATCAAGTGGCCTTTGGAGGAGCGTTGTGGGTTTTGTTTGCAGCCGTGGTCGGTCTGCTCGTTGGCGTGGTGGGTGGGTTCGTGTTGTGCCGGTGTCGGCACCGGTGGTGTCCGGTGTGCGGGCAGACGTTGACCTGCCCGGACTGCACCGCCCCGATCGACCGGACCTGGGGCACCACCACGCCACCGCCACCGCAGTCAAGCCCGCGCGGGCGGCGGCACCGCAACCAGGCCGGGGTGCAGCACCGGTGACCGGCCGCGACGACGTGCTGCACGTGCCCGTACGGCCGGTCTGGTCCTGTTCGGGGTGCGGGCCACAGGTCGACTGGCCGTGCGAGTACGCCCGCGCCGAATTGACCGCGAACCTGGACCCGATCTCGCGCAGCATGTACGCGGCCGAGCGGATGGTGGAGGCGATCGCCGACCTGCCGGCCGAGGCGACGCCGGGGGAGCTGTTCACCCGGTTCCTGGCCTGGACGAGGCGGGCCGCCCGGTGACCGTCTACCGCACCTGCACCCGCGGCTGGTCCACCACCACGCCCGCAGCGGCACCGGCGGCGCTGGCGGAGCCGGCCGTACCGCTGCCGCCGACCGGCTGGCTCGCCGACGAACTGTTCCTGATCGCCCACGACGACGTGACCGGCGCGCTGCGCGCGCCGGACCGGACCGTCGGGCGGGGGCTGGCCGCCGCGATGCTCGCCGACCTAGCCTTCGTCGGCGCGGTCACGGTCGCCGCGACCGGCAACCTCGTCACCGGTACGGCCGCGCCGGGTGCCGTCGACGCGTGGGGGCGGACGGTGCTGCGCTGGATCGACACTGACGCGCCGCACCCGCCGGCCGCCTGGATCGACCGGCTCGCCGGGCACGCCTACCGCAGTGTCGCCGACCGGCTCACGGTCGCCGGGGTGGTCCGGCCGCGCACGGTCCGCCGCTGGTGGCGTCGGGAGACCGCGTACCCGCCGGTGGACACGAACGTCGCGGCCTGGCCGTGGGCGCGGTTGACGATGCGGGTACGCCGCCGCACCCGCCTCAGCGCGCACGACAGCGCGTTGGCCCGACTCTGTCTGGCGACCGGACTCGGCGGCTACGTCCTCGGCGCGGACACGTCGACCGCCCGCCGGCAGCTGCGGCAGCTGCTCACACCCGTACCGCCGGGGGTCGACGAGCTGATGCGGCATCTTGCCGCCGCCGACGGACGGAGCCGGCGGTGACCACGACCGCCGGCCCGACCAGACCGGCCGGCGCGGTGCGAGTGCGGCGGGCCGGGGTATACGACGTGCCGCGCCTGGCCCGGGTGTCGGCAGACGGCCCGGCTGTGGCGGATCACCAGCCATCACTGCGACCGGTTACTCCAGCTCGCGACCTGCTGCGGCACCGCCACCGGATCTGCGACAACGCCGACATCGCCAGCTACCTGGTCGCGACCAGCCCTGCCGCCCGCGACCTCTACCTGCGCCACGGCTACCGGCCCACCATCCGACACCCACTGGCATTGCCGCACAACGGAACGCCGCTGTGGCCGATGTGGCGGCAGCCGCACCCGACCAGCCCAAGCACCGACACCGCCGCACGATGACCCGCGCGCAACATCGAGGTGAGGCTGACGCACGTCATCTTCGCGCGTCTTGACGTGCGTCAGCCTCACCTCGATGTGATCCCTCGACCGGCGGCCGGCTGCGGCCAGGTCGCGGAGCGGTCCAACTGCCGCACCGGCAGCACCAGCAGCAGCCCGATACTGATCCAGACATAGGCGTTGCTGCCCAGGAAGCCCAGCAGATCCGCGGCATCCTGATTACGCCAGATCCAGACGAACCGGCTGATCAGCACCAGGTAGCCGGCCACGGCGAAGCCGAGCAACGCCCGCCGCCGCCGGGACCGCGCCGGTGCCGCCAGCGCGTTGTCCACCAGCAGGATCAGCGCCGGCAGCAGCCACACCAGGTGGTGCACCCAGGTGACCGGGCTGACCAGGCAGCCGACCACACCGGTCAGCGCCAGCCCGGTCGCCTCGTCCCCGGCGACGACCGCGCGGCGGCAGCGCCACGCCCACCAGAGCACCGTCACCAGCACCAACGCCAACCAGGCGACCGTACTCGGGTGCAGCGGGTCGATCCGGGCGACGACCCCCCGCAGCGACTGGTTCGAGACGAAGTCCAACGCACCGACCCGGTCGGTGTTCCACAGCGCCTGCGTCCAGAACTCCCGGGAGGCGTCCGGGGCGAACGCCGCCGCGAACAGGGTCGCCACGGTCGCCGTGGCGGCGGCGGTGAACGCGGCCCGGAAGCGGCGGGTGACCAGCAGGTAGACGATGAAGATGCCGGGCGTGAGTTTGATCGCCGTCGCCAGCCCGACCCCGACGCCGGCGAGCCAGCGCCACCGCTGCGGCACCGGCGACCCGGCCGCCACCAACCAGAGCAGGTCGGCCGCGACCAGGAACAGCAGCACCGTGTTGACCTGGCCGAAGTTGACCGTCTCCCGCATCGGCTCGTACGCGGCCACCAGGCAGACAGCGAGCGCGAAGGCGAACCAGCGGGTCCAGCCCTCGCGGCGGGAGATCGGGTCCACCAGCCACCACAGCAGCAGCGCGCTGGTCACCACGGCGAGCTTCACGCTGACCACGATCGCCAGGTGCCACGGCAGCAGTGCCATCGGCGACATCACGAACGCGGCGAACGGCGGGTACGTGAACCCGTACTGGCTGAACGGCTTCATGTGGTCGTAGAGTTCGCCGCCGTCGCGCAGCCAGTGGTGCATCGCGCCGTAGTAGACCTTCAGGTCGAAGAAGCCGTGCCGCTCGGCGGCGACGGCGAGGAAGCCGGCGACGACGACCACGCAGGCGACGACGATCGCCACCTGCCGGCCGGTACCCCCGGTGGCCCGCTGCGGCATGGCCGTCCCCCTGTCCGTACGCTGACCAGTCATGGCGCTCGGATATGTCCGTCCTGCCCGACCGGGCGACGCTGGTGAGATCGCCCGCCTCCAGTTGGCCACCTGGCGGGTCGCCTACCGTCGGCTACTGCCCCGGCAGGTGCTCGACGAGGTGGACGAGGGCTGGCTGGCGCAGCAGTGGGATGCCGCGATCACCAGCCCGCCGTCGCCGCGACACCGGGTGCTGGTCGCCGTCGAGCAGGCCGAGCAATCGTATCTGGTGGGCTTCACCGCCTCCGGCCCGGTCGACGAGCAGGCCCTGGCCCCGCAGGAGCCGGCCGAGGCGCTCGGCGACGGGGTCGCCGCCGTCACCGACCTGCTCGTCGAGCCGCGCTGGGGGCGACGCGGGCACGGCAGCCGGCTGCTCGCCGCCGCCGTCGACCTGTGGCGCGGCGACGGCTTCGACACCGCTGTCGCGTGGGCGTACGAGCGGGATCCGGCGACCCGCGCGTTCCTCGGCTCGGCCGGCTGGGAGCCGGACGGGGCGACCCGGGCACTGGACGTGGCCGACATGCTGGTGCCGCAGTTGCGGCTGCACGTGGCGATCCCACCGGAAGCACCGGAACAGGCCGACACACCCGACCAGGCCGACCCGCCGCCCGCTGGCGAGTGAGCTGACGGTCGGCGGGCTCAGTCGAGCAGGCTGTCCAGGCCGACGGTCAGCCCGGGGCGTCGCGTCACTTCCCGTACCGCCAGCAGCACGCCCGGCATGAACGACGCCCGGTCGTACGAGTCGTGCCGGATGGTCAGGGTCTCCCCCGCCGTGCCGAACAGCACCTCCTGGTGGGCGACCAGTCCGGCGGCCCGTACCGAATGCACCCGGATGCCGTCGATCGACGCGCCCCGGGCACCCGGCACCTCGGCGGTGGTCGCGTCCGGCATCGGCCCCGAACCGGCGGCCGCCCGCGCCGCCGCGATCACCCGGGCGGTGTGCCCGGCGGTGCCACTCGGCGCGTCGACCTTCGCCGGGTGGTGCTGCTCGATGATCTCGACCGACTCGAAGTACCGGGCAGCTTTGGCGGCGAACTGCATCATCAGCACCGCGCCGATGCCGAAGTTGGGGGCGATCACCACGCCGACCTCGGGGGCCCGGGTCAGCCAGGACCGGACCTCGTCGAGTCGGGCGTCGGTGAACCCGCTGGTCCCGACGACCACGTGGATGCCCCGGTCGATGCACCAGCGCAGGTTGTCGAGCACCGCGTCGGGGTTGGTGAAGTCGACGACCACCTCGGCGGCGGCCGCGTCGGCGATCGGATCGCCCTGGTCGATCGTGGCGACGAGGTCGAGTCCGTCGGCGGTGTCGACCGCCCGGCAGACCTCCAGACCCATCCGGCCCCGGGCGCCGAGCACACCGACCCGGACCGGTGCCCCGACCGCCCGGCCGGCGCCGGCGGTAGCCGCCGGCACCATGGTCACATTCGCACCATCTTCGCTCACCGGCACAACCTATCCCACCCGGCGCGTCACGGTCCGGACAGCGTCGCCGACTCCACCGGGCCGATGACCGCCAGCGACATCGGCCGGGTGAGCAGGTCCGCGGCGACCGCGGCGACCTGTTCGACGGTCACCGCCGCGACCCGCTGGAGCAGGTGGTCCACCGGCAGCTGTTCGCCGTAGAGCAGCTCACCCTTTGCCAGCCGCCCCATCCGGGAACCGGTGTCCTCCAGCCCCAGCACGTAGCCGCCCCGGCTCATGCCCTTGCCCCGGGCGAGTTCGTCCGGGGTGATTCCGTGCGCGGCCATCGCCGCCAGCTCGGCGCGGACCAGGGCCAGCACCTCGTCGAGGCGGGTCGGCGCGCAGCCGGCGTAGACGGCGAACGTGCCGGCGTCGGCGTACTGGCTGGCGTAGGAGTAGACCGAGTAGGCCAGCCCGCGCCGCTCCCGGACCTCCTGGAACAGCCGACTCGACATGCCACCGCCGAGGACGTTGTTCAGTACGCCGAGGGCGAACCGCCGATCGTCGGTGCGGTGGATCCCGGAACCGCCGAGCACCAGGTGGGCCTGCTCGGTCTCCTTGTGCCGCAGGACCACCCGGGGCGGCCGGGTCCGTACCGCCGGGGTCGCCGCCCGGGGCGGATCCGGCTGGCCGGGCCGTTCGGCGTCGAGCGGGCTGCCCCGCAGCGCGGCCCGGACCTGGCGGACCACCGTACGGTGGTCGAGGTTCCCGGCGGCGGCGATGACCATCGCCCCCGGGGTGTAGCGGCGACGGTAGAAGTCGTTGATCTGCCGGCGGGTCAGCGCCGAGATGGTCGCCTCGGTGCCGGAGATCAGCCGGCCGAGCGGGTGCGACCCGAAGACCGCCTCGGCGTGCAGGTCGTGGACCTCGTCGTCGGGTTCGTCGTCGTGCATCGCGATCTCTTCGAGGATCACGCCGCGTTCGGTCTCCACGTCGGCCGGATCGATCACCGAGTTGGCGACCAGGTCACAGACGACGTCGATGGCCAGTGGCAGGTCCTCGTCGAGCACCCGGGCGTAGTAGCAGGTGTACTCCTTGGCGGTGAAGGCGTTGGTCTCGCCGCCGACCGCCTCGATCGCCGAGGAGATCTCCCAGGCGGTACGCCGGTGGGTGCCCTTGAACAGCAGGTGTTCCAGGAAGTGCGAGGCACCGGATCGGGCGGGCGTCTCGTCGCGGGATCCGACGCCGACCCACACTCCGAAGGAGACGCTGCGCATCGCCGGGATCGCCTCGGTGACCACCCGCAGCCCGTTGGGCAGCACGGTACGGCGTACCGTGCCGCCCAACGGGTCGGTGGTGAGTGTCCGGGTCACCGGCCGGGACCTGCCCCGGCCGGTGACCGGTGCGGTCCGAGCCATGCCGGCCGGCGTCAGCTGTGCCGGTTGCGGCGGCGACGCGGCTCCCCGCCGTCACCGTCGCCCCGGCTCGGGCCACGGTCGCCCCGCTCGCGGTCGCCCCGGTCGCGTGGCCCACGGTCGCCCCGGTCCCGACCGCCGGGCCGGTCGCCGCCGTCAGCGGCCTCGGCACCACCTTCGGCGGCCGGTGCCTCGGCACCCTCCGGGCGGACCTTGTCCAGGTAGATCTTGCCCCGGGCGTCGATGTCGGCGATGGACACCTCGACCTTGTCGCCGACGTTGAGGTGGTCCTCCACCCGCTCGACCCGCTTGCCGTCGCCCACCTTGGAGATGTGCAGCAGGCCGTCACGGCCGGGCAGCAGCGAGATGAAGGCGCCGAACGCGGCGGTCTTGACGACCGTACCGAGGAACTTGTCGCCGACCTTCGGCAGCGTCGGGTTGGCGATCGCGTTGATCCGCTCGACGGCGGCTTCGGCCGACGGCCCGTTGGTGGCGCCGACGTAGATGGTGCCGTCGTCCTCGATGGAGATGTCCGCGCCGGTCTCGTCCTGGATCGCGTTGATGGTCTGGCCCTTCGGGCCGATCACCATGCCGATCTTGTCGACCGGGATTTTCACCGTGGTGACCCGGGGCGCGTGCTCGCTCATCGCGGCCGGGCCCTCGATCGCCTGGCGCATCACCTCGAGGATGGCCAGTCGGGCCTCGCGGGCCTGCTGCAGCGCACCGGCCAGCACGTCCGACGGGATGCCGTCGAGCTTGGTGTCGAGCTGCAGCGCGGTGACGAACTCGGGCGTGCCGGCGACCTTGAAGTCCATGTCACCGAAGGCGTCCTCGGCTCCGAGGATGTCGGTCAGCGTGACGTAGCGGGTCTGCCCGTCGACCTCGTCGGAGATGAGCCCCATCGCGATGCCGGCCACCGGGGCCTTCAGCGGCACACCGGCCGACAGCAGAGCCAGCGTCGAGGCGCAGACCGAGCCCATGCTGGTCGAGCCGTTGGAGCCCAGCGCCTCGGAGACCTGGCGGATCGCGTACGGGAACTCCTCCCGGGTCGGCAGCACCGGCACCAGGGCCCGCTCGGCGAGCGCGCCGTGGCCGATCTCGCGCCGCTTCGGCGAACCGACCCGGCCGGTCTCCCCGGTGGAGTACGGCGGGAAGTTGTAGTTGTGCATGTAGCGCTTGGACTTCTCCGGGGAGAGGGTGTCCAGCGTCTGCTCCAGCCGGAGCATGTTGAGCGTGCTGACGCCGAGGATCTGGGTCTCGCCACGCTCGAACAGCGCCGAGCCGTGCACCCGGGGCAGCACCCCGACCTCGGCGGTCAGCGGCCGGATGTCGCGCGGGCCGCGGCCGTCGATGCGGACCTGCTCGCGGAGCACCCGGGCGCGCACCTCGGACTTGGTCAGCGACCGGAAGGCCGCGCCGAGCTCCTTCTCGCGTCCCTCGAACCGCTCGGCGAGCTCGCCGGCGACCTTCTCCTTGATCCGGTCGAGGGCGTCCTCGCGCTCGGCCTTGGAGGCGATCTTCAGCGCCTCGGCGACCTCGTCGCGGCCGGCGGTCACGACCGCCTCGTAGACGTCGTCGGCGTAGTCCAGGAAGACCGGGAACTCGGCGATCGGCTTCGCCGCGACCTCGGCCAGCTCACTCTGCGCCCGGCACAGCTCCCGGATGGTCGGCTTGGCCGCCTCCAGCCCGCTGGCGACGACCTCCTCGGTCGGCGCGCTGGCGCCACCGGCGATCAGACCGACCGCCTGCGGCGTGGCCTCCGCCTCGACCATCATGATCGCGACGTCGCCGTCGGGCAGGGCCCGGCCGGCGACGACCATGTCGAAGGTGGCGCGGGCCAGCTCGTCGAGGGTCGGGAAGGACACCCACTGACCGTCCACGTGGGCGATCCGGGTCGCGCCGATCGGCCCGGAGAACGGCAGGCCGGAGAGCTTGGTGGACATCGACGCCGCGTTGATCGCGACGACGTCGTACGGGTGGGCCGGGTCGAGGGCGAGCACGGTCTCGACGACCTGGACCTCGTTGCGCAGGCCCTTGGCGAAGGTCGGCCGCAGCGGCCGGTCGATCAGCCGGCAGGTGAGGATCGCCTCCTCGCTGGGCCGGCCCTCGCGGCGGAAGAACGAGCCGGGGATCCGGCCCGCGGCGTACATCCGCTCCTCGACGTCGACGGTGAGCGGGAAGAAGTCGAGATGCTCACGCGGCTGCTTGCTCGCCGTGGTGGCGGAGAGCACCACGGTGTCGCCCAGCTGGGCGATCACCGAACCGGCGGCCTGACGGGCCAACCGGCCGGTGGAGAAGGTGACCTCGCGGGTGCCGAAGGACCCGTTGTCGATCACTGCGGTACTGCGTTGGGTGCCGAGAGTGTTCTGCTCGGTCATGGTGATGTCGCGCTCCTTTACGCGTCGTGGGCCACGACCTCGGGGAGCTGCTCAACCGGCCGGTCTTCGATCGAAGCGCCCGGGGGAGCCGGCGGTGCCGGCTGGCCCGGGGGCCACTACCGAGGACCGGTACGTTGACCGGCTCCCGTCAACGGGTGGGTCGTGGTGGCCCGGTGTCGGGTGGTGGTGCGGCGCGGCGGCACCGTCACCGGTGCCGCCGCGCCGTCACGTCACCGCCGCAGGCCGAGTCGCTCGATCAGCGACCGGTAGCGGTTGATGTCCTTCTTCTGCATGTAGTTGAGCAGCCGGCGACGCCGACCGACCAGCAGCAACAGACCACGACGGCTGTGGTGGTCGTGCTTGTGCACCTTGAGGTGCCCGGTGAGGTCGGCGATCCGCTTGGTCAGCACCGCGACCTGGACCTCCGGCGAACCGGTGTCCGCCTCGGCGGTGGCGTACTCTTCGCGGATCTTGCGCTTGGCTTCCTGATCGAGCGCCATGGTCTCCCTGATCTGTGTGGGGGTGTCCCTCGCCTCGCACCCGCGGCGTCGTGCAGGCACGCGAGACGACACGTCGGTGTTCCGACGCCGGGTTCAGGCTACCAGCAGGTCGCCGCGCGGGATCGCAAGGCCACGGTGGGTCGCCCCGGCCGGGTCGTCAGGCGTCGCGTTCAGGCGCCGAGAACCGCCCGCACCTGGGCGACGTCGGCGTTCATCTGGGCGACCAGCGGGCCGACGCCGTCGTAGCGACGGGTCTCCCGCAGCCGGGCCACGAAGTCGATCGCCACCTGCTCGCCGTAGATGTCGCCGTCGAAGTCGAGGATGAAGGCCTCGACCCGTCGGTCGCGGCCGGCGAAGGTGGGGTTGGTGCCGATCGAGGCCGCCGCCGGCAGCCCTGGGCCTCCCCCGCTGAGCCCGTCGGGGCGTACCGGGCCGTCGGAGCGGACCAGGCGGGCCGCGTAGATGCCGTCGGCCGGCACCGCCACGTGTTGCGGGGTGAGCAGGTTCGCGGTGGGGAAACCGATCTCACGGCCCCGCCGGTCACCGCGCACCACCACGCCTTCGAGCCGGTGCGGGCGTCCCAGCGCGGCGGCCGCTGCGGTTACGTCACCCGCGTCGATACAGGCCCGGATGTACGTCGACGAGAAGATCGTCCCGTTGTCACTGACCAGACCCGCGCCCTCGACCGCGAACCCGAAGGTCCGGCCGAGCTGCTCCAGCAGCGCCACGTCACCGGTCGCCCGGTGACCGAACCGGAAGTTCTCCCCCACCACGACCACCGCCGCGTGCAACTGCTCGACCAGCAGGTCGTGGACGAACTGCTCGGCGGTCAGCCGGGAGAACTCCATGGTGAACGGCAGGACGCAGAGCACGTCGACGCCGAGCGCCTCGATCAACTCGGCCTTGCGCGCCGGGCCGGTCAGCACCGCCGGGTGGCTGCCCGGTCGGACGACCTCGGCCGGATGCGGGTCGAAGGTGACCACCACGGACTGGATGCCGAGGTCACGGGCGCGTTTGACGGTGTGCCCGATGATCGCCTGATGTCCCTGGTGGATGCCGTCGAACACGCCGATGGTTACCACCGACCGCCCCAAGCCACCACTGGCCGCCGTCACGCCCCGCCACCGCTGCATTGTGCCTCCCGCCTGTGGTGCCACGTGTCTGTCGTAAGGGCTGCGCCGACCGGGGCCACCGGCCGCACCGATGCTGTCACGCCGGGGCCAGCACGATCTCCGCGCGGGCCCGACCGCCCCGTTCGGAGACCACCGCCAGCAGCTCACCGGCCGGGTCGAAGACCGCGTACGGACCCGGCTGACCGACCGGCGGGATCGGGCCGCCGTGCCCGAGCACCCGCGCCTCGTCGGCGCCCACCTCCCGCCGGGGCAGGATCCGGTCGGCGGCGGCGGCCAACGGCAGCCGCACCACGTCCGGGGCCTGCTGCTCCAGCTCGGCCAGGGTCGCCGCCTCGGCGAGGGCGAAGCCGCCGACGGCGGTGCGGCGCAGCGCGGTGAGATGTCCACCGACCCCCAGCGCCGTACCGAGGTCACGGGCGATCGCCCGAATGTAGGTGCCGGACGAGCAGTCCACCGCCACGTCGACGTCGACGTGGCGGTCGTCGTCGGGCCGTACGGCCAACGGGTCCAGCCGGGAGACGGTCACCCGACGGGCGGCCAGCGCCACGTCCTCGCCAGCGCGGACCCGCTTGTACGCCCGCTGCCCGTCGACCTTGATGGCGCTGACCGCGCTCGGCACCTGGTCGATCTCGCCGGTCAGCGCGGCAAGGCCGGCCCGGATCCGCTCCGGGGTGACGTCGGTCACCGCTGTGCGGGCGGTGACCTCGCCCTCGGCGTCGTCGGTCGTCGTCGACACGCCCAGTCGGATCGTGGCGGTGTAACTCTTCCCCGCGCCGATCACATAGGTCAGCAGCCGGGTGGCCCGGTTCACCGCCACGATCAGCACTCCGGTCGCCATCGGGTCCAGGGTGCCGCCGTGGCCGACCCGTCGGGTCCCGGCCAGCCGCCGGATCCGGGCGACGACGTCGTGCGAGGTCATCCCGGCCGGCTTGTCGACCACGATCAGTCCGTGCGTACTCACGACTGCCAAGCCTGCCAGATCCCACCGCGCCACGGCGATCAGGTCCGGTCCACCGGCACGCCGAGCACTGCCCAGCGCGGTGACCGCAGCCGGGCGACCAACCCGACCAGCCGCACGAGCATGAACAGACCGAGCCCGGCCCAGATGCCGGCCAGGCCCAGCTGCAACGCGTAGCTGGCCCAGATCGCCGGTAGGAAGCCGCCGAGGGCCGCTCCGATCGTCAGGTTCCGCAGATAGCGCAGGTCACCGGCGCCGATGAACACCCCGTCGAGAGCGAAGACCACACCGGCGACCGGTTGCAGCGCCACGAACCACGGCCAGACCAGCATGGCCTGGTCGTGCACGGCCGGATCCGGGCTGAACCAGCCGGGGACCACCGGGGCGCCGAGGGTGAACACCGCCGCGAACACGACTCCGGCGCCGGCACCGAGCCAGACCAGGCGGCGGGCGAGCAGCCGGGCACCCACCGCGTCACCGGCACCGAGCGCGGCGCCGATCAGCGACTGCCCGGCGATCGCGAGGGCGTCCATCGCCAGCGCGGTGAAGAACCAGAGCTGGATGGCGATCTGGTGGGCGGCGACCGGGGCGGTGCCGTACCGGGCCGCCACGGCGGTCGCGGACAGGAAGCTCGCCTGGAACGCCGCGCCCCGGATCAGCAGGTCGCGGCCGACGGCCAGGTGCGTCAGCAGGTGCTGCGGCCGGGGGCGCAGCGGTACGCCGGTCCGGATCAGGGCACGCACGAACAGCGCGCCACCGAGGGTCTGCGCGACCACGTTCGCGACCGCTGAGCCGACCAGGCCGAGGCCGGCCGGGTAGACCAGCAGCGGGCAGAGTACGGCGGAGATCCCGTTGGCCACCAGGACGTACCGCAGGGGGCGGCGGGTGTCCTGGACCCCGCGCATCCACCCGTTGCCGGCGGCGGCCAGCAGCAGACCGGGCGCGCCCCAGGCCGCGATCCGCAGCCACTGGGCGGCGGCGTCGGCGACCGGGCTGCCCGGGCCGGCGAGTCCGGCGGTGACCGGGCCGGCGGCGAACTGCGCGGCGACGGCGAGTGCCACCCCGACGGCGAACGCCAGCCAGGATGCCTGGACACCTTCGGCCTGGGCCGCCGAGGCGTCACCGGCACCGAACCGGCGGGCGGCCCGGCCGGTGGTGCCGTAGGCCGCGACGGTACCGAGCCAGGCGGCGACGGACATGACGGTGCCACCGACGGCGACTGCGGCGAGCGCGGTGGCACCGAGGCGGCCGACCACGGCCGTGTCGACCAGGACGTACAGCGGCTCAGCGGCGAGCACCACCAGGGCGGGCAGCGCGAGGTGCGCGATCCGCCGGTGGGACACCTGGCGCGGGGCGGTCCCCGGCCCACGGGCACTGGTCATCGACGCAGAGCATCGCAGCCGATCAGTAAGGACCGCTGTTGCCTACGTCACTTACGACGCGAGCAGCCTGCTACTGGCGGGTGTCCATCGACATCTGCAGTGCCCGGCGGGCCTGCTCCCGGGCGTCGTCGGTGGTCTCGGGCTTGGGCTTGCTGGGCATGGCGACACGACCTTCTCGCATAGTGGACACGGGACGCCAACAGCGACAGAGCCGGGATCTCCGGGTCGCGACCAGGCGAGCAGAACGCGGGCAGGTGTGGCCAGCGCCACACCCAAGCTATCGTTCAGGTCCACATCCTGCCCACCGTTCCCATGATGTGGAAGAATTGCATCGCCGTCCGTCGATCACCTGGCGAAGAAGTGCCACCCGACCCACCACCAGAAGCCGAGCACCCCGAGGCGCCCGACCGGTACCTTGCCCACCTCGTACTGCATGACGTAGGCACAGACGTCACCGAACGACGGGATGCGCGAGCCCGGCCGGCGGGCGAGCACCTCCACCGCCACGAACAGGGCGACGGCCAGCACGAAACCGCCGACCACGACGATGCGGGCCATGCTCATCGACGCACCAACGCCCAGAACGCGGCGAGCCAGGCGAAGTATCCCGCGCTGCGGGCGAGCGGGGCCTCCAGCACCGGGTCGGCCAGCTTCGAGAAGGTCGGAAAGTCCTCGGTCGAGCCGAGCGCGAAGGTCGCCGACTCGAAGACGGTGAAGACCGCGACCGGCAGCACCCACCAGACGGCGCCGTCGCCGAGACGGCGCGGTGACGGCCGCCGGGGCACCCTGCTGGACAGGCCGATCCAGATCAACGCGCCGCCGGTACCGATGGTGTAGAGATTGGCCGCCGTCGAAAATGACGGCAGTTGCCCGCCGACCAGCGACAGCACGGCGATGACCGGCATCGAGACCACCGGCCGGTCCCACGTCCGCGGCACGTCCGCGGCAAGCTCAGACGGCTGTTCCATCATCCGATTGTCCCCGCCAGCTCACGGCGAGTGAAGCAGGTCGGGCCGCCGCGCCCGCCGACCGTCCGGGCACCGATCGAGGCGACGTCGCGCGCGACCCCGCGACCGGTACGGATCAGTCCAGTTCGGCGCGGATCGCCTGGATCACGTCCGGTGCCGCGCCGACGCCGGTGAAACCGGCCGCGAGCCGGTGCCCGCCGCCGCCGAGCGCGACCGCGACCCGGCTCACGTCCACCCCGCCCTTGCTGCGCATCGACACCGCCCAGGTGGCCTCGGCGACCTGCTTGAGCACGCAGCTCACGTCGGCCTCGACGGTACAGCGGACCGAATCGATCAGCGCCTCCAAGACGTACGGCTGCTGATCGTAGGTCTCCAGATCGGCCAGCGTGGCGTAGGTCCAGACGAGCCCCCGCCCGCCGGCAGCCGTCGGCTCCAGAACGCTGCGCTGCAGCACCGCCCCGAACAGCCGGACCGCGCCGAAGGGACGGCTGTCGAAGACCCGCCGGGCGATCTGCGCGGGTGCGACCCCGGTGGCCAGCAACCGGGCGGCCAGTTCGTGCACGGCCGGGGTGGTCATCTCGAACCGGAACGAGCCGGTGTCGGTGACCAACGCGATGTACAGGCACTCCGCGATCTGCACGTCCAGCGGTACGCCGAGTCGGTCGAGCAGACCCTGCACCACCACCGAGGTCGCGGCGGCACCCGGATCCACCAGATGGATGCCGCCGAACCGGGTGTTGGAGGCGTGGTGGTCCACGACGATCGACGTCGGTGCCGACATCCGGTCGGCCAGCGTGCCCAGCCGGGAGGCACTGGCCACGTCGAAGCAGAGCACCAGGTCCGGATCGGACCACACCTCGTGCGGCGCGACCAGCAGGTGGGCGCCGGGCATGCCGTGCAGCGCCGGCGGCAACTGTTGCCCCCCGGGGTAGGCGGCCTGGACCTGGCGGCCGCCCAGCCGGCACAGCCCGAGGCCGAACCCGAGCATGCTGCCGAGGGCGTCGCCGTCCGGGTTCACGTGGCACAGCAGCAGCACCCGGCCACCGGCCGGCACCGCCTCGATCGCCGCCACGGCGGCCGCCCACTCGTCCTCGGTCGGCCCCGACACCCGGTCGGTCAGCGGACCGGCCGGCGAGGGAACGCTGATCATCGCGCCCGCCGCCCCGGATCCACCCCGTCGGCCGAGGCCGGCGCGGCATCGTCGTCCTCATCGGCCTCGGCCTCGTCGTCGTCCTCGTCGGCGTCCTCGCGGTACGGCTGGGCGTCCCCGGCGTACCGGGCGTTCGCCGCCAGACGCTGCACCTCGGCGTCCGCGTTACGGGCCGCCGCCAGCAGGTCGTCGATGTGCTTGGCGTGCTCCTGGACGTTGTCCAGGACGAAGGTGAGCGTCGGCGAGTGGCGCAGCCCCAGCGCCTTGCCGACCGTGCTGCGCAGCAGGCCGTTCGCGCTGTCCAACGCCGCCTTCGTACCGGCCTCGGCCGCAGCGTCGCCGAGCACGGTGTAGAACACCGTCGCGTCGCGCAGGTCGGCGGTGATCCGCGCGTCGGTGATCGTGATCATCCCGAGCCGAGGGTCCTTGATCTGGGTACGCACCACCGAAGCCACCAGCTCGCGCACGCGCTCGGCGTGCCGGCGTACCCGGGCTGGATCCGTCATCTTGCTACCTCCGCGCAGTCCGTCAACGTCTCGACCCTACCTGTGCCAGGTGCGGCGCTCAGTCGTCGACACCGTAGAGGCGACGGCGTACGGAGAGCAGTTCGATCTCGGGCCGGCCGGCCACCGTCCGCTCGCAGTTGTCGAGCACCTCGCGGACGTGTGCCGCGTCGGCGGCGACCACCGCGACCGCGATCTCGGCGCGGCCGTGCCGGTCGAGCGCACCGACCTCGGCCGCCGACACCTCGAACCGGCGCAGCGCGGCGACGATCGGGCGAACGTAGGAGCGTTTGGCCTTCAGCGACTGGGAGTCGCCGGGCAGCAACATGTCGAAGAGTGCGGTTCCGGTGAACATCGTCCCGCAGGATACGCCTGACCACGCCGCCGACGACGACCGACGGGCGGTCGGGACCGGCGCAGCTGCGCCGGTCCCGACCGCCCGTCGGGTCGCTGTGTCACCTCAGCGGGTCAGGCGCGAGCCTTCTCCCGCATCTCGAAGGTCTCGATGACGTCGCCGACCTGGATGTTGTTGTAGTTACCCAGGGTCAGACCACACTCGAAGCCCTCCCGGACCTCGGTCGCGTCGTCCTTGAAGCGCTTCAGCGAGCTGATCGTGACGTTGTCCGCGACCACCGCCCCGTCGCGCAGCAGGCGGGCCTTGGCGTTGCGGCGGATGACGCCGGACCGGACCATGCAGCCGGCGATGTTGCCGATCTTGGACGAACGGAACACGTCGCGGATCTCCGCGCTGCCCAGCTCGACCTCCTCGAACTCCGGCTTGAGCAGGCCCTTGAGCGCTGCGTCGATCTCCTCGATGGCCTGGTAGATGACGGTGTAGTACCGGATCTCCACGCCTTCGCGCTCGGCGATCTCCCGGACCTTGTTGGAGGCCCGGACGTTGAAGCCGATGATCGTCGCCGCTTCGGCGGACGCGCTCGCGAGCATCACGTTGCTCTCGGTGATCGCACCCACGCCCCGGTCCAGGATCCGCAGTTGGACCTCGTCCGGGATGTCGAGCTTGAACAGCGCGTCCTCCAGTGCCTCGACCGAGCCGGAGACGTCGCCCTTGAGGATCAGGTTGAGCGAGGTCTTCTCGCCCTCCTTGATCTGCTCCATGAGCGTCTCCAACGTGGCCCGACCGCGCGAGTTGGCGAAGCTCGCCGCCCGGCGGCGTGCCTGCCGCTGCTCGGCGATCTGCCGCACCGTACGGTCGTCCTGCGCGGCGAGGAAGGTGTCGCCGGCGCTGGGCACCGCGGTCAGACCGAGCACCAGCACCGGACGGGCCGGCCCGGCCTCGGAGACCTGCTGGCCGTTCTCGTCGAGCATCGCCCGGACCCGGCCGTGCGCCCCACCGGCGACGATCGAGTCACCGGTGCGCAGGGTGCCCTTCTGCACCAGCACGGTGGCCACCGCACCACGGCCCTTGTCCAGGTGGGCCTCGATCGCGATGCCCTGCGCGGGACCGTCGATCGGGGCGGTCAGCTCCAACGCGGCGTCGGCGGTCAGCAGGACCGCCTCCAGCAGGTCGTCGATGCCGATCCCGGGCTTGGCCGCCACGTTGACGAACATGGTCTCGCCGCCGTACTCCTCGGCGACGAGGCCGTACTCGGTCAGCTGCTGGCGGACCTTGTCCGGGTTGGCCTCGGGCTTGTCGACCTTGTTGACCGCGACCACGATCGGCACGTCCGCCGCCTTGGCGTGGTTGAGCGCCTCGATGGTCTGCGGCATGACGCCGTCGTCGGCCGCGACCACCAGCACCACGATGTCGGTGACCTGGGCACCACGGGCACGCATGGCGGTGAACGCCTCGTGGCCCGGGGTGTCGATGAAGGTCAACGCCCGGTCGACCCCGTCGTGCGGGACCTGCACCTGGTACGCACCGATGTGCTGGGTGATGCCGCCCGCCTCACCCTCGACCATCTTGGTCTTGCGGATGGCGTCGAGCAGCTTGGTCTTACCGTGGTCGACGTGGCCCATCACGGTCACCACCGGCGGCCGGCTGACCAGCCGGTCCGACGCGACCTCGGCGTCGAGGTCGATGTTGAACTGCGCCAGCAGCTCGCGGTCCTCGTCCTCCGGGCTGACGATCTGGATGTCGAACCCGAGGTGCTCACCCAGCAACTGCAGGGTCTCGTCCGAGCAGGACTGCGTCGCGGTGACCATCTCGCCCAGGTTGAACATCTCCTGGACCAGCGAACCCGGGTTCGCGTTGATCTTGTCTGCGAAGTCCGACAGCGACGCGCCCCGCGACAGCCGGACGACCTGGCCCTGGCCGCGTGGTGCACCCGAGCTCATGGTCGGTGCCGACAGGTTGTCGAACTCCTGTCTGCGCTGCTTCTTGGACTTGCGACCACGGGTGGGACGGCCACCGGGCCGACCGAACGCACCGGCCGTACCGCCACCACGGCCACGGCCGCCGCCACCGGGCCGACCGCCGCCACCGGCTGGCGCGCCGGGGCGGTAACCACCGCCGGCACCCGCGCCGCCACCGCCACCGGGACCGCCACGGAAACCACCGCCGCCGCCACCGCCACCGGGACCGCCACGGAAACCACCGCCGCCGCCACCGCCACCGGGACCGCCACGGAAACCACCGCCGCCGCCACCGCGACCGGCACCGCCGGGACCACCCGGACGCCCGGCACCGCCGGGACCACCGGGTCGACCCGGCCGCTGCGCCGGCATCGACGCCGGGCTCGGCCGGGGCGGCATCGAGGCTGGGCTCGGCCGGGGCGGCATCGACGCCGGATTGGGTCGGGGACCGCCACTACCGGCGGCAGGCCGCTGCCCGCCGCCCTGGGTGATGCCGAACGGGTTGTTGCCGCCGCTGCGGGCCGGCGGGCGGGCGCCCGGACGACCCGGCGTCGCCGACGGCGCACCGGGTGCGGGCGGACGGCCACCGGTCGACCGGCCCGCGGCCGGGCTGCCCGGCCGTGGCGGCACCGAGCCCGGACCGGGCTTGGGCCGTGGGCCACCCTCCGGCGGGGCGTCCCGACGGGTGGTGTCGCGCTGCTTCGCCGCCTGCTGGGCGGCCTTGACGTTCGCCTCCTGCTCGGCCTTGAGCGCGGCGGCCCGCGCCTCGGCGGCGGCCACCTCGATGTCGTGGGCGCTGGCCGGTTTGGCCACCGGTGCCGCCGACGGCGGCGGTCCGGGGACCGGGCCCTTGGGCCGCATCGACGACGGGGCGGCCGGTCGACGCGGCGGAGCCGGCTTGGCGGAGATCCTGGGTTCGGTGCCACCCGTCGACGGCGCGGCCGACGGGGCCGGTGCCGAGGTCGACGACTGGGCGGATGCCGCGAACGCACCACGGAGGCGTCGGGCGACCGGTGCCTCCACCGTGCTCGACGCGGATTTCACGAACTCGCCCATCTCCTTGAGCTTGGCGAGAACGGTCTTACTCTCGACCCCGAGCTCCTTGGCGAGCTCGTGTACGCGGGCCTTGCCTGCCACTGCACTCCTCACTCCGAGGTCGTGCGGGCAGCACCCGCAGCGACCTCACTCGTGCACTTGAAGCCTGATCATTGCTGGGACTTCATCGTGTGCTCATGTCGGTCGTCCTACCTTGCTGTGCGACCCTCGTCCGGCCGGATGACCGGACGTAGCGGTTGACGCGCGAATGTGCTCAGCCAGCTCACCGGAGTCCACGACACCGGTGACGCGCAACGCCCGCCCGAAAGCGCGACGCCGCTGTGCCAGCTGCAGACACGCCGGATCGGGATGCAGGTGCGCACCTCGCCCCGGCAGACCACGGATCGGATCGGGTCGCAGGCGCAACTCGTTCTCGCCCCCCACCACGACGAACCGTAGTAGCTCGTGAACCGGTGCACGTCGCCGACAGCCCACACAGGTGCGCTCCGGCGACGCACGTCGTACCACGAAGAAAGTCTACCCCGCCGCGCCAGAGACCGCGCCGCCCGGTTCCGGAGCAGGGTCGCGTCCGGCGGGCGCCGCCTCGGTATCCGGGCGAATGTCGATCCGCCAACCGGTCAACCGGGCAGCAAGGCGGGCATTCTGCCCCTCCCGGCCGATGGCCAGCGACAACTGGAAGTCCGGCACCGTCACCCGGGCAGTACGGCTGGCCAGATCGACCACCTCGACCCGTAGCGCCTTCGCCGGAGACAGGGCGTTGCCCACGAACGTCGCCGGGTCGTCCGACCAGTCGATGATGTCGATCTTCTCGCCGTGCAGTTCACTCATCACCGCCCGGACCCGCTGACCCATCGGCCCGATGCAGGCGCCCTTGGCGTTCACGCCGGGCGTCGTCGACCGTACCGCGATCTTGGTACGGTGACCGGCCTCGCGGGCGATCGCGGCGATCTCCACGGTGCCGTCGGCGATCTCCGGCACCTCCAGGGCGAAGAGCTTCTTCACCAGGTTCGGGTGCGACCGGGACAGCGTGATCTGCGGACCACGGAAGCCCTTGGCGACATGTACCACCACACACCGGAGCCGCTGTCCGTGCGGGTAGCTCTCCCCCGGCACCTGCTCGGGTGCCGGCAGCACCGCCTCCAGCTTGCCGAGGTCGACGGTGACGATCCCCTTCTCGGTCCGCGCCTCGTGGGCCTGGACGATCCCGGTGACCAGGTCACCGTCACGTCCGGCGTACTCGCCGAAGTGCACCTCGTCGGTGGCCTCCCGCAGCCGCTGCAGGATCACCTGCTTGGCGGTCATCGCCGCGATCCGCCCGAAGTCGTGCGGGGTGTCGTCCCACTCCCGAACCACCACGCCGTCGTCGCCGACCTCCTGGGCGTACACCAGCGCCATGCCGCTCTTGCGGTCGATCTCGACCCGGGCCTGGGCCTGGGCGCCTTCGGTGTGCCGGTACGCGGTCAGCAGCGCGGCCTCGATCGCCGCGAGAATCGTGTCGAACGGGATCTCCCGCTCGCGCTCCAGTGCGCGCAGCGCCGCGAGGTCGATGTTCACCTCTCCTCGTCCTCCACTTCGTCGTCGGTCGAGCCGTCGAAATCCGCCAGGTCGTCGTCGAAATCCGCGAGGTCGTCGTCGACGACCTCGTCAAGGCGGTGGAACTCCACCTGGACCCGGCCGGGGCCGAGATCCGCGTACGGCCACTGCCGCACCGATCCGTCCACGTCCAGGCTGACCGAGGCGTCGTCGGCGGCGACGACCCGGCCGGTCACCTGACGCTGGGCCGCGCTCACCCGGACCAGCCGGCCGACGTTGCGCCGCCAGTGCCGGGGCAACCGCAGCGGACGGTCCACCCCGGGCGAGCTGACCTCGAGTTGGTACTCACCGACGACCAGATCCGCGCCGGCGGTGGACTCGGCCTCGTCGAGAGCCGCCGAGATCGACCGGGAGACCTCCGCCACCGCGTCCAGACCGACGCCGCCGTCCGCGTCGACGATCACCCGGACCAGGTGGCGACGCCCCGCCCGGGACACCGACACGTCCTCGAGGTCGAAGCCGGCGGCCACGACCACCGGCTCGATCACCGCGCGCAGGCGGTCGCGCCGCACGACCGGCTCGACCCGGGGGCGCGGGCCGCCCTCGGGACGGGAGCGGGTCGCGGCGGCAGGCCGACGGGAGCGGGAACCGGGTGACCTGCCACCGGCACGGTCACGCTGTGTCATCTCCGCACCCTTCCACCGTTATCGTCTTCGACATGCGCCGTCACCACTGCGGCGGCATCGCCGGATGCGGTTCATCCGGGGCTGGGCAGAGCGTAACGCGCCCCCGAAGGGATCGACCGCCCGGCGCACCGACGAAACCACCCGGGGCGACGCGTGGGTCGACCACCGGGCACCACAGGCGGCCGTCGACACCGAGCGTCGCCACACCGCTACGACACGCCGCCTGCCCGCGACAGGGTTCGAGCCGGCGGCCGGCCGACGCCCAATCGGGCCGGTACCGGCGCATCCGCCGCACCGATGGTGTTGACTAGCCCGGTGTCCAGACCCCACCACCACCCGGTGCGGCGTGCCCGCGCCACCGGCCGTCCGGGCGCGCGAACCGGTGCCGGCTGCAGCCGGCGGGACCTGCTCCGGGGCGCCGCCGGCGCGATGTTCGCCGCCGCCACCCCAGCGGCGGTCACCGGCTGCGGCCTGTTCGACCGCACCCCGGAGCCCGAACCGGCCCCGGACCCGCTCGCCGGGTTGCTCGCCGCAACGGTCGAGCTGGCCGACGAGTACGCGGCCGCAGCCGCCAGCGTGGCCGACCTCGATGCCCTGCTGACACCGATCGCCACCACCCATCGGGCGCACGCAGCCGAACTCGCCCGGGTCACCGGCACCGAACTGGCGACGCCCACGTCCCCGGCGGACCCGACGGCCACCGCGCAAGGCCCGGTGGCCAGCGGCGGCGCCACCGTCAGCCCGGATGGCACCGGCACACCGGCACCTGACCGCGCCACCGTCGTCGCCGCGCTGCGTACCGCCGAGGAGTCGGCCCGCGACGCCGCCGTCGCCGCGTGCCTCGCCGCGACCGCCGACCGCGCCGCGCTGCTCGGGACGATCGCCGCCGCCCGCGCCTGCCACCTGGAGGTGCTCCGATGACCCCGTGGGACCGGGCGTTGGCCGCCGAACATGCGGCGATCTTCGCGTACGGGCTGATCGGGGCACAGCTGACCGGTGACGCCGTCAACCGGGCGCGCACCGCCGAGACCGCCCACCGGACGCGACGCGACGAGTTGATCCTGCGCTCGACCGGCAGCGACATCGTGCCGGCCCAGGCGGCCTACGAGGTGCCCTTCCCCGTCACCGACCAGGCCAGCGCGCTGCGCCTGGCGGCCGAGGTCGAGGAGCGCAGCGCCGCCGTCTGGCGGGACCTGCTGGCGGCCACCGAGGGCCCGCAGCGCGAATCGGCGCTGACCGCGATGATCGAGTACGCGGTGCGGGCCACCCAGTGGCGGCAGACCGCGGGCAGCACACCGGTCGTGCCGACCTGGCCGGGGCGGCCGGACTGAGCCGCCGGCCGACCCGAGCCGGCCCGACACCTGACCCCGGATTCATGACCTCGGTTGCCGGCGCCATACCTGGTACGCATACTCGAGTGCCATGTCCATCCGTCACGGCCTGCTGGCGTTGCTCGGGACCGGACCGATGTACGGCTACCAGCTCCGCGCCGTGTTCGAGGCGCAGACCCGCCAGACCTGGCCGCTGAACATCGGGCAGGTCTACACCACGCTGGCCCGGCTGCAGCGCGACGGCCTCGTCCACGCCCTGCCGGCCAACGAGGCCGGGCAGCGACCGTTCGAGATCACCGGTCCCGGCCGGGACGAACTGGCCCGCTGGTTCGCCAGCCCGGTCCCCCGCGCCACCCGTGGCCGGGACGAGCTCGCCATCAAGGTCGCGGTCGCGCTGGTCAGCCCTGGTGCCGACGTACCGGCCATCCTCGCCACCCAACGCGCCGCGATCATGGACGAGCTGCGGGACCTGAACCGGACCCGGCTGGCGGTCGCCCCTGCCGACCTGGCCCAGCGGCTGGTGCTGGACGCCCAGCTGTTTCAGGCGGAGGCGGAGGTCCGGTGGCTCGACCACTGCGAGAACGTGCTGAGTCGGACCGGTGGGCCCGCTCCGGCGGCCGTCAGGGCAGGGTGAGGATCTCGTAGCCGTCGTCGGTCACCACGATGGTGTGCTCGAACTGCGCGGTCCACCGGCGGTCCTTGGTGACCACGGTCCAGCCGTCGCGCCAGACGTCGTACTCGTGGGTGCCGAGGGTGATCATCGGCTCGACGGTGAAGGTCATCCCCGGTTCCATCACGTCAGTGGGGCGCGGGCTGTCGTAGTGCGGCACGTAGAGCCCGCTGTGGAACGCCTCACCGATGCCGTGGCCGGTGAAGTCGCGGACCACGCCGTAGCGGAACCGGCGGGCGTAGGACTCGATCACCCGGCCGATCACGTTGATCTGCCGGCCCGGGGCGACCGCCCGGATGCCCCGCATCATCGCCTCGTGGGTCCGCTCCACCAGCAGCCGGGCCTCCTCGGAGACCTCACCGACGCAGAACGTGGCGTCGGTGTCGCCGTGCACACCACCGATGTACGCCGTCACGTCGACGTTGATGATGTCGCCGTCGGTCAACACCGTCGAGTCCGGGATCCCGTGGCAGATGACCTCGTTGAGGCTGGTGCAGCAGGACTTTGGGAAGCCCTTGTACCCCAGCGTGGACGGGTAGGCCCCGTGGTCGCAGAGGAACTCGTGCACCACCCGGTCGATCTCGTCGGTGGTCACCCCGGGCTTGCAGTACTCGCCGGCGAGCTGCACCGCCTGGGCCGCCAGCCGACCGGCGAAGCGCATCCGCTCGATGGTCTCCGGGGTCTGCACGTGCGAGCCGCGCCACGGGGTGGGCGAATCCCTGCCGACGTACTCCGGCCGGGCGATGTGCGTGGGCACCTCGCGCCAGGGCGAAACGGTGCCGGGGGTCAGCGGTGCGCGGACGGCGGTCATCCCCCCAGGGTATCGCCGGACCTGGGCGGCTGACGTCCCAGGCGGGCCCGGCCCGCTGCCCCGCCGGCGACCCGGACCACCCGGTACCTCCGATTCTTGATGGATCCGCACAGTTGTGCCATCTTCTACTGCGTGGACCTCGAGGATCCGGAACCGGTCTTCTCCGCCACCAGTGACCTCGACGGCGACCGCCTGACCGTCACGGTGCAGGGCGAAGTCGACATGGCGACGGCGGACAGCATGTACCAGGCGGCGACCCGGGTCGCCGCCGACGCCCTCACGCTCGACCTGCGTCAGGTGTCGTTCTTCGACTCGGCAGCGATCCACGCGTTGATCCAGCTCATCGACCGCTACCCGCAGGCGCTGACGGTACTGCCGTCGCGGCAGGTCCGCCGGGTTCTGGAGGTCTCCGGGCTCGGCGAACAACCGTGGCTCGCCACGGCCTGACCGTCGCCGGTCAGCCACCCGTCTGACCGTCGCGGGTCCGCCACCCGCCCGGCCGTCGCCGCTCAGCCGCGACCGGGGCGCGCCGCCAGCCGACGGCCCAGCGTCACCCGACTGCCGTGTTCGTCACGGTCGATCCGCAGCTGGGCCAGGGCGGCGATGAGTGCCAGCCCGCGCCCCCGGAACCCGGCGTCGGTCGCCTCCCGCCAGCCGCCGCTGTCGCGCACGCTGGCCGTCAGGTCGTCGCCGTCGATCGAGACGTCGACCCAGATGTCGGAGTCCGCCGGGCTCACCGGGTGCTCTATCGCGTTGGCGGCCGCCTCGGAGATCGCCACGGTCAGATCGAACTGGTCGGTCTCGCTGAGACCGTGCGCGGTGAAGAAGTCCTCCAGCCGCCGTCGCAGCAGCGCCAGCTTGGTCGCCTGCGCCGGCAGTCGCAGCGTCAGCCGGTCCAGCTCGGTGGTCTCCAGCACCAGCACCGCGACGTCGTCGCGGCGGGGCCGGCGGGCCACCCGTAGCAGCAGCCGGTCGGCGACGTCCTCGACATGGTCGCCGCCGGCCACCGCGTCGGCGCGGACGTGGTCCAGGCCGGCGTCGATGCCCTCGCTCCGGTCCTCGATGAGCCCGTCGGTGTAGCAGATCAGCCGGGTGCCGACGTCGAGCCGGGTGACCGCCGTGGCGTACCTGCTCGCCGGGATCGCCCCGATCGGCGGCCCGAGGGCCCGCTCGTGCAGCAGGTGCGCCGTACCGTCGACGACCAGCACCGGCGGCGGGTGCCCGGCGCTGGCGTAGCGCAGCTCACCGGTCGCCGGGGCGACCGACAGGCACACCACGGTCGCCAGTGACCGCCGGCTCATCGTCGCCATCAGACGGTTCAGCCGGGTCAGTGCGTCCCCGGGGGCGAACCCCTCCAGCAGGTATGCGCGCAACGCGTTGCGCAACTGCCCCATCGTGGCGGCCGCGCTGACGCCCTTTCCCACCACGTCGCCGATGACCAGCACGAGCCGGCCGCCGCCGACCTCCACCGCGTCGTACCAGTCGCCGCCGACCTCGGCCTCGGTGTTGCCGGGCAGGTACCGGCTGGCGAGCAGGGCACCCGGCACCCGGGGCAGCGTCTGCGGCAGCAGGCTGTGCTGCAGGGTGGTGGCGATGCGGTGTTCCGCCTCGTACAACCGGGCATTGCCCAGCCGCAGGCCGACCAGCCGGGCGAACTCCGCCAGGGCGGTGGAGTCGATGTCGGTGCCGGCCTCGTCGGCCGGCCAGACCAGTAGTTCCCCGAGTCGTTCCCCGGTCGCGCCGATGAACGGGATGGCCGCTGCCGGCTCACCGGTGCTGCGACCACCACCGTCGGCCTCGTGGCGGGCCCCGGGGGCGGTGGCGACCACCCGGGCCGCGTTGGCCAGTCGCTGGACGTGCGCCACCGTCGCCCGTAGCACCTCGGTGGTGGTCTGCGCGGTGTTCACCGCGATGGCGGCGTCGGCGAGCGCCCGCAGCTGGCGGATGATCCGGCCGCGCAGCTGGCCGAGTTCGACGTTGGCTCGGACCCGGGCGACCAGCTCCCGCGCCGCGAACGGCTTGATCAGGTAGTCGTCGGCACCGGCGGCGAGACCTTCGACCGCGGACTCCGGCCCGGCGCGGGCCGAGAGCACCACGACCGGTACGTGCCGGGTCCGCGGGTCCGCCCGCAACGCGGCGACCAGCCCGAATCCGTCGAGGTTCGGCATCATCACGTCGGTCAGGACCAGGTCGAAGGCGGTCCGGGTGGCCAGGTCGAACGCTTCGGCGCCGTCGGTCGCGGTCGCCACCTGCCAGTACGGTGCCAGCAGCCGGCTGACGTGGTCGCGCAGGTCGGCGTTGTCGTCGACGACCAGCACCCGTCCGACCGGCGCCCCGGCCCGCGACGAGGACGCGGGGTCGGTGCCGCCGTGCGTCGTCGCCTGCGGTCCGGCCGGTGCCGTACCGGTCCACCGTTCGGTCTCGGCCAGGTGCAGCCGGACCACGTCGTTGTCGGCAACGGCGTTGCCGACAATGCCGTTGCCGTCGGAGGCGTCGACGTCGGAGGCGTCGACGTCGGAGGCGTCGACGTCGGAGGCGTCGACGTCGATGGCCGCCGGCCCGACCGACGGGGACGGCAGGTGCCCGGTGCCGAGCGGGACGCCGACGGTGAAGACGCTGCCGTGGCCGGGTTCGCTGCGTACCGCCACGGTGCCGCCGTGCAGCTGCACCAGCTCGCGGACCAGGGCCAGTCCGATGCCGGTGCCCTCGTGGCTGCGGCCCCGGGCTCCGGCCACCCGGTGGAACCGTTCGAACAGGTGCGGCAGGTCCGCCGCCGGAATTCCGATCCCGGTGTCGGCGACGGTCAGCTCCGCCAGCTGGTCGCGCTGGCGCAGCCGGACGGTGATGCCGCCCTCCAAGGTGAACTTCAGCGCGTTGGAGAGCAGGTTCAGCACGACCTTCTCCCACAGGTCCGGATCGACGTGGACCTCGACAGGCAGCGGCGGGCAGTCCGCCACCAGGTCGAGGCCGGCGCGCTGCGCGGCCGACCGGAACGTGCTGACCAGGCGATTG
The DNA here is from genome assembly GCF_030345095.1 of Solwaraspora sp. WMMA2056. Taxonomy (NCBI): domain Bacteria; kingdom Bacillati; phylum Actinomycetota; class Actinomycetes; order Micromonosporales; family Micromonosporaceae; genus Solwaraspora; species Solwaraspora sp. WMMA2056. The sequence goes on from NZ_CP128360.1 coordinate 5,843,484, forward strand.
GTGAGGTCGGCCAGGTCGACCGGCTGGAACGCGGCCCGCGCCCGCCCCGATTCCAGTCGGGAGAAGTCCAGCACCGTGTTGACCAGCTTGAGCAGCCGCAACGCGTTGCGGTGCATCATTTCGGCCCGTTCCCGGTGCGCGGCGGGCAGGTCGGGCTCGTCGAGCTGGTCCTCGATCGGCCCGAGCAGCAGCGTCAGCGGGGTCCGGAACTCGTGGCTGACGTTGGCGAAGAAGTCACTCTTGGCCTGGTCGATCGCGGCCAGTTCCGCCGCCCTGGCCCGTTCGTGCAGATAGGCCCGCTGGTTGGTGACCGCGCTGGAGACCTGGCGGGCGAGCAGGTCGAAGAAGTCACGGTAGTCACCGGTGAAGGGCAGATGCCGGCTGCGCCCGACGACCAGCGCGCCGACCGGATCGGTGGCGGCGCAGATCGGTAGGACGACCGCGTCGGCGGCCGCGCTGTCCGGTGCTACGGCGACGAAGTCACCGACCGGTGCCGACCCGTCGGTGCCCTCGCGCAAGGCGGCGAGCAGCGCCGCCGGGGCGGCGTCGGAGTCCGGATGCCGGGGCGCGACGACGGTCTCCGCCGGCACGCCGGTGACGCCGGCGAGTCGGGCGGAATCGGCGTCGGGACCCAGATAGAGCAGAGCGAACGGTACGTCGCCGCGACACCCGTCGAGTACCTCGAGCACTCCCCGGCGCAGCTCCGCCTGACTCTGCAGATCCGACAACCGGGTGCTGAGGTCGGCCAGCGCCCGCAACCGCCGCTCACCGAGCACCCGACCGGTGGTCTCGCTGACGACGCAGTAGACCCCGCCGACGCTGCCGTCCTCGACCCGCAACGGATCGTAGGAGACGTCGAAGTAGGTCTCCTCCAGGAAGCCGTGCCGTTCGAGCATGAACGGGTGGTCGGTGCCCCGGTAGGCGGTCCCGCTGGCGACGACCCGGTCGAACAGTGGCTCCAGGACGTCCCACAGCTCGGACCAGTGGTGTGCCGCAGGCTCCCCCAGGGCCGCCGGATGCTTGGCCCCGATGGTGGGCAGATACGCGTCGTTGTAGAACGCCCGCTGTTCGTCACCCCAGTACAGGACGATCTGGGCCTGGGAGGAGAGCATCATGGCGACGGCGTGGCTGAGACTCGCCGGCCACTGGTGCGGCGGGCCGAGCGGCGTGGCGGACCAGTCGCGGTCGCGAATCATCGCCCCCATGTCGCCGCCCGCGTCGAACGCGGCGGCGAGCGCGGCAGGCAGGGCGGCTCCCGTGGTGGCTGGTGCCGGTGCCGGTGCGGTCCCCGCCGGCTCATCACCCTCTGCCATCACTGACCACCTTCAGTAATCGAACCCCGTCACGCCACCGCACCGCCCGGCCGGTGCCGGACCGTCCCCTGCCCCGGACCATCCGGCGTGGCCCGCCTCCTACCCTGTGGCGGTCCCGCCCTAACGTGCCGGCGGACACCATCGGTCGCGTGAACGCACCGACGGACACCATCGGCAGCGCCGCCGACCGGACCGGCGGCGACGGCGCGGTCAGGAGAACGCCGGCAGACCGTCGAGGCTGACCGCGTTGCGGGTGGCGCGGTAGTCCACCAGATCGTCGGCGCTGCGGCGGGCGTGCGCCTGGATCAACAGGTCGCGGTCGCCACCGTACTGCAGCAACGGGACGCCGTACCCGCACGAGTCGCTGACCCGCGTGACGTCGACCAGGATCACCGAGCGCGCCCCGTGCTGATCCGGTGCATCGTCGAAGATCGCGGCCAACCCGGTGAACCGGGGGTCGTCGACCGGCACCACCGACCCTTGGCCGTGCAGCCGGACGATCTTCGGTGGGCCGTCGAACGCGCAGAACATCAGGGTGATCCGCCCGTTGTCGCGCAGATGCGCCACCGTCTCCGCGCCGCTGCCGTGGTAGTCCAGGTACGCGACCCGATGCGCCCCGAGTACGGCGAACGTGCCCCGCATTCCTTTCGGGGAGACGTTGACGTGACCGTCGCCTCCCGACGGCGCGGTCGCGACGAAGAACATCGGCTGTGCCTCGATGAAGGCCCGTAGGCGGCCGTCGATGTCGGGGTACACCTTGCCCATCGCCCCATCGTTGCACGCCGCGACCGCGCGTCGACACGCCGCGCGTCACCGACGACGCGTGCCGTAGGCGACACCGCAGGGACGCCGACGGTGCCCGTACGGTACGAAGGTCACCGGCCGGGTCACCCGCCGGTGCGGCCGTGACGTCATGCCGGGTGTGAGTGCTGTGTTCGACACGACCGCAGGCGGTTCCGGTTCGGCGACACGGGAGAGGCGGGCACGGTGGCGGGTGAGATGAAACGGCTGCTGGAGCAGGAGCTGCTCGGGCAGCCGGCGCCGCCGCTCGGGGACCTGGTGACGACGTCGATCCGGTTGGGCCGGCGGCGACGCCGGGTACGCCGGGCGCTGGCCACCGTCGGCGGTGTCGCCGCCGCGGCGTTCGCCACCGTCGCGATCCTGCTCACCCCGGCAGTGCTGGGGGCGATCGCCAGCGGCGGAGTCGACGACGTGGCGCCGGCCGCCGCCCCGCCGGCCACCGTCACGGTGCCGGCACCGGCACCGGCCCTGACCCGGGGGCCGTCCGCCGGTGCCCTGGCGAACCCGAGCCCGCTCGCCACGCCGCGTCCCCGGTGCGGCGAGAGCGATCCGGCGGGGCTGTCGGCGTCGCTGTCCCCGCGCACCCACGTCACCAACTGTCCGGCGCCGGAGTCGCTCGATTTCACCGTCGTCGCGCCCGAACTCGACGGACAGATCGCACCGGCGACCGCCCAGGACGCGCTGAAGCTGCTGCTCGGGCTCCTCCCCAAGGGCCGGACCAGTGACTACCGGATGAGCGACGAGCCCTGGACCGCGTCGGGCATGTCGACCGTGGCGCTGCGACTGGACCGGGGTGCCGGGCCGGGGATGATCCGGTTGACCGTCTCGCACGTGGATCCGGCCTCGGCAACGCGGTGCGAGGCCGGGCAGCTGTGCTATTCGTTGCCGGACGGCACCACCGTGGTCATCTACGACCTGCCGGACGACTGCCTGACCGGTCGCGGGCTGTGGGTACAGCGACCGGACGGCATTCGGGTCGAGCTGAACATCGCCCGCTGCGTGCCGTGGGACGACAGCACCAGCCGGCCGACCGAGCCGGTGTTGACCACCCAGGAGGCGCTCACCATCGCGCTGGATCCGCGATGGGGTGGCGGGTCGTCGGCGCGGGTCCTGCCCCCGGCCGCCAGCTAGGGTTGGCCGGGTGACCCGTACGCCGATCGGCCGCGACCGCGACGGTGCGGGGCGTCCCCGCAACGCCCGGCCCCGCGACGAGCTCGGTCGGCCGCTGCCGCCGGGGGCACCCGGGGTGCCGACGATGCCGGACGACCTGGTGCTCCCCCCGGTGGAGGCGCTCGACGAGGCGCAGCGGCTGCTCGACGCCGGCCGGCCGTTCCACGCCCACGAGGTGCTGGAGTCGGCCTGGAAGGCGGCACCGGCACCGGAGCGGGAGTTCTGGCGCGGCCTGGCCCAGCTGGCCGTGGGACTGACCCACGCCCGGCGGGGGAACCCGACCGGCGCCGCCCGGTTGCTCGCCCGTGCGGCCCAACGGATCGCGCCGTACGCCGAGCAGCCGCCGTACGGCGTGCCCGTGGCGGACCTGGTGCGGTTCGCCCGCGCGGCGGCCGAGGAGCCCCCGACCGACGGCGCCGTCACGGTCCGGTTGCGTCCGGCCCCCGGTCCGGCCCCTGGCCCGGCCCCTGGTCCTGGTCCCGGGACAGCGCAGCGGTGATCTGGTCGGCCGGCACCGGACGGCCGAAGTGCCAGCCCTGTGCCTGGTCGCAGCCGAGCGCGGCGAGCCGCCGCGCCTGCTTCGCGGTCTCCACGGCCTCGGCGGTGACGGTCAGGTCGAGGGCGTGCGCGAGGCGGACCAGCGCGTCGACGATCCGCTCGTCGCGGTCGCCCTGGGGCCCGTCGGCGCGCATCCCTTCGACGAAGCCGCCGGCCAGCTTCAGTACGTGGATGGGCATCCGCCGCAGGTAGGCCAGGTTGGAGTAGCCGGTGCCGAAGTCGTCGATCGCCAACCGGACGCCGAGATCGGCCAGGCGGCGCAGGGCCCGCAACGGCTCGCCGCCGGTGGCCATGACCGCGCTCTCGGTCAGTTCCAGCTGCAGCAGGTGCGGCGGCAACCCGGTGCGGGTCAGTACCCCGGCGACCTCGGCGACCAGTTGCGGATCACTGACCTGCCGGGCGGCGATGTTGACGCTGACCACGACCGGGACGTGCGGGTACGCGGCATGCCACCGGCTCGCCTGCCGGCAGGACCGCTCGAGCACCCACCGGCCGAGTCGCACGATCAGGCCGGTCTCCTCGGCGAGGGTGACGAACCGGTCCGGGCCCAGCCGGCCGAGCTGTGGATGCTCCCAGCGGACCAGCGCCTCGACCGCGGTCGTCGTATCGTCGGCGAGGCGGACGATCGGCTGGTACTCCACCACGAACTCGCCCCGGTCCAGGGCCGCCGGCAACGCGGCGGCCAGCGCCGAGCGGGTGACGTCCTGCGCACCACGGACCGGGTCGAAGGCGGCCCACCGGCCGCGCCCGGCCGCCTTGGCCCACTGCAACGTCGTGTCGGCGGCCTTCATCACATCGGTGGGATCCCGACCGGCCTGCGCGGATTCCACCACCGCGGCGCTGGCCGTGACGGTCAGCTGGTGACCGTCGACGTGGATCGGTGCGGCGAGGGCGGTCAGCACCGACTGGGCGACGCCGACCAGCTCCGTGGTGCCGGCGCAGCGGTACACCAGGATCACGAACTCGTCACCGCCCATCCGGGCGGCCAGATGCCCGGCGTCTGCGACGCTGGCGACGAGCCGTTGGGCGACCACGGTCAGCACCCGGTCACCGACACCGTGACCGAGCCCGTCGTTGATCGACTTGAATCCGTCGATGTCAAGGAAACAGACCCCGACCTGCTGCTGGTCGTCGGCGAGCGCCGCCGCGAGCTCGTCGAAGAACCGCACCCGGTTGGGTAGTTCGGTGAGCGGGTCGTGCTCGGCCTGGAACCGCAGCCGTCGCTGCATCTCGTACCGGTCGCTGATGTCCTCGACCATGGCGACGGTGAACCGGGGGCGGCCGTCGTCGTGGCGCACCAGCGACACCGCCAGGTCGGTCCAGATCGGTCGGCCGTCCTTGCGGTAGTACCGCTTCTCGACCCGGACGCTGTCGTGTTTGCCCTCGATCAGCTCCAGGTAGAGCTGGTACATGCCGGGAGCGTCGTCCGGGTGGAACAGCTGCCCGACGTTGACCTCCCGCAGCTGCGCCACCGGGTAACCGAGCATGTCGGCGAAGGCCTGGTTGACGTCGATGATCCGGCCGGTGAGGTCGGCGATGCCGATACCGATGGCGGCACCGGTGAACACCGCCCGGAACCGGGCCTCGCTGTCGCGCAGCGCCTGTTCGGCGGCGTCGCGGGCGGACCAGGCGGCCCGGCGGATGCTGGACTGCTGCGCGAAGACCCGGTTGCGCAACGCGCGGGCGTAGCCGCCGGCCAGTGTTCCCTGCAACTGGCTGACCCGTTGCCGGGCCGGTGCCGGGTCCGCCAGGTGCGGCAGCACCAGCGGCAGGAAGTCGCGGCCGAGGGCGGACACCGTCCAGTCGAGCACGGCCGGCTCGGTCAGATGGTCGTCGACCAGCGCCCGCCCGACGTCACGGCCGGGCTCGTCGCTGAACGTCGCGGCCGTCACCGCGGCGGCCAGTCGCAGGGTGTGCCCGAGAAGGATGTCGACGGTCTCGGCTGAGCTCAGGGGCAGGTAGCCGAGCTGGCCGGCGGCGGCCGCCCAGCGCTGCGCGAACCGCCGCGCACCGTCGACGTCGATCCCGGCGGCCGCGTCGCCCGTACCGGACGCCGACATGATCAGGACAGGGCGGCGTCCCGGCGGGCGACACCGCCGAAGGCACCGAACCGCTCCGGGTGATCATCCACGTCGGTCGGCGAGTCCGGCCGCCACAGCGGCAGGTGCACGATTCCGGGCTCGACGACGGTGAAGTCGCCGAACATCGCGGCGACGTCCGCCCTGGACCGCAACGTGATCTCCGTGTCGGTGCGGGCCGACAGCCGCTGGGCGGCGAGCACCTCCGGCGGCTGGTCCTCGTAGGTGGCGTGGGAGATCACCAGATAGCTGCCGGGGGCGAGGCGGGCCCGCAGCCGGCGCAGGATCTCCTGCGGACCGTCGGCGTCGGGGATGAAGTGGGCCACTCCGGCGAGCAGCACCGCCACCGGCCGGTCGAAGTCGATCAGCCCGGTCGCCGCGGCCCGGTCGCAGATCGTGTCGGGCTCACGCAGGTCGGCCTGGATCACGGCGGCGGTGGTGACGTCGGCCAGGATGGTCCGGCTGTGTGCCACCGCCACCGGATCGATGTCCACGTAGACGACGGTCACCGTCGGGTCGACCGCGTGGGTGACCTCGTGGACGTTGCCGACGGTGGGGATGCCGGATCCGATGTCGAGGAACTGGTCGACGCCGTCGGCGAGCAGCATCCGTACCGCTCGGCGCAGAAAGGCCCGGCCGGCCCGCATGGTCTCGGCCAGATGCGGTGTCATCGCCATGATCTGCTCGGCGAGCTGCCGGTCGACCTCGAAGTTGTGCGCGCCGCCGAGAAAATAGTCGTAGACCCGGGCCGCGCTGGGGCGCGAGATGTCCACCCCGGCCGGTACGTCGTCGAGCTGGTCCGCCATCCTGCCCTCAGCCTCCTGGCGACGCGGTTCGCCGGCCCATGGTAGCGCCGCGACGGTGGAATGTGCACCGCTGGCAGATTCACGACAATGCCGGAAAGCTGCCCGACGGCGTACCGGCCCGGGGGAACCTCAGCGGGCCGACTCCAGCAGCAGCGAGATGCCCTGCCCCACCCCGATGCACATGGTGCACAGTGCCCGCTGGGCGGACCGTTCGCGCAACTCCAGCGCTGCGGTCAACGCCAGCCGGGCGCCGCTGGCACCGAGCGGATGCCCGAGTGCGATCGCCCCGCCGTTCGGGTTGACGTGCTCGGCGTCCTCCGGTAGGCCCAGCTCGCGGAGCACCGCGACGGCCTGCGCCGCGAACGCCTCGTTCAACTCGATGACGTCCACGTCGGAGACCTTGAGGTCGAGCCGGCCGAGCAGTCGCCGGGTCGCCGGCACCGGGCCGATCCCCATCACCCGGGGAGCCACCCCGGCGGTGGCCGCACCGACCACCCGGGCCAACGGGGTCAGCCCGTACCGCCGCACGGCGTCGGCACTGGCCACCAGCAGCGCCGCCGCACCGTCGTTGACCCCGGAGGAGTTGCCGGCGGTCACCGTACCGCCGTCGCGGAACGGCGTCGGCAGCGCGGCGAGTTTGTCCGCCGAGGTCTCCCGGGGGTGTTCGTCGACCGCGACCGTCACGGTGCCCTTGCGGCCCTGCGGCACCTCGACCGGCGCGATCTCGGCGGCCAGTCGGCCGCTGGCCTGTGCCCGGGCGGCCCGCTGCTGGGACCGCAACGCGAAGGCGTCCTGCGCGGTGCGCTCGACGCCGTACTCGGCAGCCACGTTCTCGGCGGTCTCCGGCATCGAGTCGGTGCCCCAGCCGGCGCGCATCAGCGGGTTCACCAGCCGCCAGCCGATGGTGGTGTCGTGGATCTCCGCCGCCCGCGAGTACGCCGTGGCGGCCTTGGGCAGCACGAACGGTGCCCGGCTCATGCTCTCCACCCCACCGGCGACGACCAGGTCGGCCTCACCGGCCACCACCGCGCGGGCGGCGATCGCCACCGCGTCCAGCCCGGAGCCGCACAGCCGGTTGACCGTGGTACCGCTGGTCTGCTCCGGCAGCCCGGCCAGCAACGCCGCCATCCGGGCCACGTTGCGGTTGTCCTCACCGGCCTGGTTGGCGCAGCCGAGCACCACGTCGTCGACGGCCGCCCAGTCCACCGACGGGTGCCGGGCGACGAGTTCACGGATCACGTGGGCGGCCAGATCGTCCGGACGCACCGCAGCGAGCGCGCCGGCGAACCGGCCGATCGGGGTACGGACGCCGGACACCAGGTAGGCGACGGACATGACAGGGCTCCCTCCGGCAGGTCAGTGCTGGCCGGCCGGGGCGCGCTGACCCCGCTTGGCGGCCTGGATCTGCTCGTAGACGTGACCGCGCAACTGGGTGAAGCGCGGGTCGGCGCGGGTGTGCAGCTGATCCCGGTCGACCGGCAGGTCCACCGTGACCTCGTCCTGCACCACCGTCGGCGAGGAGGACAGGATCAGCACCCGCTGACCCAGGTAGACCGCCTCGTCGATGTCGTGGGTGACGAACAGGATGGTGACGCCGAGCCGCTGCCAGAGCTGGCGGATCAGATCCTCCAGGTCCGCGCGGGTCTGGGCGTCGACCGCGGCGAACGGCTCGTCCATCAGCAGCACGTCCGGCTGGTACGCCACCGCGCGGGCGATCGCCACCCGCTGCTGCATGCCGCCGGAGAGCTGCCACGGATAGGCGCTGTGGGTGTCGGCGAGACCGACCGCGGCCAGCGCCTCGTCGACCAGTGCCCGACGCCGGGCCCGGGCCATCCGCTTCTGCCGCAGCGGCAGCTCCACGTTGTCCCGCACGTTCATCCACGGGAACAGGCTGCGCCCGTACTCCTGGAAGACCACGGCCATGCCCGGCGGCGGGCCGGTGACCGTCTCGCCGCGCAACCGCACCTGCCCGGAGGTGGGCGGAAGCAGGCCGGCCATGCACTTGAGCAGCGTCGTCTTGCCGCAACCGGACGGGCCCACCAGGCACACCAGGTCACCGGCGGCGATGGTGAAGGTCAGGTCACGCACCGCCTCCACCTGGCGCTGGCGCCCGTCGTAGACCTTACGTAGGCCCTGGACATCGAGCATCGCTCGGCACCTTTCTCATGAGCTGCGCTGCGCCCGCCGCAGGCCGTGGTACCAGGCCAGGGCGCGCAGCTCGACGAAGCGGAACAGCACGGACAGGGCGAAGCCCAGCAGGCCGAGCAGCAGGATGCCGCTCCACATCTGCGGAATCGCGAAGGTGCGCTGGAACTGCACGATGGTGAAGCCGAGCCCGTTGCTGGCCGCGAACATCTCGCTGATCACCATCAGGATGATGCCGATCGACAGTGACTGGCGCATGCCGGCGGCGATCTGCGGGCTGGCCGCGCGCAGCACCAGGTGCCGCAGGCGGGCCACCCCGGTGATCCCGTACGACCGGGCGGTGTCGGAGAGCACCTCGTCGGTGGCGCGCACGCCCTCGACGGTGTTGAGCAGCACCGGCCAGACGCACCCGGCGGCGATCACCACGACCTTCATCGTGTTGTCGATGCCGGCGAAGAGCATGATGATCGGCACCAGCACCGGCGGCGGAATGGCGCGGAAGAACTCCAGCACCGGTTCCAGCACACCGCGTACGGTCCGGAAGCTGCCGACCAGGACGCCGAGTCCGATCCCGACCACGACGGCCACGGTGTAGCCGCCGGCCAGCCGCAGCAGGCTGGGCAGTACGTCGGCCAGCAGCCGCTCGGGCGTCCAGGTCGTGGGGAACACGGTGAGGATCCGGCTCAACGGCGGGGAGTAGAAGCTGGTGCTGCCGGCGGTGGCGAACCACCAGACGGCGAGCAGCACCGCCGGCAGGGCGAGCGCGAAGCCCACCCGTTTGACCAGCCCGGTCACGCGATCACCTCGCCACGCATCGACTGGTGCCAGGACAGCGCCCGGCGCTCCACCGCCCGCGCGATCAGGTTGATCGCCACGCCGAGCAGGCCGGTGACCACCACCAGGGCGTACATCAACGGCACGGCACCGGAGGTCTGGGCGACCGCGATCCGGTTACCCAGCCCCGGGGCACCGATCACCAGTTCGGCGGTGATCGCCAGCACCAGGGCGACGGCCGCGGCCAGTCGTACGCCGGTCATCACGTACGGCAGCGCGGTGGGCCAGACGACGTGTCGGACCCGGGCCCAGGTGCCCAGGCCGTAGCTGCGGGCGGTCTCGTCGGCGACCGGGTCGACGTCCTGTACGCCGTAGAGCACCTGGACCAGCACCTGCCAGAAGGCGGCGTAGACGACCAGCAGCAGGGTGGACTCGATGCCGGTGCCGTAGAGCAGCACGGCGAGCGGGATCAGCGCCACCGACGGGATGGGGCGCAGGAACTCGACCGTCGAGGCGGTCAGGGCCCGCAGCAGCGGCACCGTACCGATCAGCACTCCCAGTGCGATGCCGGCGCCGACGGCGATGGCCAACCCGATCGCCCAGGCGGTGAGGGTGTCGCCCAGCGCGACCCAGAACCGGCCTTCGCCGAGCAGGTCGACCAGCGCGGCGAGGATCTCGGTGGCCGGCGGCAGGTACCGGGCCGACACCAGCGGCGTGGCGGGCAGGATCTGCACCACGGCGAGCAGGCCGGCCAGCCCGGCGAGGCCGAGCAGCAGGTTCGACGGCCGGCGCCGCCGGGTCGGCCGGGGCCCGGATGGTGACGTGCCCCGGTCGGGGCCGGCGGTGCCGGCCCCGACCGGGGTGTTGTCGACCGCTGTCACGGCAGCAGCGCGTCCAGATCCGGCTCGGACTCGAAGACGCCGTCGGCGAGGCCGAGCTCGGCGACCCGCTCGATCGACGCACGGTTGATCTCCGCCGGCCACTGCGGCAGCGTCATCGCGTCCAGGATGGCCTGGTCGATGTCGGTGTAGCTGCGCAGCACGTCACGCACCTCGTCCGGGTGGGCGTTGGCGTAGGACAGCGACTCGGCCATCGCCTCCTGGAAGCGGGTGACCAGGTCGGGGTTCTCCTGGGCCAGCTTGGTGCTGGTGAAGTAGACCGCCACGGTCAGCTCGGGGGCGGTGTCGACGAAGTTCCACGCGACGACCCGGGCACCGGCGTCCTTGGCGACGGTCAGCGACGGCTCGACCATCCAGGCCGCGTCGACGTCGCCGTTTTCGAGCGCCGCGGGCATCTGGGGGAACGGCATCTCGACGAACTGAATGTTCTCGGGGTCGCCGCCGGCCTTGCGGACCGACTCCCGCACGCTGGTGTCGCCGATGTTCTTGAGGGTGTTGACCGCGACCTTCTTGCCGGCCAGGTCGGCCGCCGTCTGGATCGCGCTGTCCTCCTTGACCGCGACGCCGCCGAAGTCACCGTCGGCGCTGCCGGTCGAGGCCACCCCGTTGGCGACGACCTTGATCGGTACGTCGCTGACCTGGGCGGTCATCAGCGAGGTGACGTTGCTGAAGCCGAACTGGAACTGCTCACTGACGACACCGGGGACGATGGCGGCGCCGCCCTGGCCGCTCTCCATCGTCAGGTTGATGCCGCGCTTGGCGAAGAAGCCCTTCTCGTCGCCGAGGTAGATCGGCGCGACGTCGACGATCGGGATGACGCCGACGGTGACGTCGGTTACTTCGCCGGTGCCGTCGGCCTCGTCGGAGGACGAGTCGGAACCACAGGCGGCGACCAGCAGTGCGGTGGCCAGAGTGAGGGCGACGAGGGGCCGTCGCATGGGACCTCCAGTTGAGGGATGGGTATGACCGATCGGGGGTGTTCGCGTACCGAACGATGGTTCTTATGATGAACGTACGGGCTACCCCGGCTCACGTCAATGTGCATATCGGAAGATACTCTGCCAATCCGGCAGGGGAAGGGAGCAGCGTGCGCACCCAGGTTGGCATCATCGGAGCGGGACCGGCGGGGCTGATGCTCTCCCACCTGCTGCACCTGGAGGGTATCGACTCCGTGGTGCTGGAAACCCGCAGCCGGTCGTACGTCGAGCGCCGGGTCCGGGCCGGCGTGCTCGAGCACGACACGGCACAACTGCTCGCCGACACCGGCGTCGGCGACCGGATGCGCCAGGAAGGGCTCGTCCACACCGGCCTTGACCTGCGCTTCGACGGTGTGTCGCGGCGCATCGACCTGGCCGCGCTGACCAGCGGACGGTCGATCACCGTCTACGGCCAGCAGGAAGTGGTCAAGGACCTGATCGCCGCCCGGCTGGCCGCCGGCGGCGAGATCCTGTTCGAAGTCTCCGACGTCAGCCTGGACGGCATCGACACTGATGCCCCGGTGGTCCGGTTCGAGCACGAGGGCACGATACGCGAACTGCACTGCCTGGTCGTCGCCGGCTGCGACGGTTTCCACGGGGTCAGCCGGGGCGCCATCCCCGAGACGGCCCGACGCACCGTGGAGCACACCTACCCGTTCAGCTGGTTGGGGATCCTGGCCCAGGCCGCGCCGTCGGCGCACGAGCTCATCTACACCCACCACGAGCACGGTTTCGCCCTGCACAGCATGCGCAGCCCCGACGTGACCCGGCTCTACCTGCAGGTTCCCAACGAGACCGACCTGGCCGACTGGCCGGCCGCCCGGATCTGGGACGAGTTGCACACCCGGCTGGCCACCGACGACGGCTTCACCCTGAAGGAGGGTCCGATCCTGGAACAGGGGGTGACACCGATGCGCAGTTTCGTTACCGAACCGATGCGCCGCGGCCAGCTGTTCCTCGCCGGCGACGCGGCCCACATCGTGCCGCCGACCGGCGCCAAGGGGCTCAACCTGGCGGTGGCCGACGTGCGGTTCCTGGCCGAAGCGCTGACCAGCTGGTTCAAGCAGGGGCGGGGCACCGGGCTCGACGAGTACTCGGCCCGGTGCCTGCGGCGGATCTGGCGGGTGCAGCACTTCTCGTCCTGGATGACCGGGTTGCTGCACCGACCGGCCGACGCCGACGAGTTCTCCCACCGGTTGCAGGTCGCCCAACTCGAGTACGTCGCCACCTCGACGGCGGCGGCGACCACCCTCGCGGAGAACTACGTGGGGCTGCCGTTGGACTGGAGCCGGCGCGTTGACATGCCGGCGCGACCGACCGTACCGTTCGCTTAGCGAACGATTGTTCTACACACGCACCGGGGATGTGGCATGGGTGAAATCTCCTCACTGTCCGACGCTGTCGCCGAGCTGGTCCACGACGGCGACAGCGTCGCCCTGGAGGGCTTCACCCACCTGATCCCCACCGCCGCCGGGCAGGAGATCATCCGCCAGGGCCGGCGGGACCTGACGCTGATCCGGATGACCCCGGACATCGTCTACGACCAGCTGATCGGCGCCGGCTGCGCCGCCAAACTGATCTTCAGCTGGGCGGGCAACCCCGGCGTCGGATCACTGCACCGGTTCCGCGACGCGGTGCAGCGCGGCTGGCCCCGGCCACTGGAGATCGAGGAACACAGCCACGCCGGCATGGCCAACCGGTACGTCGCCGGCGCCGCCGGGCTGCCCTTCGCCGTCCTGCGCGGCTACGTCGGCACCGACCTGGTCGCCCACACCGCGACCATCGCGCCGATCACCTGCCCGTTCACCGGCGAGGTGCTGACCGCCGTACCGGCGCTCAACCCCGACGTCGGCATCGTGCACGCCCAACGCGCCGACCGGCAGGGCAACGTCCAGGTGTGGGGCATCACCGGGGTGCACAAGGAGGTCGTCCTGGCGGCGAAACGGTCACTGGTCACCGTCGAGGAGATCGTCGACGAGCTGGAGCCGCGCCCCGGCGCGATGGTGCTGCCCGGCTGGGCGATCACCCGGGTCGCCGAGGTCCCCGGCGGGGCCCACCCCTCCTACGCGATGAGCTACAGCGACCGGGACAACGCCTACTACCAGCAGTGGGACGAGATCAGCCGGGACCGCGAGACGTTCACCCGCTGGCTCGACACGCTGATCCACCCCACGGCCGCCGCCGCACCGACCGACGGGGGTGCCGCATGAGTGACCCGACCGCCAGCACGGACTTCACCCTCGACGAGATGATGACCGTCGCCGCCGCCCGGGCGCTGCGCGACGGGGCACGCTGCTTCGTCGGCATCGGCCGGCCGAGCACCGCCGCCAACCTGGCCCGCCGTACCCACTCCCCCGGGCTCGTGCTGATCTACGAGTCCGGCACGATCGGGGCCAAGCCCGACCGGCTCCCGCTGTCCATCGGCGACGGCGTCCTCGCCGAAACCGCCGACGCGGTCGTCTCGGTGCCGGAGATCTTCAACTACTGGCTGCAGCCCGGCCGCATCGACGTCGGATTCCTCGGCGCCGCCCAGATCGACCGGTACGCCAACATCAACACCACCATCATCGGTGCCACGTACGCCGACCCGAAGGTCCGGCTGCCGGGTGCCGGCGGCGCGCCGGAGATCGCCGCCTCCTGTGGCGAGGTGATCGTCATCGTGCCGCAGAGCCGACGGACCTTCGTCGACCGCGTCGACTTCGTCACCTCGGTCGGCTTCGGCGCCGGCCCCGGTGACCGGCAGCGACTCGGCCTGCGCGGACACGGACCCACCCTGGTCATCACCGACCTCGGCCTGCTGCGCCCGGACCCGGACACCTGCGAACTGACCCTCACCCAGCTGCATCCCGGGGTGCAGGTCGACCAGGTCACCGCCGCCACCGGCTGGCCGTTGAAGGTCGCCCCCGACCTGACGACCACCGCCGAGCCCACCGCGCGGGAGCTGGCCACGCTGCGCCAACTGCTGCACCCCTGACCGGTCGACGCCCCCCGAGGAGGCAACCGTCCATGCCTGAGCACGCCGCGCCCGATGCGAGCCCCCACGGGCTGCTGCTACCGCGCTACCGCCGCGACGACACCGCCGTACACCCGCCGCTGCTCTCCCCCGGGTACAAGTCCACCGTGCTGCGCGCCCCGGCCGAGCCGCTGGTGCTGCTGCCGCAGACCCTCACCGAGGTGACCGGCCCGCTGCTGGGCGAGGGTCGGGTCACCGCCGCCGACGCCGACCTGAGCTCCGACCGCGACGGCCAGGCGCAGGGCCAGCGGATCATCGTGCACGGCCAGGTCCGCGACAGCGACGGGCGGCCCGTGCCGGACACCCTGGTGGAGGTGTGGCAGGCCAACGCCGGTGGGCGTTACCTGCACAAGCTCGACCAGCACGACGTACCGTTGGATCCGCACTTCACCGGCGTCGGCCGGGCGGTGACCGACTCGATGGGCCGCTACCGGTTCGTCACCATCAAGCCCGGCGCCTACCCGTGGCGCAACCACGCCAACGCCTGGCGGCCGGCGCACATCCACTTCTCGCTGTTCGGCCGGGCCTTCACCCAACGCCTGGTCACCCAGATGTACTTCCCCGACGACCCGCTGTTCGCCTACGACCCGGTACTCAACTCGATCCCCGACCCGGCCGCCCGGCAACGGCTGATCTCGACGTTCGACCTGGACAACACCGTCGAGGAGTGGGCGCTCGGGTTCCGGTTCGACATCGTGCTGCGCGGGCGCGAGGCGACCCCGATGGAGGAGTCATGACCAGCGGCGCTGCGGCGATCTGGGACCAGTTGACCGAGCTGACTCCCGCGCAGACGGTCGGACCGTACCTGGGGATCGGCCTGCCCTGGCCGGACGGACCGTACGTCGTCGAGCCCGACACCCCGGGCGGGATCTGGCTACGCGGGAGACTGTTCGACGGGGCCGGCGACCCGGTGCCGGACGGTCTGATCGAGACCTGGCAGGCCGACGGGCAGGGCCGTTTCGACCACCCGGACGACCCCCGGGGCGCGGTGGCCGGGTTCCGCGGCTTCGGCCGCTGCCCGACCGACGAGTCCGGCGGGTACGCCATCTACACCCGTAAGCCAGGGGCGGTGCCCGGCCCCGGCGGGCGGCCGCAGGCACCCCACGTCGACGTGTCGGTCTTCGCCCGGGGGCTGCTGCACCGGGTCGTCACCCGGATCTACTTCCCGGACGAGTCCGAGGTCAACGCCGCGGACCCGGTCCTGGCCGAGGTGCCGGCGCACCGGCGGGCCACCCTGGTCGCGACCGCCGAACCGGACGGCTACCGCTTCGACATCCGGCTGCAGGGCGAGCATGAAACCGTTTTCTTCGCCGTCTGAACCCGACACCGGCCCCACCGAGACCGGTCCGGGCGGACTGTTCGACGCCCTGCTGGCCGCCGGAGCGGTCCGCGCCGCCGTCGACGACCAGGCGTGGCTGCGCGCCATGCTCGACGTCGAGGCGGCGCTGGCCCGCGCCCAGGCGGCACTCGGGACGGTGCCGGCGGCCGCCGCCGAAGCGATCACCGCCACCGCCCAGGAGCACCGGTTCGACCTGGCGGGGATCGGTGCGGGAGCCACCGGTGCCGGCAACCCGGTGGTGCCGCTGGTCGCCGCGTTGCGCGCCGCCGTCGGCCCGGACACCGGCCGGTACGTGCACGCCGGGGCGACCAGCCAGGACATCCTGGACACCGCCGCGATGCTGGTGGTCCGCCGCGCCCTGGCACCGCTGCATGACGACGTGGTCTGGGCCGCCGCTGCCGCCGCCCGGCTCACCGAAACCCACCGCGACACCCTGCTGCCCGCCCGTACCCTGCTGCAGCAGGCCCTGCCGACCACCTTCGGGCTGGTCACCGCCGGCTGGCTGACCGCCCTGGACACCGCCGCCGACGCCCTGGCCACTGCCGGAGACCGGGTCCCGGCGGTGCAGCTCGGTGGCGCGGCCGGCACCCTCGCCGCGTTCGGCCCCACCGGCCCGGCACTGGTCGACCGGCTCGCCGCCGAACTCGGGCTGACCGCACCGGTGCTGCCATGGCACACCGACCGCAGCCGGCTGGCCGAGCTGGCCGGTGTTCTCGGTGGCACCGCCGGCAGCATCAGCAAGATCGCCCGCGACGTCACCCTGCACGCGCAGACCGAGATCGCCGAGGTCGTCGAGGAACAACCCGGCGGCTCGTCGACCCTGCCACACAAACGCAACCCGGTCGCCGCGGTCACCGCGCTCGCCTGCGCCGCCCAGGCACCCGGGCTGGTCGCCACCCTGCTGGCCAGCATGACGCAGGAGCACCAACGCGCGGCCGGTGCCTGGCACGCCGAGTGGCGGCCGCTGCGCAGCCTGCTGGAGTCGGTCGGCTCGGCGGCGTACTGGCTGCGCCGCTGCCTGGAGGGGCTGCGGGTGGACGCGGTCCGGATGCGGGCCAACCTCGACGCCACCGGCGGCGCGCTGCTCGCCGAACGGGTCAGCGGCGCGTTGGCCGGGCAGCTCGGCCGGCAGCGGGCCAACGAGATCGTCAAGGCGGCGGTGACCGACGGGCCCGCCACCGGGCTGGCCGAGCGGCTCGCCGCCGATCCGCAGGTGGGCACCGTACTCGACCGGTCGCGGCTGGACGAGCTGCTCGACCCGGCCGGCTACCTCGGCGCGTACGACGAACTGATCGACCGGGCGCTGCACGCCCACCACCGCCGACCGGACCAGGGGAGCGCTGATGAACACCGAGGGCCATCCGGTGGACCTCGACCACGAGATCGTCGGACCTGACGGCGCACCGGTGGTGCTGCTGGCCAACTCACTGGGCAGCACCCGGGCGATGTGGGATCCGCAGGTGCCGGTGCTCACCGGCGCCGGGCTGCGGGTGCTGCGCTTCGACACCCGGGGGCACGGCCGCTCCCCCGTACCGCCCGGTCCGTACACGCTGGATGATCTCGGTGCCGACGTGCTCGCCCTGCTCGACCGCCGGAAGCTGGACCGGGTCCATGTCGTCGGGCTGTCGCTCGGCGGGATGATCGGCATGTGGCTGGCCGCGACAGCCCCGGCCCGCGTCGACCGACTGGTGCTCTGCTGCACCTCGGCGCTGCTCGGGCCGGCGCAGGCGTGGGCCGAGCGGGCCGCCACCGTCCGGGCCCAGGGCACCGGCGCCGTCGCCGACGCGGTCGCCGCCCGCTGGTTCACCCCGGGCTTCGCCGCCCGCCGACCCGACGTCGTCACGGCCGCCCGGGACATGATCGCGGCGACCCCGTCCGAGGGGTACGCCGGCTGCTGCGCCGCGGTCGAACGGATGGACCTGACCGGGCGGCTGGGCTCGATCACCGCGCCCACCCTGGTGATCGCCGCTGCCGACGACCCGGCGACCCCACCGGCGCACGGCGCGGCGATCGCCGACGGTATCCCGGGCGCCCGCCTGCGGATCGTCGACGACGCCGCGCACCTGTCCACCGTGGAGCAGCCGGAGACCATGTCCCGGCTGATCCTGGACCACCTGACCGGACCGGAGGTGACCGTCGATGCCGACCGACCCGCCGACTGACCCGGCAAGCGCCTCACCGGCCGACCCGCGCCACGAGGCCGGGATGGCGGTGCGCCGTGCCGTCCTCGGCGACGCGCACGTGGACCGGGCGGTCGCCAACACGACCGGGTTCACCGCCGACTTCCAGGACTTCATCACCCGGTACGCGTGGGGCAGCGTCTGGGCCCGCGACGGACTGGACCGGCGTACCCGCAGCTGCATCACCCTCGCCCTGCTCACCGCACTGCACTGCACCGACGAACTGGCCATGCACGTACGGGCGGCGCTGCGCAACGGGCTCACCGCCGACGAGATCAGCGAGGTGCTGCTGCACACCGCAGTCTACGCCGGGGTGCCGGCCGCGAACAGCGCGTACGCCGTGGCGCAACGGGTGCTTGCCGAGACCACGGAAGTGGGTAGTCACAACCCCGACAGCACAACGGGATCATCGGTGGATCCCGGCGCGGTGGAACCTCGATAAGGTTCTGCGACAACACAACGGGAGAGCCATGAGCGAGCACGGGCGGGAAGCTCACTTCGTGCAGTCGTTGGAGCGCGGCCTGGCCGTGATCCGCGCGTTCGACGCCCGCAATCCCGAGCTGACGCTCAGCGAGGTCGCCCGGATCTGCGACCTGACCCGCGCCGCCGCCCGCCGCTTCCTGCTCACCCTGGTCGACCTCGGGTACGTGCGGACCGACGGGCGGATGTTCTCCCTCACCCCCCGGGTGCTGGAGCTGGGGTACGCCTACCTGTCGGCGATCTCGCTGCCGGAGGTCGCCGAGCCGCACCTGGAGCGGCTGGTCGCGCAGGTGCACGAGTCGTCGTCGGTGTGTGTCCTCGACGGCGACGGGGTCGTCTACGTCTCCCGCGTACCGACGTCGCGGATCATGACGGTCTCGATCAACGTCGGGACCCGGTTCCCGGCGTACGCCACCTCGGTCGGCCGGGTGCTGCTGGCGTACCTGCCCGAGGAGGAGGCCACCGCCCGGCTGGAGGGCAGCCGGCTGGACCGGCTCACCACCCGTACCCTGCACACGGTGCCGGCGCTGCGGGCGGAGCTGAACCGGATCCGCACCCAGGGGTACGCCATCGTGGACCAGGAACTGGAGGACGGCCTGCGGTCGGTGGCGGCACCGATCCGGGACCGGGCCGGCACCGTGGTCGCGGCGGTCAACATCTCGGTGCACGCCAGTCGCCACACCCTCGAGTCGATCCGCCGCGAGTTGCTGCCACACCTGTTGGCCACCGTCGCGAAGATCGAGGCCGACCTGCGGATCGCCGCACCGGGCCGCACCGCCCGGCTCCCCGGCGCCTGACCGAGCCTTCGCCCGACCGCCCGATTCGCCGGCCATCGCCGGGCCCACGGACAACTGTGCCGCTCGGCGGTATTCCTCTGAGGAATAATTATTCCTCAGAGGAATACCGCTGATCCGGACATGTGGTCGGGGGAACCGTCAGCCGGTCGCCCGCTGCCCCGGGTCCGACCGCTGGCCGGCGTCGACCGGGCGGGCCGTGACACCGTAGCGGGCTGTGACACCGTAGCGGGGTGTGGCGTACCAGGTGGTGGGCGGTCGGGGCGGCGGTCGGCGCGGTCGGCGGGGCGGCGACCGCGACGGTCGCGGTCGTCGCCGGTCCCGGTCCGCGACTGCGCGGGTACGTCAGCGAGTCCGGCGTCGGCGACGGCGGCTACGTGCTGGCGTACCAGTTGGGGTTCCTGGTGCTGGCGGCGAGCCTGCTACTGCTCGGCGGGGCGCTGCGGCCGGTGCCGGTCGCCGCCGCGCTGCTGGTCGCGGCAGCCGTGGCGACGGCCGTCTCGGCGGCGGTGCCGTGCCGGGAGGGCTGCCCGCTGCCGCCGCACGATCCGGTCACCGTCGCCGATCTGGTGCACGGCGGGGCGAGTGTGCTCGCCGTTGCCTGCTGTGTCTTCGCGATGGTCGCCACCTGGTGGTCCGCCGCGTCGACCCGCACGGTGCGCCGGCTGGCGCTGTGGGCGCTGGCGGGCGCACTGCCGCTGGCGGCGACGGTCGGGCTGACGATGCTGCTGGTCGGCGCGGGGCTGCTGGTCGGCGTGCTGGAGCGCCTGCTGTTGCTGCTGATCGTGGCGTGGTGCGTGGGTACGGCGGCGAGCGTTGTCCGTGACCCGGAACACTCCGATTGCAGAAACTACGTAGGTACGTAATAGTTGCTTCATGAGTGATGAGCTGGCGGAGCGGGTCACCGCGCTCGAGGAGCTGGTGCGAACCCTGGTCGACCGGTGGGATGCCGGGTCGCCGGCCGCCCCCGCTGTCACCACGAGCGGCCCGGACACACCGTCGGGCCCGGACCGGCACCCGTTCTGGGCGCTCGACGGGCTCAAGGCACAGGTCGGCGACACCTCAGGCGCGGTGCTCTACACCGGGACCGTCACCCTGCCCACCGGCGAGCACTACGACTGGCAGTACGGGCACACCGTCGACGACCTGCTCGACACCGACTGGCGCGGGTACGCCGAGACCCTGACCGCGCTCGCCCACCCGGTGCGGCTGCTGCTGATCAGGCAGATCCTGGCCGGCACCCGGACCGTCGCCGCCCTGGCCGAGATCGACGGGCTGGGCACCACCGGCCAGCTCTACCACCACCTGCGGCAGCTCGTCAGTGCCGGCTGGCTGCGCTCGTCGGCCCGGGGGCAGTACGCCGTACCGCCGGAGCGGGTCGTCCCCCTGCTGATCGTCCTGTCTGGAGCATACCGATGAATCCGGTCCGTACCCGCGCCATGGTCGTCGCGACGGTCGTCGCCGTCGTCGGCGGGCTGCTCGCCGCGCTGATCGCCCCCTGGCCGGCCCGTCTGGGCGGCACCGACACCGGTGACGCCGCGCTGGCGGCCGAGGTCCGCGCGGTGATCGACGACCCCGGCGGCTACCGGGGGCTGGCGGTCGCCCGGATCGTCGACGGTCAGGTCCGCACCGCCGGGCTCGGCGACCGGACCACCGGCCTGGCCGGGGCCAGCGGGGAGCCGGTGACCCCGGACACCCCGTTCGAGATCGGTTCGATCGGCAAGACGCTGACCGGAATGGTGCTGGCCGACCAGATCGCCGACGGGCAGGTCGACGCCGACACGACGCTGGCCGAAGCCCTGCCCGATCAGGAATTCGGTGACCCGGCGGTCGGTGAGATCACCCTGGCGGAGCTGGCCAGTCACCGCTCCGGGCTGCCCCGGCTGCCGCCGGTCGGCCTCGCCGAGACACTCACCATGTCGCTGGGGGCGCTGCGCGGCACCGACCCGTACACCGGTCTGGACACCGACCGGATCCGCGAGACGCTGGCCGACGCCGAGGTCGGCGACGGACGCGGCGAGGTGGACTACTCCAACTTCGGCATGGCGCTGCTCGGCATCGCGCTGGCCGAGCAGGCCGACACCAGCTTCCCTGAGCTGGTGCGGCGGGAGATCTTCGACCCGCTCGGGCTGGCCGACACCGGATACGCCCTCGACGGTGCCGCCGTGCCGGACGGCGCAGCGACCGGCGGGATGGCCAGCGGCAAGGCCACCGAACCGTGGCAGGCGTCCGGGCTGGCCGGAGCCGGCATCGGGCCGTGGTCCACGGCGCCAGACCTGGCGACCCTGGTCGCCGCGATGCTCGACGGCAGCGCGCCCGGAGCCGACGCGGCGCAGGCCCGCTTCGACGCGGGCGAGGACAGCCGGATCGGCTACAGCTGGTTCACCACCAGCTACGACGGCCGGGAGATCGTCTGGCACAACGGCGCTACCAGCGGATTCCGCTCGTACGTCGGCTACGACCCGGCCACCGGTGACGCCGTGGTGGTGCTGGGCAACACCGACAAGGGGGTCGAACCGATCGGGTTGTCACTGCTCGGAGTGGCCGTCGACGACGACCCGACCGGTGCCGGGCCGCTGATGATCGGCGTCACCGTTTTGTTGCTGCTGGCCGGGGCGGTCACCCCGGTCCTGGCCGCGCTCGGTGGCCGGCGTCGTTGGCTGCCGGCGGCGGACCGGCTCAAGCTGGTCACCTCGACGCTGACCGCCCTGATCTACCTGCTGATCGTCTACGGCACCGGTGCCTGGCATGACGTGTGGGCCGGCTGGTGGGCGCTCGCCGCCGGACTGGCCGCCGGTGGGGCGGCGACTGGGGCGCTGCGCTGGCGTCAACTGCCGCTGATCGGCTCGGGCCGGCGGTGGCTGCGCTGGACCGGTGCCGCGCTGACCGGCACGGTCGCCGCCCTGCTGCTTGCGCTGGTCGTGCTGTTCAGCTGACAGCCGTCAGAACAGCGCGCCGTTGAACAGCGCAGTCTTACCCGGCCTCGGTGAGCAGTCCGCGCAGGACACTTCCTACGGTCACTTCGAAGAGATCGCGCGGCGCTGACGACGCGGACGACTCGGTAAGGGCAGCGGAGAGGTTCGGAAGCACCGCCATGTCGATCCCGTCGAAGGAGACCGGCGGGCCTGCGGATTCACTGCGCGCGAAGAGCGACACCACGCCGGTCATCATGGCGATCGCCTCGAACTTGGCGGTGGTCGTGGCCGGCACCGGCCGGAGGATCGCCAGGCAGTGGTCGAACCAGGCGAGGCTCTGCGGGCCGAGGGCGGTGGGTCGGGGCAGGATCTCCACCAGGCAACGGGTGCCAGCGGCCGACGGCGCCGAGATCGTGCTCGACTCCACCGGCACCGGGCCGGGCATCGTCGTCGTGCACGGCGGCGGCGTCACCATCGAGATGTACCGACGGCTGGCCAGCCGTTTCACGATGCACCTCTACAACCGCCGAGGGCGGGCCGACGCGGCTGCCCGCGCCGAGCCCTACGACGGCGAACAGGACATCGGCGACCTCGCGACACTGCTGACCCACACCGGAGCCTGCAACGTGATCGGCCACAGTGGCGGCGGCTTCATCGCTCTGCGCGCCGCCGCGCGACGGCTGCCGATCAGCCGGCTCGCCCTCTACGATCCAGCGGTCCAGATCAACGGGCTGAGCCCGGCCGGGTGGCTGCCAGCCGCACAGCAATCGGCGCGCACCGGCGACATCGCCCGCGCCACGGCTCTCACCAGCGCCGGCATCAACACCCACTCGGCCGCGTCGCGCCTGCCACTAGGCCTACAGGTCGCCATCTGCCGACTGTTCATCCGAACCCCCATCGGCCGCACCATGGGAGAACTACTTCCGACCTCACTCGACGAGAGCGCGCTGATCCACCGGCACGACGGCCCGCCGGAGCGGTGGTCCGGCATCGACGCGGAGGTGCTGCTGGCCTACGGCGCTGACGGTCCGCCCTACTACCCGCCCATCATCGAGGCCCTGGCCCGGGTCATGCCTCATGCCCGCACCCTGACGGTGCCGCGCGCCGGTCACGACGCGCTCAACCGCGCCCCGCGACACCTCACCGACGCGCTCGCCGAGTTCTTCACCGCCCCAGTCACCTCGGCGCCCCCCGATGCGTAAAGCTCGCCGATCAGAACAGCACGGTGGCGAAGGTGCCGACGCGGCGGAAGCCGCACCGGTCGTAGACCCGGCGGGCGGCGGTGTTGTAGTCGTTGACGTACAGGCTGACGGTGGGGGCGACCCGGCGCAGCGCGTCGCGGACCACCGCCGCCATCGCCGGCGTGGCCAGCCCCCGGCCGCGCCACAGCGGATCGACCCAGACCCCCTGGACCTGCGCGGTGTGCCGGGTGACGACGGCCAGCTCGGCCTTGAAGACCACGGTGCCGTCGACGATCCGGGCGTACGTGCGTCGGGCCCGGACCAGTTCGGCGACCCGCCGCTGGTAGCCACGCCCGGCGTCGTCGGCGATCGGCGACACCCCGACCTCTTCGGTGTACATGGCCACCGCCGCCGGGAAGAGCAGGTCGATCTCGTCGGTGCGGACCAGCCGTACGCCGGGGTCGGCCGGCACCGCCGGTGGCCGGTCGGCGACCAGCAACGGCTGCTCGGCGCGGACCTCGCGGGCCGGCCCCCACTGCTCGCCCAGCTGCTCCCACAGGCCGAGTACGGCGTCGGCCCGCCCGACGATCGACGAACAGACGCGCTCCTCGATGGCGAGCCGTTCGGCGAAGGCCGCGACCGCCGCCGCAGTGGCGTGTACGGGGCTGAGGTGCCCGCCGAGCCAGCACAGCGACTCGAGTTGCCGCCGTGGGCCGTAGCCGAAGACGCGGCCGTCGGCACGCCACCAGGCCAGTCCGTGCGCGGCGACCCGTTCGGCGACCTGGGGTGCGGCGAAGGGATCGAGGTCGAGGATGCGTTCCACCGCCCCGCGTTCGGTCTCCCCGAGTTGCCGCACCGGCACCGTCAGCACGGCTACCAGCCTGCCAGATCCGCCGCGACGCGGCAGACCCGATCGGCCATCGACGATCAGGCGCTGCCCCGGACCACCAGTTCGGTGGGGAGGATGACGGCGGCGTGGGAGTCGCCGGCCAGGTGGCCGAGGAGCAGCCGGACCATTTCGACACTGATCCGGCCCAGTGGCTGGCGGATGGTGGTCAGCTGCGGCAGCGACGCGGTGGCGACCTCGGAGTCGTCGAAGCCGCCGACGGCGACGTCGCCGGGCACCCGGCGCCGAGGCCCGGGTGGCGATCCCGACTACCGGCACCTGGACGCAGATCTCGGTCTCCACGACGGTGACCAACGGACAGTGCACGGTCAGTTTCGTCTCCAACGCCCGCGCCGGAAACTGGATCAACGTGGACGATGTGGAGTTCACCGGCGGGCCGACCGGCAACCCGGGCGTACCCGGCGGGTTCATGGTCGGCGCCGACTTCTCGACGTTGAAAAAGAACGAGGACCGGGGTGCGGTCTACCGCGACGCCGCCGGCAACCAGCGTGACGCCGTCCAGCTGCTGCGCTCGGCCGGCGTCAACTACGCCCGGTTGAAGGTGTGGGTGAACCCGACCGACGGCTACAACGACAAGTCCCGGGTGCTGGCGATGGCCGCCCGGGCCAAGGCGCAGGGGATGCGGCTGCTGGTCGACTTCCACTACTCCGACACCTGGGCCGACCCGGGCAAGCAGTACAAACCCCGGGCCTGGGCGAACTACAGCGTCACCCAGCTGCGCGACGCCGTCTACAGCCACACGTACGACGTGTTGAACTCGTTGAAGGCGCAGGGCACCACCGCCGACATGGTGCAGGTCGGCAACGAGATCAACGACGGGATGTTGTGGCCGGAGGGCCGCAGCAACAACTGGGCCAACCTGGCGACCTTCCTGACCGCCGGGGCGCAGGCGGTCAAGGCCGTCGACGCGAACACGCGGGTGATGCTGCACCTGGCCGAGGGCGGCAACAACAGCCAGCACCGCTGGTGGTTCGACCAGGCCACCTCGCGCGGCGTGCCGTTCGACGTGATCGGGGTGTCGCACTACCTCTACTGGCACGGCTCGATCACCAGCCTGCGCACCAACCTCAACGACCTGGCGGCGCGCTACCAGCGGCCGGTCGTGGTGGTGGAGACCGCGTACGGGTTCACCACCGCGCAGAATGATCACGAGCCGAACATCTTCAACGCCTCGCTCGCCTCGGCCGGCGGCTACCCGGCCACTGCGCAGGGCCAGGCCGATGCGCTGCGCGCGGTCTTCGACGCGGTCAAGGCGGTGCCGAACGGACGCGGCCTCGGTGTCTTCTACTGGGAGCCGACCTGGACGGCGGTCTCCGGCTCCGGCTGGGATCCGGACGACCCGTCGTCGGGCAACGGCTGGGAGAACCAGGCGGTGTTCGGCTACTCCGGTCGGGCCCTGCCGGCGCTGGCCGTCTTCGGCCAGGTCTGACCCGCCGGACAGCGGTGTGACCCGGGGGCCGGGCCCGGGTCAGCCGGCCAGGGCCACTGCGCCGAGCGCGACGAGCAGCGCCACGATCTGGCAGCCGCCGATGGCCAGAAAGGTGAACCCAGGCTGGCCGAGCCGGCCGCTGTCGACCCGCAGCAGCCTGGCGAGTGGTCCGTCCCGGTCGGTGCCGAACCTCGCCACCGACGAACCGAGGATCAACGCGAACAGCGCCGCCCCGAACCCCGGGTGAAGCAGCTCCAGCTCCGGACCGACGGCGTCGACGGAAGCCTGATCGGCCGCGCCGTCGGTCTCGGCGAGCATGACGGTCAGCCCGCAGGTGAGGACGGCGAGCGCGGCGAAACACACCCGGACGGTGACCCGGCTGACGTCGCCCAACAGGTAGGCGGTGACCATCACCAGCATCGGCACGCCGATGATCGCCCAACCGAGCGCCGCCAGGACGACGGGCCGGCAGCCGGTGTCGGAGCAACCGACGTCGAGCAGACCGACGAGCAGCGCCTCGCGCCGGATGATCCCGACGACCAACGCCCCGACGATGAGCGCGGCGAAGACGACCAGCTCCCAGCGGCCCAGATCCGCCCACGCGTGTCGGGCCGACCGCGACGACAGGATGGCCCAGATCCCGTCTTCGTCGGTGCCGTGCTGGTCGGGTCGTCGACGCCCGGGGCTGCTGTGGCGGCCTGCGGGCGGCTCCGTGCGGACCGCGCGCCAGCCGAGACCGACACCGACGATCGCCAGCATCGCCGCCAACGCATACCACGGGCTGGCGTCGTACGGCTCGGCGACCAGCTGACGCAGCCCGCGGTCATCGACGGCGATCCGGGTGGTCGAGCCCACCGGAAAGTCGTCGGCGTCGTATACCTCGACGAAGATCGACGGCCGGTCGCCGGGCAGGTCGAGCTCGATCTCGCTCGAGCTGACGTGCGACCGTACGGTCGCCGCCAGGATCTGGGCGGCGCGCTGCTGCGCGTCGGCCCGCTCCTGGCGTTCGACGCTGAAGGCCACGCACGCCAGGGCCGCACCGATCAGCACGACGACGAAGAAGACCGCCGACGGCGCCGGCCGACGCCAGCCCGCCTGGCTCGGCCGCCGTGCTGCCCTGGTCAGCCACGCGTAGCCGGCGGCGAGACCGACGAGCAGCAGGTAACCCCAGAGCGCGGCGTCCTCGTCCGGTCTGGACAGGTCGTACGCGAACAGCGCCGCCGGGCCGGCGAACGCCAGTGCCGAGGCGAACTCCAGCTGGATCCAGTGCAGCAGCGGCAGCACCGTGAGCATCCCGAGCAGCAGGTTCGCGGACGGGTCCGGGCCGCACGGCGACGCCTCGCTGCAGGGCACGTCCGGCACGGCGACGATGACCACGGCGAAGATCGCGGCGGCGGTGGCCGGCAGCAGCCAGCGTTCGTTGCCCGGCCGCAGCAGCCGGCGGAGGGGTCGCGCCTCGGCCACGCCGCGACAGTACGCATCCTGGTCAACGGTCGACGACCGCAGCTGGGCTGGCGGTGATCCGACAGTGCGCTGGCGCGGACCCGGTCAGGGCCGGACACTGTCGACTACTCTGGACCGTGACGCCGCTGGAGGCCCTCATGTCGCGACGACGGGCACAGCTCACCGCTGCTGTCTCCGCGATCGTCGGCGTGCTCTCCGGGGTGCTCGGCAACCTCGCCACCGACCGGCCCGGACTGCTGGTGCTGATCGGGCTCGGCGCGGCCGGGCTCGCCGCCGCAGTGCTCGCCGCGCTGCTCACCGGCCAGGAGCGGGCCGACCCGTCACCGCCACCGCCCAGCGGTCCGCAGGCGCGTCACGTCCAGCGCGCCGACGGCGGCCGGATCGACGGCTCCCACATCGACGTCGACCCGGACACCGGCGCGGCCACCCGCCAGGAGGCACGCGGTGGTGGCGTGATCTCCGGCAGCTCGATCGTGGTCCGCCGGCACCCCGCCAGCGGGTCGGCCGCAGGTGGTCCGACGCCGGGCGGGCCAGCGGCCGACGGGACCGACGATCCGGTCGCCCCCAAGTGACCGGCCCGAACGCAACGACCGGCCAGACCGACCCGTTCGTCGACCGCGAATCGGCGCTCGCCGCGTTCGACCAGTTCACCGCCGGTGCGCCCGAACGGGTGCTGGTCTACTCCGGAATGTCCGGGCAGGGCAAGTCGCGGCTGCTGGCCGAGCTGGGCCGGCGGCTGGCGTCCGGCCGGGCCGGGACGGTGGACCTCGACCGCCTGGTGGAGACCGCCCCGGGCGGCCACGCCGACGTCGCATTCGCGACGACCGACGCGGTCGCCCGGATCTGCGCCGGCTGGACCGGCGCCCGGCTACGCCGCTACCAGCAGGCCCGCCGCGCCGCCGAGGCGGCTCTCGCGGCCGCGTACGCCGAGGTGCCGACCGTCACGGTCAGCGCCACCGACGGGGCGGTCGTGCAGGACGTGTCGATCACGGTGGTCACCGACCCGGCCGCGCTGCGCGCCGCCGGCGTACGGGCCCACCAGCGCACCCTCATCGCCGAGGCCCTCGCCGACGAGCTGCGCGGCGCCGACCTGACCGGCCGGGTGCTGTTCGTCGACACCGTGGAACGGCTGCCGTACCTCGACGAGGTCGCCGGCCCCGACGACGAGGCCCGGGGTGCCCGGCAGACCTCCTGGTTCCTCGGTGAGCTGCTCCCCCGACTGCTCGACGCCGCACCGGATCTGCGGATCGTGCTCGCCGGCCGGGAACCACCGGCCGCCGGCCCACCGATGGTCCACATCGCGCTGACCGAATGGGAGCCCGTACACACCGCCCAGTTCCTCGCCACCCGGGGCATCACCGATCCGACGCTGGTCGAGGCGGTGCACCGTACCTGTGCGGGGTTGCCCGGCTGGACCGACCTGGCCGCAGCGGCGATCGACACCGCTCGGGGGTCCGGGCCCGGGTTGACCGCCGACGAGATCGCCCGCCGTGCCGCCGGCCAGCCGGTCGAACGGTGGCTGCCGGAGGTGTTCCTGGACCGGCTGGCGGCACCCTGGCACGCGGTGGTGACCGCCGCCGCCGTACCCCGGGTGCTGAGCCGGGCGGCCGTCGCCGCCCTGCTCGATCCGGCACCGGCCGACGACACCTGGTTCCACCAGCTCGGCCGCTACACCTTCGTCCGGCTCGGCACCGACACCGACGGCTCCACCGTGGCCACTCTGCATCCGCTGGTCCGCATCGCGCTGCTGGACAGCCTGCGGCGCAACGACCCCGGCCGGCTGCGTGAGCTGCACCTGCGGGCCCGCGCCTACTTCGCCGGGCTGGGCGAGGCCACCGAGGAGCTGTACCACGCGCTGGCCCTCGGCAGCGGCCTGGCCGGCACGTTCTGGCGGCAGCGCTTCGACCAGGCGATCGCGACCCTGCAGACCGCCACCGCCCGGACCCTGATCGACCTGGTCCTCGCCCCGGAGCAGCGGGCCGGCCTGCTCGTCGCGGATCCGCGACTGGCTGTCGACGCCGAGGTGGGCGCCGCCGTCGTGTCCCGGCTGACCAACCGGCACGACGACGCGCAGCGGCACCTGGCGCAGGCGCAGCACCTGGCCGGGCGGTCCGGTTACCGCGCGGCGCTCTCCACCATCGCCCAGGAGCGGGCTCGGCTGGCGTTGTGGGGCAGCCAGGTGGCCGACGGCATCGACGAGGCCCGGATCGCCCTGTCGATCGCCACCGACCTCGGCCGCGACGGTGACCAGGGTCAGGCACACGACCTGCTCGGCGACCTGTCCATGCGCTCCGGTGACCTGGCCACCGCCCGGCAGCACTTCGCCGCCGCGATCGCCGCGTTCGAACAGTCCGGATCCCCGGAGGGGAAGGCCAACTCGCTGCTGTCCCTGGGCAACCTCGAACTGCGCGACGGCGACCCGGTCGCGGCCCGGCGCAGCCTGGACACCGCGCTGACGCTGTACGTCGCCGCCGGTCGGCGACGGGGTCAGGCCGACGTGCATCTCTCGCTCGGTCTGCTGGACCGCATGAGCGAGGATCCGACGAACGCCCGCACCCACTACCTCACCGCCGAACGCCTCTACCTGGCCGTCGACGACGAGATGGGCGCGGCGAACTGCCGCTACCGGCTCGGTGAGCTGGCCGTCGACGCCGGCGACCTGGCGCAGGCCGAGCAGTACTTCACCCACGCCGAGCAGGTCTTCACCGCTCACGGTGACCGACTCGGAGTGGCCAACACGCAACGCGGGTTGGGCGGCAGCGCCCTGCACCGCAAGGACTACGGTCTCGCCCAGCAGCGGCTGCGGCGGGCGGCGGAGATCTACGACGAGATCGACTCGGCGTACGGCCGGGCGATGGTCAACTACCTGCTCGGTGAGGTCGCCGTCGGCGTCGGTGACCTGCTCGACGCCGGCCGGCTGCTGGCGATCAGCCTCGCCACCGTCGAACAGGTCGGCGACGTGTCACTACGCGGGCAGATCCAGCTCCGGCTCGGCCTGGTCGCGGTGGTGACCGGTGACCCCACCCGCGGCGCGGAGCTGATCCGGCAGGCCCTGGCCGATTTCCGCCAGGCCGGCCTGCCCGGCGCGGCCGCCTCCGCCGAGCAGGCGTTGGCAAAGATCGACCAGGACCGGGGTCAGGTGCTGGCCCGGCTCGACGCGCTGGCACCGGCGCCCCGGCTGCTGCTCGACCTGATCAGCCTGGTCGCCGCCGACGACCGCTGGTCGTTCGTTGTCGAGGCGGTCTGGCCGGTGCTGTGGCAGGCGGTGCACCCCTCGTCGGGTGCGGCGGTGCCCGACTTCGCCGCCGCCCTCGCCGCGCTGACCCGCGCCGGGCTGGTGACGACACAACGCACAATCACCCCGGACGCCGGGCCGGTGACCCGCTACGGCTTCCCCGACGATGCCGTACGGGTGATGGTGCGCGACGCCGCCGACGCCGACCGGACCCGTACGGTCAACGAACTGCTCGCGGTGGCCTGGTTCCAGCGGTTCGAGGCCGAACGGGCCACGCCGACGCCGACCACCGTACGGGCCGGGGTCGGCGCCGCCGTCTACACCGCCGAACTCGGCGATCTCGACACGGCCTGGCAGGTGATGGAGGCGACGCTGCAGGTCGCCCAGGTCACCGACCAGGTGGCGGCGATGCTGCCGATGCTGCGGGAGATCGCGATGCGCAGCGGCGACCGGCAGCGGTTCGCCCAGTATCTGCTGGCCACCAGCGACGACACCGGCGAGTTGACCGGGCTGCTCGACCAGGCCCGCGCCGACGGCCACGACGAACTGGCCACCGCGATCGCCGCCGGCATCCACGACCGGCTGCTCGCCGAGCACCAGCCGGCGCGGGCACTCGACCTGGCCGACCAGGAGCTGCGTACGGCGACCGGCGAGCAGCGGGCACGCTGGCTGCGCCGCCGCCTCGCTGCCCTGTACGACCTGGGCCGTCACCGCGACATCCTCGCCGGCCTGGACGACGCGCTCACCGCCGCCGCCGAGGCTGGTGCCGACCTGGACACGCGGGCCGCCGCCGACCGGGACGAGTTGGCGCGGTTGCAGGTCGCGATGCTGCACCACGGGGTCGGCGCGGCAAAGGCCACCGCCGAGTGGGAGCTGGCGTTGTCGCTCAACGACCGCATTCTGCACCAGCTCGCCGCCATCGGTGCCAGCCCGGCGGAGCGGGCGTACTACCGGTTCAGCGGCTACGCGGCGCTGCTGGAGCTGGGCCTGTGGCAGGACTGCGAACGGGTGCTCGCCGACAGCGAACGCGCCTTCCGGGCCGCCGACGACACCACGATGGTGGCGGCGGTGCTCAGCGCCCGCGCGATCCTGGCGAGCCGTCGAGGGGAGCCGTTCCTGGCGCTGGAGTTCGACCGCGAGGCGCTGGCGACCGCGTACGCCGTCGGTGACCTGGGCACCGTCAGCCAGGTGCACGCCAACTACGCCAACCATCTGGCCCAGGCGGGCGGTGCACCGGCCGAGCGCGTCGCCCACCGGCTGGCCTCGGCGCTGCTCTACCGGCTCGTCGGCAACGCGCCGATGGTCGAGCGGACCTTGGCCGGGCTGGCGGCGGAGCCACGCCGTACCGGCCTTCGGTCGACGCTGCCCCGGTCCCTGGCGGAGCTGGCGCAGCGGGTGGCGGTGGTGCCCGGCGTCGACCTGGTGGGGATGCTGTCCGCACTCGGCGCGGACGCGGTCGCGGTCAACGACGCCTTCGACCGGTTGATGGTCGCGGCCCGGTGATTCAGCACGCGCGGCGGTAGTGCAGGACCACCGCGCCGTTGCGCAGCGGCCCCGCCGAGAGCAGTTCGAACTGGCGGGTGCCGGACAGCCCACCCTGGTACAGCGTCGGGCCGTGACCGGAGAGGCCAACGGCGCTGCGGTGGCGGGGTTGTCGTCTTTGCCGCCACAGCAGGTATCCGTCGGCTCAGTGCGGTGGTCGGGGGATGGTCGCGGTGGTGAGCTCGCCGCACCGGGGGCACCAGCGCAGCGGGTCCTCGAAGTAGGACGATGCTCGCCCTCCTCGAATAGCTCGACCGGGTTCGCCGCCACAGTTCACGGAGTCAAGATGATCTTTCCCCGATTGCCGCCGGCTTCGGCGATCCGGTGCACCTCGGCGAGGTCAGTCAACGGGTAGCTGGCGGAGATGTCCACTGTGACTGCCCCGGTGTCGACCAGCCGGACCAGGGCGGCGAGCTGACCGGTGTCGTTACGGGCCACGAAGTGCTTCGCGGTCACCGCCGCACCGGCCGGTGCGGTGACGGGGACGGTCACTGAGACGACGACGCCGCCGGGCCGGGCCAGGGGCAGCAACGCCGCGTTTTGTGCCGCATCGGCCACGACCAGGTTGAGGATCACGTCGACCGGCTCGTCCACCGCGTCGGCGAGCGACGTGGTCAGGTAGTCGACGACCTGATCGGCACCGAGCCGGCGTACCGCCCCGGCGCTGCGTGGGCTCGCGGTGGCGATCACGTACGCACCGGCGTGCCTGGCCAGTTGGACGGCGAACCCACCGACGCCACCGCCCGCGCCGACGACCAGCACCCGTTGCCCGGCGGCGACGTCGGCGTGCTCGAACACCGCCTGCCAGGCGGTCAACCCGGCGATCGGCAGCGCGGCGGCGTGGGCCAGCGGAATGCTGGCCGGCGCGGCGACCAGTGTGCCGACCGGCGCGACGCCGTGGTCTGCCGCCGCGCCGCCCCCGTCGAGACGGCCCACGACCTGGTCGCCGACAGCGACGTCGCGGACATCCGCGCCGACCTCGGTCACCGTGCCGGAGACCTCACCGCCCAGGGTGTACGGCAGGTCGAGCGGGAAGATCGACCGCAGCAGTCCACGGCGCAATCCGATGTCGGACGGGTTGAACGAAGTCGCGGCGACCCGGATCAGCACCTCACCGGCACCGGGCACCGGCCTGGGGATGTCGTCGTCGCAGATCACCGAAGGGTCGCCGTACCGGTGAATTCGCATCGCTCGCACACCTCGAACCTATTGGCGCGCGACGGACCGGACCATGTGTACGACGCCGCGGTTCATCCGCGATCGTCCCGGCCCGGATACCGTCGCCGGGTGGACGTGCTCAGCGATGTGATGGCGGTGGTCCGGACCGGGCAGCCGCGTTCGGCGCGGCATCAGTGGCGGTCGCCGTGGGCGCAGCGGTTCGCGCCGGTGCCGGGCTCGATCGGCTTTCACCTCATTCTGCGGGGTCCGTGCCGGCTGACTCTGGACGGTGCCGCGCCGATCGCGTTGGCCGCCGGCGACATCGTGCTCCGGCCCCGTGGGGGTGGGCACACACTGGCCAGCGGTCCGGGGGAGGATTCGACCACGGCCAGCGTCTGCGGGGCGTACCAGCTCGACGCCGGCCATGCACTTGCGTTGCTGGACGACCTGCCGGAGCTCATTCACCTCCCCGGGCACCTCGACCGGCACCCGCAACTGTGGTCGGCGGCGGAGCTGCTCGCTACCGAGTTGGACCGCCCCCGGCCCGGTACGGCGGCCATCGTCCCCGCCCTACTGGACATCCTGCTGCTACACATGTTGCGGACCTGGCTCGATCAGCAGTCAGCCGGCGGCGTGGCCAACGGCTGGGCGGCGGCGCTGCGCGACCCGCCGATCGCCGGTGCGTTGCGTGCGATGCACCGCGACCTTGCCCGATCGTGGACGGTCGCCGCGTTGGCCGCCGAGGCCGGGCTGTCCCGGACAGAATTCGCCCGCCGCTTCGCTCTACTGTTGGGTCGACCGCCGCTGGCCTACCTGACCTGGTGGCGGATGACGACAGCCGGGCGGCTGCTGCTGCAGTCCGACGCGCCGCTGCGGGTCATCGCCGCCGAGGTCGGGTACCGGTCGGAGTTCGCCTTCGCCAGCGCGTTCAAACGCCACTTCGGGATCGCCCCGGGTGCGCACCGCCGTGGTGGGAACCCCGTTGCCCGATCAGGTTCGGACCGCTGACGATGGTCCGGTCATGGCACATCTGGTGATCCTCACCGGCCCGATCGCGGCCGGCAAGAACACCGTAGCGGAGCTGCTCGCCGACCTGCTGACCGACGCCGGGCGTACCGTCGTGGTCGTCGACGTCGACGAGGTCGCCGCCATGGTCCGCCGGCCCGGCGCGGGCGCGGGCGGATTGTGGTTCGCCGCGCACGAGGCACACGGCGCGCGGGCTGTCGCGCGATCCGGGGTTTCACCACCGGGCGCACCACCGGTTCCGTGAGCACCTGCCGACGATCCCCGCAGACCGGGTGTTCGACTCGGACCGGCTGGACGCGAGCCGGTTCGCGACCGCGATCGCCGAGTCGCTGCCCGCCCGGTGAGTCACCAGCCGTGGCGGGCAGCGGATGTCGGCTCAGCAGCCCCAGCGCTCCTGCGCCCGGATCAGGATCGGCATGGTCTGGGTACTCGACCCGTCGGTCACCGTCATCACGGCCGGGTAGTCGCCGTAGTCCAGTGCCGGCACGTTCACGCTGACCCAGGCGGTACCGATGTACCGGTCACCGTTGTCTCTCGGCGCGATCGGCGGGTGCGGCAGGCTGGTGACGGTGCCCTCGGGCAGCCCCTGCACGTCGACCTGCAGCGGCGTGGACCAGCTGCCAGCGATGAAGCCGACGAAGTACGTCCAGAACGGAGCGTTCGCCGGGAAGCATGCCTTCTGCTGGTAGTCCGACAGATCCCAGGTCGCCTCGGCCGCAGCCGTGGCGGACCCCGGTGCGGTGGTGTCGGCGGGTGCTGCGGCCGCCGGGCTGGCGGTCGCCATCAGCGCCAGCCCGGTCGCCACGGCGAGCATCAGTCGGACGGTACGGGACATCGATCTCACGACGAGCCTCCTTCGGTCCTCTACCGACGGGCAGCCTCCGACCCCAGGACCCGGTGTTTCATCCGGGACGCCGCCCCTTGTTAACGGAGTATTACCACCAAGGCGATCGACCACCAGGAATCTCTCGGGGATCACCCACCTGTCCGTGGTCGACCAACGCCCGGCCGGCGACAGGACTGCGCTCCGTCAGGTGCACGGCGACCCGGCTGGGCGTTGTATGTTCTTGGCGCTCGACCCAACGTGCCGAACGGGATCGCCAGTGAAACTCCGACAGTCGCGCCCCGTCCGGCGGGCGGCCCAGATGCTCGTGGTCGCGCTCGCGCTCCTGTGCGTCGCGCTGGCCAACCGGGGCGCGATCGAGGCCGGGATCACCGGATTCGGCTACGTCCGTACTCCGGGCCAGCTGGCCGCGCAACGACGCCTGCACCAGGACTTCGAGGCGATCCGCAACGAGTTCACCGCGACCTTGCCGGCGGGTAGCCGGGTGATCATCGATCCGCCGCTGCAGCACCTGTGGTTGCAGCGCTTCAGCGAGTTCACCGCGCTGGCTGGCGGCACCGTGGTCGTCGACCGACGGGAAGCCGACTACCAGGCGAGCCTTGTCCAGTGGGAAAGCTCGGTGGGCCCACGGTACGCCGTCGAGCTGACGGTGGTCAGCTGATGTCCGCCGGACACCTGCTGACGGTCACGCTCGTCGTGGCGTCCGGGCTGGCACCGGCGTTCGCCGTCGCCCGGTCACTGCCCGTCGCACTGCTGCTCGCTCCGATCGCCACGGCGCTCGTCAGCACGGTCGCGGTCGTCGCGATGCTGGCCTTCGGCGCCGACCTGCGCATCTGGCTGGCGGCGGCCTTCATCGTCGCCTGGGCGATCAGCCTCTGGTTGCTCCGCCGGCCACGTCCGGCTCAGCCCGCCGTACCGTGGTTGGCCGTCGCCGTCACGTCCGGCGTCCTCGCCGTACCCCTGCTTCTTGTTCTCCACCCGCCGACGAGTTGGGACGCGCACTCGATCTGGTGGTTGCACGCCGGGTACTTCACCTACGACGGCGAGATCGCCCGCGCGGCGATGGCCAGCCCCGGGTTCGTCTTCTCGCACACCGACTACCCTCCGCTGGCCTCGGCCCCGGTCGCGGCGGCGTGGGCCCTGTTCGGTCAGAGCTACCGGACCGCGCAGGTGGTGTCGACCCTGACCACCTTCTCGGCGGTCGCCACGGCGGTCGTGGCGGTCGCGGCCGTGTTCACCCGCAGCCGGCCATGGCTCGCCTGGTCCGCCGGCATCGTCGTCGGCCTGTCGACCTGGGCGACCGGCGCGGAGTACGTGGCCGCCGGCTACGCCGATGCCCTCTGGTCGGCGTGTCTGGTGGGTGCCGCCGCGGCGCTGCTGCTGCACCGCGACCCGTTCGCCCGTCCCGCTCTCGGGCTGGTGCTGCTGACCGCCGCGGTCCTCAGCAAGAACGAGGGACTGGTCGCCGGTGGCATCCTCGCCGCGCTGGTGACGGTCCGGTCCCGGCGCGACCTCGGTCGGGCCTGGCTGGTCTGGCTGCCGGCGGGATCCGGTCTGGCCTGGGCCGGCCTGGCCCGGGCGGTCGGCGCGACGTCGGACATCGAGCAGGCTGAGCCGTTGGGCGGCGTGTTCGGCGACACCGGCCGGCTGGCCACCCGTCTGCCACCGACCCTCGACGCGTTGTGGGAGACGGTCGGCCCGTTGGTGGTGACGGCGCTCGGCTGCGCGTTGGTCGGCTTCCTGCTGGTCCGTACGCGACGCGCGACGCTCGGTGTGGGCTCGGACGGCTGGATCTGGCTGCTCAGCTGCGGGTACACGGCGACGCTGGTGTTCACCTATGTGACCGGGCCGTCGGACATCGACTGGTGGCTGGGCGCGTCGGCGGACCGCGTCACCCTGCCCGTCGCGATGCTGGCCTGTCTCAGTGCCGTGTCGTGGCTGCTGGCGGCGGTGGGTGCCCGGGACGGGCTGCCGCCCGCCGGCACGTCGACGCCGGCGAAGGCGTCGCCGCCCGATGGCCGGGAGCCCCGGGCTGCGGCCTACCAGGCGGCGGGGGCGTAGTCCTTCAGGAAGCAGCCGAACAGGTCCTCGCCCTGCTCACCCCGTACGATCGGGTCGTACACCCGGGCGGCGCCGTCGACCAGATCCAGCGGTGCGTGGAAGCCTTCGTCGGCCAGGCGCATCTTCGTCGGATGCGGCCGTTCGTCGGTGATCCAGCCGGTGTCGACGGCGGTCATCAGGATGCCGTCGGTCAGCATCTCCCGCGCGCTGGTGCGGGTCAGCATGTTCAGCGCGGCCTTGGCCATGTTGGTGTGCGGGTGGCCGGGACCTTTGTATCCCCGGCTGAACACTCCCTCCATCGCGGAGACGTTCACCACGTACTTGCGCCGGGCCGGTGCGGCGGCCATCGTCGGCCGCAGCCGGCTGATCAGGATGAACGGTGCGACGGAGTTGCACAGCTGCACTTCGAGCAGCTCCACCGCGTCGACCTCGTCCACCCGCTGCACCCAACTGTTCACCGGGTCGAGGTCCGGCACCAGCCCACCGGCGTCGATCGCGGTGGCCAGGGCGATCCGGTCCGGGGTGGCCGAGCCGCTGGTCAACGCCAGCGCGGTGAGCGCCTGCGGGGTGATCGCCGACGTCTGCGGCTGCCCGGCGGCGATCGCCGTCGCGGCGTTGCCGCGCCCGCCGGGCGAGGAGAAGCTGACGATCTCCGGCAGCGGACCGTCGGGCAACGGTGCCGACTCGGCGGCGACCAGGTGGGCGTACGCGCCGGGGCTGCGTCGGACGGTCTGCGCCGCGTTGTTGATCAGGATGTCCAGCGGGCCCTGGGCGGCGACCGCGTCGGCGACCGCGATCACCTGGGCCGGGTCGCGCAGGTCGACGCCCAGGATGCGCAGCCGGTGCAGCCACTGGTCGCTGTCGTCCATGGCGGCGAACCGGCGGGCGGCGTCCTGTGGGAAGCGGGTGGTGATCGTGGTGTGTGCGCCGTCGCGGAGCAGCCGCAGCGCGATGTACATGCCGATCTTGGCCCGACCGCCGGTGAGCAGCGCCCGCCGACCGGTCAGGTCGGTGCGGGCGTCGCGGCGTTCGTGGTTGAGCTTGGCGCAGGGCGGGCAGAGCTGGTGGTAGAAGGCGTCGACCTCGCGGTAACGCTCCTTGCAGATGTAGCAGGCGCGGGGTTGGCGCAGGATGCCGGCGGTGGCGCCGATGGTCGACGACACCAGCGGAATGCCCTTGGTCTCGTCGTCGATGCGCCCGGGTGCCCCGGTCGCGGTGGCCGCGGTGACGGCCCGGTCGGCGGCGAGGACTTCCTCCCGTTTCTCGGCCCGCCGCCGCAGCTTGACCGATTTGTACAGCTTGGCGGTGGCCCGCTGCACCCGTACCACGTCGGGGTGGTCAGACGGCAGCGCCGACAGCGCCTCGATGACGTCGAGGCAGACCGCCAGCTGCGCCGGGTCGACCCCGGTCGGGGTCGGATCAAGATCCGGTCGTACGTCGTCCACCGTCATGCCCGTACCCGTTCCGTCCCTGTCACGTCACCGCGTCGCCGATGCGACCTGAGACTCTACGCACCGGGCCTGGTGCACCGCGAGAGCCCGATACCGGGTGACCGGGTTCATCCGGCGACGTGCTGCCAGACCGGCACGATCCGGGCGCTGGTGAACCGCCAGCCGCCGGGTGTCCGGACGGCGACGTAGTGGGCCTGTGCCCCGGCCGTCCGGTACGGGGCCTCGCCGGGCCGGAAGAAGTAGACGAGCTGGTGGGTGTCGACCTCGGCCCGGTCGCCGTCAGCGTCGAGATCGACGACCACGTCGGTGTTGAAGTGCTGGATGCCCTCGTCTGCCGGGCTGGTCCGCCGGAAGCCCTCGATGATCTGGTCGATCCCCCGCAACTCACCGCGCGGACTGCTGGTCGCCGCGTCCGAGGTGTAAACGTCGCGCAGGTCGTCGAAGCGCCGCTGGTCCTGGGCCCGGGCGAGCCGGGCGACCAGTTCGGCGATCTCGACGCGGTCGGCCACCGGTGACATCCCGTTCTCCTCCAGTCGTCGCCTCCTACGGCGGGGCGAGGGCACCTGCATTGTCGGCACACCTGCCAGTTGACGACAATGCAGGTGCCCTCGCCTCAGGTCTGCCGGTGGTGTTCCCTGGTCTGCCGGCCGCCCGGCGCCGCCATCACATCGAACGTGACCCAGGTCACTCGATGTGGAAAACCGTCCCGGGGACCTGGATCGTCTTGCCTGTTGTGAGACGGAGCCTGGACGCACTCGACGAGGGTGCACTGCTACGCCGCGTCGCCCGCGGCGATCGGCGCGCCTTCGACGAGCTGTACCGCCGAACGTCGCCGTGGCTGACCGCCCGCCTGCGGCGACGGTGCGCCGACGACGACATGGTCGCCGAGGTGCTGCAGGACACCTACCTCGCGGTGTGGCGGTCGGCCGGCAGCCAGGCCCAGGACGCGGCGAAGGGCAGCGCCGTCGGCTGGCTCTGGACCATCGCGGCCCGGCGGCTGGTCGACGCGTTCCGGGCCCGCGCCCGACGGGATCGGGTGCCTGCGGTGCAGACCTTCGCCACCATCGCGCCCGCCGCCGAGGAGGAGGCACTCGCCGGCCGGATGGACGCCGACCTGGAGCACGCACTGCTGGCGCTGCCGCCCAACCTGCGTCAGGTGCTGCGTGCGATGGTGCTCGACGGTCTGACCACGCGGGAGACATCGGTACTGCTCGGCATGCCGGAAGGGACCGTGAAGACGTACGCACGGCGCGCCCGGATCGCGCTACGGGAGGCGTTGTCATGACCACCCACCCCACCCCCACTCTCATCTCCCGCTACGCCACCGGTGACGACGGCATCGACGACGCCACCGTCTGGGCGGTCGAAGCCCACCTGGAGACCTGTGCACCATGCCGAGCGCAGCTGGCCGACGCCGTCGCGCCGACCGACCGGCAACTGCTCGACCGGGTCGCGGCCGGAATCACCGCCGGCATCGACGCCGGGCCCCGACCGGCCCGCCCCCGTCTGCTGCGGCGCACCGGCGCGGCCGCCCGGATGCTGCCCTGGCTGGCCACCGTCGCCGCGTTGATGCTGGTGGCCGTGCTGTTCGAATCGACCTTCGCCAGCCTGCCGTCGTTGGTGCTGCTGATCGCGCCGGTCGCACCGCTGCTGCCGGTGGCCGCCGCCTGGAGCCGCCGCACCGACCCGGCCTGGGAACTGGTCTCCTCGATGCCCCGTACCGGGCTCGCGCTGCTGCTGCGCCGGACCCTGGCAGCGGTGCTCACGGTGGTCCCGGTGCTGGCGGCGGCGAGCTGGTCGACCGGCCACTCCCCCGTGCTGTGGCTGCTGCCGTGCCTGGCCTTCACCGCCGGTGCCCTGGCCCTGGGCGGTCTGGTCGGCGTCGACCGGGCCGCGCTCGGGTTGTCCGCCGTCTGGTCCGCCGCCGTCGTCGCGCCCAGCGTCGTCGGCCAGCGCCTGCCGGTGATCCTCGAGGCCGGCAGCTGGCCCGGCTGGGTGGCGGCCACCCTGGTGCTCGGCGCGGTCGTGCTGCTGCGCGGCACCGACCACAGCCGACTGCACGTCGGTCGACTCTGACTCCCGGGTCGTCGGCGCCCTCTCGCCGACACCTTTCCACCACTGCCGATCCCCGCCAGCACCACGACGAATGGAGAGATCATGATGCGTGCGGTCAGCGCGGCGGAGACCGCACCGACCACGTACGCCTGGTCGGTGCACGCCGAACAGCTGGTGGTCCGCGCCGGGCGGCACGTCGCCGTCAACGGGCTCGACCTGGCGCTGGGCACCGGTGTGCACGGGCTGCTCGGCCCCAACGGCGCCGGCAAGACCACCCTGATGCGGGCGCTCGCCACTGTCGTCAAGCCCAACGGCGGGCGGCTCGACCTGCTCGGCGAGACCATCACCAGCCGTGCCGACCTGCGCCGGGTACGCCGGCGGCTCGGCTACCTGCCGCAGCATTTCGGCTTCTACCCCCGGTTCACCGTCCGCGAGTTCGTCGAGTACATGGCCTGGCTCAAGGAGATGCCGAAGGCCGAGATCCCGAGCGCGGTGCAGCGGGCGGTCGACCGGGTCGGCCTGACCAGCCGGGCCGACTCGAAGCTGAAGTCGCTCTCCGGCGGCATGCTGCGCCGCGCCGGCATCGCCCAGGCGATCGTCAACGACCCGGAGGTGCTGCTGCTCGACGAGCCGACTGTCGGGCTCGACCCGGAACAGCGCCTGGACTTCCGGGAGCTGCTACGTGAGATCGGCGTGGACAGCTGCGTACTGGTCTCCACCCACCTGGTTGAGGACGTGGCGGCGGGTTGCACCGACGTGGTGCTGATCAACGAGGGCCGGCTGGTCTGGCAGGGCACCCCGGCGCAGCTGGCTGAGCAGGGCGGAGCCGGTGACGCCGGGGACAGCGCCACCGAGCGCGGATATTCGGCGCTGCTGCGCGCGTACCGGGGGAAGGTGCCGGCATGACCGGGCGGATCATGAAAACGGAGGTACGCCGGACGGCCGTACCCGGGATCGCGCTGCTGCTGCTGGTGATCGGCGCGGCGTTCACCCTGCTGTCGATCGAGTTCTTCGCCGGACGCTGGACCCAGCTGGCCCTGTACGGCCGGGGATCGCTGCTGCTGCTGATCCCGCTGGCGTTGGCCGGTGGCGCCTGGCTGGGCCGTCGCGACCGACGCAGTCGGGTCGGTGAGCTGTTCGCCACCACGGTGCGCCCGCGCTGGCAACGGACGCTGCCGCTCGCCGTCGGGTACGCCGCGATCATGGTTGTGGTGTACCTGCTGGCGACCGCCGTCGGGGCGATCTGGGTGGCGCCGACCGCCGCCTACTTCTCCTCCACCGTGTTCGGCATCACCACAGTGGGCGCGCTGGGCATGGTCGCCGCCAGTTGGCTCGGCATGGCCGCCGGCCGCGCCGTGCCCCGGATCGTCACCGCGCCGGTGCTCGCCGTCGTCGGGTTCGCCGTCGTGGCGCTGCTGCCGGACTACATCTCCATGGCGGGCTACGACGCCAACTGGGTGAAAACGCAGCCAGATCCGTCGGCGTTGCTGCTGACGCCGGCCTTCCCGGGTGGCTTCGACGACCTGCAGACGCTTCCGACCTCGGTCAGCGCCCTTCAGGCGGTGTGGTTGGCCGCGTTGGCCGGCACCGCACTGCTGCTGATCGGCACGGCGCGCCGCAGCCTGCTCGCCCTCGCGGTGCTGCCCGCTGTCCTCGGTGCCGCCGTGGCGGTGCCGCTGCTGCCCACCGGCGGCTACTTCGGGGCGGCGGTCGTCGACCCCGCCGCGGCCGAGCTGGTCTGCGACGACGACGGCCCGCAGGTGTGCGTCCGCAAGGTGCACGCGCAGCTGCTACCCGACATCGTCGGTCCGGCCCGCGAGGCGCTCACGCTGATGGCCGCCAAGCTGCCCGACCCGCCGGTACGCGCGCAGGAGAGTGCGCGACCGGTCGACTGGGCGACACCGGGCCGGCCGCCTGCACGGCGCCCCCCGGACACCCTGGTCTTCGACCCGGTCGGCGTCACCGCCGACGGGAAAGCCGACCTCAGCGACGGGTACTTCGAGGCGAATCTGCTGCACGCGGCGTGGGCGCAGGAGTGCCACGCCGTCAGCGGGCCCGGCCAGGCCGTCAGGAGCGTGCCCTACCAGGCGGAGGCGGTGGCGACCGCCTGGCTGACCGGCGAACCGCCGAAACGGGAGGACTGGTTCCGGGTCGAAGACATCCAGCAGATCGAGGCGGGCTACCAGGGGCTGACCGCGCTACCGGCGGATCAGCAGCGGCAGCTCGTCGGACGGGCCCGCGCGGCGGCGCTCGACTGCGACTACGACCAGTTCGAGGCGTTGCTCCTGGCAGGCGATCAATGAGGTTCGTCGGCCTGTACCTGCGCTCCCGCCGGGTGCCGCTGGCCGTGGCGATCGCGCTCGGGACTGTCGGCCTGACCTGGGTCACCTGGCCGTTCTTTTCCGACGGGCAGACCGTCAACACCCGGATGATCAGCGTCACCGTGCTCATCGCGGCGGTCGCCCTGGGCACCACGCTCAGTGGTGCCGACGACGCCCTGGACCACTCGGCCTCGGCCCGCTGGCCGGCCCGCCGGGCTGTTCACCTGCTGCTGACCGTCGTCGCGGTCGTCGCCCTGCTGCTGGTCACCACGGTGACCGATGTTCGGTACGAGCCGCTGGGTGTGGTGGTGCGCAACACGGCCGGGCTGCTCGGGTTGACCGCGCTCGGCGCCGTGCTGCTCGGTGCCGCGCTGTCCTGGATCGCGCCGTTGACCTGGACCCTGGTCGCGATCATGCCCTGGATGGGGCCGAGTGAGCAGCTGCGGATGCAGCTCGGGGCCTGGCTGATCCAGCCGGGCGACAGCACCGCCGCGACGGTCTGCGCCCTCGTGCTGTCGGTGACCGGCCTGGTCGCGTACACGGTGCGGGGTTGCCCGCTCCAGCCGGCGACGGAGACAGCGCCGAACCAGTGAGGCGGGCGGCCCGGGGTGTCATCGTCGGATCATCCGATCCGACGGCGCCGCCCCGGGTCCGCTCGACGCTTCAGCGGTACCCGGCGGCCAGCCGGGAGTTGTGCTTCTCGGTGGCGCGCAACGCCAGGATCGGGCCGGCGATCAGGTACGCCACCCAGGTCGCCGGCAGGGTCAGCCAGCCGATGAAGATGAAGGTCAGCAGTACGTTGATCCAGAACAGCACCCAGAACGACACCATCAGCACGATGCCGGTGGGGATCCGGCCGGCGTAGATGTTGCCGATGCCGAAGATGCCGAACAGGCCGGGCACGAGTTCCAGGGCGACGGCCGCGCCGGCGGACTTCGGCACCGCCACCCCGGGACCGGGGGCGGGGTGGTACCCGCCCTGCTGGTACGGCTGGCCCGAGGTGGGCACGGGGTGCTGAGGCTGCTGCGGCCCTGACTGGTACGGGTTGGGGTAGGTCACGGGCGTCAGTCTTCCAGCGGCGGATCACCTACGAAAACCGTGCGTTTGGTCGGGCCGGTGCGCTACCGGGCCGGGCCGGGACCGCCGCCGGGTCGAGCGAGGACCGCGGCTATCGGATCGAGACCAGTCGGATCCCGGTACGCAGCAGCACGACCGCGCCGCCGGCGGCCATCACCATGCCGATGCCGGGCATCAGCTGCCCCCAGCTGTCGGTGATCGAGCTGAGGTAGATCAGCCGCGCCACCTGCCAGCCGACGATGACCGCAACCGCCAGGCCGGGCAGCAGGCTGTGCGCGATGGCGACCTTGCGGTACGGCAGCAGCGCACCCGCGATGGCGATGAAGCCGGCACACAGGGTCCACAGGCCAGGGCCGGCGGCGCCGGACAGGGAGCCGAACGGGGTGATGACCCAGGGCAGCAGCGAGCCGACCAGCGCCAGCAGCCCGCCGACGATCATGCCGAGGCTGCCGGCGTGCAGGACACGCCGACGGGTGGGTGCGGCGGTGGTTGCGGTGTCAGCCATGTCCGGATGCTAGGTCCCGGCGCGGTCGGTGACCTAGTCGTCAATCGGTGAGTGGTCAGACCGGTCCGCTGGGCGGCACGACGATCGCCACGAAAACGCACAAAAGAGGCGGGAACCGACCGTCAGCCCACCGTCGCCGACCGCTCGCGGACCACGGCGGACCGTTCAGCGCCCCAACCCGGCGTCAAGCAG
The DNA here is from genome assembly GCF_030345095.1 of Solwaraspora sp. WMMA2056. Classification (NCBI taxonomy): domain Bacteria; kingdom Bacillati; phylum Actinomycetota; class Actinomycetes; order Micromonosporales; family Micromonosporaceae; genus Solwaraspora; species Solwaraspora sp. WMMA2056. Next base: position 5,888,174 of record NZ_CP128360.1, read on the forward strand.
ATCAACTCTTGCCTGAGCTCGCCGCGTCACGTTCTCTTCCCAGATTAAGGGTGTGACCGACCGCACAAGCCGCCGGGCAGTACGCCGCGCGGCACGGGCGGTACGGCCAGCGGCACCGCCACGCCGGGGCGACCGAACGGAGTCGTCACGGCGCGGCCCGTCACCGGACCTGCCGTTCCCATGACGACTAGGAGGCCCCACAGTGACCGAGGTAACCCCCGATAGCAGTGCGGGTGGCGAGGATTCGCCACCGCCAACCACGCCACCGGACAACGGTTGGCGGCAGCAGTACTGGCGCCGGAATCTGCGACTGATGGTGATCCTGCTCGCCATCTGGTTCGTCGTGTCGTTCGTCTTCGGCATTCTGCTGATCCAGCCGCTGAACAACATCGAAATTTTCGGCTTCCCGCTGGGCTTCTGGTTCGCCCAGCAGGGCTCGATCTACACGTTCGTGATCCTCATCCTGGTCTACGCCAAGATGATGGACCGCCTCGACGACGAGTTCGGCGTCAGTGAGCGTGCGGCGGAAGGGAGCCAGAAGTGAGCAACATCCAAACCTGGACCCTCGTCTTCATCGTCGGCACGTTCGCCGTCTACCTGGGCATCGCCTGGCGCAGCCGGGTGAAGGAGACCACCGGCTTCTACGTCGCCGGTCAGGGCATCCCCACCGTCGCCAACGGTGCCGCCGTCGCCGCCGACTGGATGTCGGCCGCGTCGTTCATTTCGATGGCCGGCCTGATCGCCTTCCTCGGCTCCGACGGCTCGATCTACCTGATGGGCTGGACCGGCGGTTACGTACTGCTGGCCCTGCTGATCGCCCCGTACCTGCGTAAGTGGGGCAAGTTCACCGTGCCGGAATTCGTCGGTGACCGTTACTCGGAAACCGTACGGACGATCGCGGCGGTCGCCGCGCTCATCATTTCCTTCACCTACGTCGTCGGTCAGATGCGCGGTGGCGGCATCGTCTTCAGCCGGTTCCTCGGCCTGGACATCACCGGTGGCGTCATCGTCGCGGCGCTGGTGATCTTCGCGTACGCGGTGCTCGGCGGCATGAAGGGCATCACCTGGACCCAGGTGTCGCAGTACACGGTGCTCATCATCGCGTACCTGATCCCGGCGTTCGCGGTGGCGCAGCAGATGACCGGGCTGCCGATTCCGCAGGTGTCGTTCGGGCAGATCCTCGACGAACTCAACGCCCTCAGCGTGCAGATGGGGCTGACCCAGTTCACCGAGGCGTTCTCGGCGCGGCCGCAGATCGACGTCTTCCTGGTGACGATGTCGCTGATGATCGGCACCGCCGGCCTGCCGCACGTGATCGTCCGGTTCTACACCACCAAGACGGTCCGGGGCGCCCGCTACTCGGCGTTCTGGGCGCTGTTCTTCATCGCCCTGCTCTACACCACCGCCCCGGCGGTGGGCGCGTTCACCAAGCTGAACCTGCTGCAGTCGGTGAACGGTGTGGCGGTCGACGCGCTGCCGGCCTGGGTCAACAACTGGGCGGCGACCGGGCTCGTCACGTTCGGCGACGGCGTGCAGACCATCGGATCGGTCAGCAACAACCCCGCCTCCGGGGCCGACCTGATCGTCAACAACGACATCCTGGTGCTGGCCAGCCCCGAGATCGCCGGTCTGCCGGCACCGATCGTCGGTCTGGTCGCGGCCGGCGGCATGGCGGCCGCCATGTCCACGGCCGCCGGTCTGCTGCTGGTCATCTCGTCGTCGTTCTCGCACGACCTGTACTTCCGGCGGGTCAAGCGGGACTCCACCGACGCTCAGCGGCTGCTCGCCGGCCGGATCGCCATGGGCCTGGCGGTGCTGATCGCGGTGTACGCCGGCATCAACCCGCCGGCGTTCGTCGCCCAGGTGGTCGCGTTCGCGTTCGGCCTGGCCGCCGCGAGCTTCTTCCCGGTCATCGTGCTCGGCATCTTCTGGAAACGGTGCAACGCCACCGGCGCCGCCTCCGGCATGGTCGCCGGTCTGGTGTTCACCGCCGCGTACATGATCTACACGTTGGAGGTGTTCGGTACCTCGGCACACGCGCACATCTTCGACATCAGCCCGGAGGCGATCGGCACCATCGGTGCCATCGTCAACTTCATCGTCACGATCGTCGTGTCGAAGATGACGGCACCGCCGCCAGCGGAGATCTCCGAGATGGTGGAGAGCATCCGCTACCCCGGCACGCGCCGTACGGTGGCCGCCAGCAGCACCGGCGACGCCACCTGACCCACTCCCACCCCACCGACCGGCACCGGCCGGCGGTCGGCGACAACGACGTCGCCGGCCGCCGGCCGGCCCGTTCCCACGCGCGGTCGCCGGCCGGTGGTGGCCGGGAATCCGCCAATCCACCACCCGGTGCGGGTGGTGGTTGCCAGAGTTGACGCGTGCACGACGAGACCCCGCATCCGCACCCGACCGCCGGCGGCCTGCGCCTGGTGCGGCGCGACGCGCGGGTGACCGGCGACGTCAGCTGGATGGAACTCTTCGTCGACGTACTCTTCGTCTTCGCCTTCCTCGAGATCACCAGCCTGATGGCGGCCGACACCGCACTCCTCGGCACCATCCGGGGCATCCTGGTCGTCCTGCTGCTGTGGCACTGCTGGACCGCCTGCGTCTGGCTCGGCAACGTCGTGCACGTCGACCGTGGTGGGGTGCCACCGATGATGGCCGGGATCGCCGCCGTACTGCTGATCGTCGCGGTCGCGGTCCCCGAGTCGTTCGTCGACCGGCCTGGCAGCCTGGCTGGTCCGCTGGTCGTGGTGCTCGGCTACCTCGCGGTCCGGACCAGCGTCCTGGCGATCCTCACCCGGTCGCGCTGGCACGAAGGCCCACCCGGCCGGCGGCCGGCGGCCATCGCCTGGGCGACCCTCGCCGCCTCGGCGCCGGTGCTGCTCACCGCCGCGCTGCTGCCGCGGTGGCTGATGGACCTGCTGCCGGCGGCGATCGACCCGGAACTGGCGCGGATCGGGCTGTTCGCGACCGCGCTCGCCATGGACTTCATGATCCTGGCAGCCGTCGGACGGGGCAGCTGGCAGATGGTCTCGCCGTGGCACCTCGCCGAACGGCACGCCCTGGTGGTCCTGGTCGCCCTCGGCGAGACGATCATCTCGATCGGCACCGGTGGCGGGCCGGGCACGGCGATCCCGGTCACCTGGTCGTTGATCGCCGCCGCCGGGCTGGGGATGTTGATCGTCACCCTGCTGTGGTGGAGCTACTTCGACCTCGCCAAGATCCTCGCCGAGCACGCCCTGGCCCGCCTGTCCGTCGTCGACCAGACCCGGATGGCCCGGGACGCCTACAGCGGGATGCACCTGCCGATGATCGCCGGGTTGATCGTGCTGGCGCTCGGCCTCAAGCAGGCGGTCGCCGCGACCTCCGGAGCCTCCGGCGCGGCATGGGGGCCGACGCACGTCCTGATCGTCTACGGCGGGGTACTGATCTACCTCGCCGCCCTCGTCGGCTTCGAATGGCGGACCGGTCGGCTGTTCGGTCGCAGCCCACTGCTCGGCATCGGGCTGCTGCTCTGTCTGCTCCCCCTGGCCACCCGGCTGTCGGTGCTGGGTGCCCTGGCCCTGCTGGCCGCCGGCCTCGTCGCGATGATCCTCGCCGACCGCACCGTGTTCCACAGCCGGCACACCCAACTGCACCACATGGTCGAGTCCGGGGCGTCCCGGCTGCACGGCGTGGTCCCCCGGGAACTCTTCCTCGACCTGGTCTTCGTCTTCGCGTTCCTCCAGGTCACCGTGTTGATGACCCGGCAGACCTCGGGGTGGGGCATCGTCCGGGGGCTCACCCTGCTCGCGATGCTGTGGTGGGCCTGGACGTCGTACTCCTGGCTGGCCAACGCGGTGCGCACCGAGACCACCCTGGTCCGGTTGAGCACCGTCGGGATGGCCACGGCGGTCCTGCTGATCGGGATCGCCGCCCCGCAGGCGTTCGACCCGGCCGCCGGCGGCCTGCCCGGACTGCTGATCATCGTGTTCTGCTATCTCGCCGGCCAGGTGATGCAGGCCATCCTGTTGTGGCAGGCGTCGCAGACCGATCCGACGCTGCGCGACCTGGGCCGGCAGGCCGCCGTACCGTCCAGCGTCGCACTGCTGCTGCTCGCCGGCTACGCCGTCGTGGAGCTGGCGACGCCGGGCCCTGTCGCGGGAACGCCCGCCGTCACCGTGCTGTGGGTCGCGGCGATCACCGTCCAGTTCGTCGGCAGCTACCCCACCGGGGTCCACAGCTGGCGGCCCCGCTCCACCCGGCACTGGGTCGACCGGTACGCGCTGATCACGTTGATCGCGTTCGGCCAGGCGGTGATCTCAGTCGGTCTGGCGGTCGGCGAGCGCTCGATCTCGGGCGGCGTGATCCTGGTCGCCGGGATCGCCGCAGTCATCCTGGTCCTGCTCTGGTGGTCCTACTTCCCTACCATCGACTCGGCCCGGCTGGCCCTGGAGGCCAGGACCGGCGTCGACCGGGCGAAACTCGCCCGAGACGCCTTCACCTACCTGCATCTGCCGATGATCGCCGGCATCATCATGGTCGCGTACGGCCTGCACCAGATCGTCGGCGACCACGACGACACCGCGATCCGGTACGGGCACTACGCCATCTACTGGGGGGCGGCGTTCTACCTGCTGATCAACCAGGTGTACTGGTGGCGGCTCTGGCGCGTCGTGAGCTGGTACCGGGTGGTGAGCGCCGCCGCCGTCGTACCGCTGGCGGTGCCGACCGCGTGGCTGTCCCCGTTCTGGGCGCTGACGACCCTCACCGCGTTCGGCCTGGCGTCGGCGACGGTCGAGTTCGTTCGCCTGGGCGATCCGCGGACCCGCCAGCCCGAATTCGTCGGCTGAGCGGTGGCGGCCGCCGACGGGTGGCGCGGGTGTGCCGCGATCGCCGGCTGAGCGGGTGCCGCCGGCGCACCAGGGCTTGACCTTGGAGTGCACTCCAAGGTCTACCGTCGTCGACATGGGCACCTATCCCGGTACCGGGATGCGGGTCGCCGAACTGGCCGCGGCGGCCGGGGTGGCACCGGACACCATCCGCTACTACGAGCGGGCCGGGCTGCTGCCACCCGCGCCCCGGTCAGCCGCCGGCTACCGACGCTACGGCGCGGACGCGCTCGACCGGCTGCGGTTCATCCAGGGCTGCCAGCGGCTCGGGCTGCGGCTCCGGGAGATCGCCGACCTGCTCGCCGTCCGGGACACCGGGGTCTGCCCGTGTGAACCGGCCGAGCAGTTGCTGCGCCGTCGGATGGCCGAGGTCGACGCGGAACTGGCCCGGCTGACCGCGCTACGGGCCGAGATGGCGGCGATGGCCGCCGCCCTGCCGGCGGCCGGCTGCCCGCCGCCGGAGCCGGGCCGGTGGTGCCCACCGGACGACCAGGAGAGGAGGTGACGATGATGTTGGAGCCGACCACGCGCTGCGCGTGCGAGCCGGACTGCTGCGGTCCGGACTGCTGCTGACGCCGCAGGCCACAGTGGGTGCCGCCGAGCGCGCCGGCGACACCCACCATGAACCGTACGGGCTATCCGACGGTGCCGGTCACCGATGAGCCGCTACGGCGCACCGTGTAGGTGACCGTCGCCCCGCTCCAGAAGTGGAAGGTGAGCGTGACCGGGGCGTTGTCGTTGACCTCGGCGAAGAAGGTCGAGGTCAACGAGATGTTGTTGGCGCTGTAGTTCGGCGCGAACGTGACGTCGAACTCCTTGTACGACGTCCAGTTGTGCGGGCCGGCGTTGGATCCGTCGGCGTACCGCGCCTCCATCGTGGCCAACTGATCGCCGTTGAAGGCGGTCGGGATGCTGAACGCCGATGTGGTGCCGGTCGCGTTCTGCAGCACCGGCCGGTCGTTCGAGAGGATGTCGATCCGCCAGGGGACGCCGGCGGAGAAGTGCGCGTGCAGGGTCGCGTTCACCCCGTACGCCCGGTTGCCGACCAGCCGGGTCAGCGCCGCCGCGGTCAATGTCAGCTGGTTGCCGCTGACCGTGTAGTCGGTCCCCTGTACCAGGTTGGTGCTGCCCTGGCGCAGCGACTGGAAGTTCAGCCCGTTGAGGTTGAGCGTCAGGCTCTTCGCCGTGACGGCGCCGGTACGCGGTACGAAGACCATGTCGCTGGCGGCGGTGCCCGACCGGGTGGTCCAGGCGGACTTGATCTGGGCGATCAGCTCCGGATCGCTCCACTGGAAGCTGGTGCGGCCCAGGTGCTGACCGTTGTCCCAGAGCTGGGTGGCGATGTTGCGGGTCCGGGTGTGGTAGCCGAAGAACTCGAAGAACTTGAGTTTCTCACCCTGTTGGATGGTGCCGGTGTGCCGGTCGAAGCCGAGCAGTCCGAACTCGCCGATGACGACCGGGATGCCCCGGGAGACGAAGGTGTTCTGCACCCGGTTGAGCGAGTCGATCACGTCCTGCTGGGCGGTGGCGTCGAAGCGGTACCCGCCGGCGACGTTCACGCTGAACGGCCAGTACCCGTAGTAGTGCACGGTGGCGATCAGGTTGCGGTCGCCCAGCGCGGTGAAGGTGCTGGCCAGCTCGTCCAGCCGGGCCTGGTCCGACGAGGTGTGCAGGGTCGGCAGGATGAGCAGCCGGGTGGCGTTGTTGCCGCCGGAGCCTCGGACGATCCGGTGGAACGTCCGGTTCAGCTCGTCCAGCAGTTGGGCGTTCTGGGCGTCCCCGGAGCTGTTGGCGAACTGCGGCTCGTTGACGCTTTCGAAGTGCAGTTTGGGGGACGAGTCCCGGAACGTGGTGGCCAGCTGGGTCCACAGTGCCGAGTAGCGGGCGAGTACGGTGCTGCGGTTGCTCGGCATCGTGTGGATCCACTGCCACGAGTCGTGGTGCAGGTTGATCATCACGTACAGGTCCTCGGCGAGCGCCCAGTCGACGACCTGCTTGACCCGGGCCAGCCGGGTGGCGTCGATCGTGTAGTTGGGGGCGGCACCATGGTGGTGGGTCCAGGTCGTCGGGATCCGGATGCTCTTGAATCCCTGAGCCTTGATGTTGCGGATCAGCGCCTGGGTGACCAGCGGGTTGCCCCAGGACGTCTCGCCGCTGCCGGCGAGGTTGTCACCGGTGGCGTCCAGCGTGTTGCCGAGGTTCCAGCCGGGCTGCATGTCGTTGACGACCGCCTGCGGGTCGCCCGGTGGACGGGGGGTGACGGTCGGGGTCGGTGACGGCGGCGCGGTGGTGGGCGGTGCCGTGGTGGGTGGTGCGGTGGTGGGTGGCGGTGGGGTCGTCGGGCCGACGCTGCCGGTGCAGGTGACCCCGTTGAGAGCGAACGAGGTCGGCGCGGTGTTGCTGCCGGTCCAGGAACCGTTGAAACCGAACGAGACGGTCGCGTTGGTGCCGAGGTTGGCGTTGTAGCTGACGTTGGTGGCGGTGACCTGGCTGCCGGAACTGGTGACGGTGGCGTTCCACGCCTGGGTCACCTGCTGGCCGGCCGGGAAGGTCCAGGTCAGCCGCCAGCCGTTGATCGGGTCGCCGAGGTTGGTGACGGCCACGTTGGCGGTGAAGCCGCCGGGCCACTGCGACGGTGCCGAGTACACCACGCGGCAGCCGGTCGCCGCGTGGGCGCTGGCCGCGATAGCGATGCTGCCGCCGACCAGTGCCGCGGTCACGCCGCCGGCCACCAGGCCGGCGCGCCACCGCCTGCCGCGCGCCGTCGTTGCTTGTCGATTCATGTCGCTCCTCGCCGTGGGGGGCCTGCGGGCAGGCAGGAAGGACGGGCACCGGCGGTCACTGCGGGCAGCCGACGCCAGCGAAGTGGCCGCAGACTAAGTCGGGATTCTAAACTTTGTCAATCGTCGTCTGCCTATGTAGACGGCTGACGATCAGTATGAAGCGACCGCACAACGAAAGATCCCGCCGGAGGATCACCATCCTCCGGCGGGACCACCCCGCAGCCGAGCGGAACGACGTCAGTGCACCGTGACCGTCGGCCCGGACACCAGCTCGCGCATCTCCTCCGGCAGCTCGGCACCCATCGCGTCGGCCAGCCGCAGCGCCTCCTCGACCAGGGTCTCCACGATCTGCGACTCCGGCACCGTCTTGATCACTTCGCCCTTGACGAAGATCTGGCCCTTGCCGTTGCCCGACGCCACCCCCAGATCGGCCTCGCGCGCCTCACCCGGACCGTTGACCACACACCCCATCACCGCGACCCGCAGCGGCGCCGGGAACCCCTCCAGCGCTGCCGTCACCTGGTCGGCCAGGGTGTAGACGTCCACCTGGGCCCGCCCGCAGGACGGGCAGGAAACGATCTCCAGACCCCGTTCCCGCAGCCCGAGCGACTCCAGGATCGCCGTACCGACCTTGATCTCCTCCACCGGCGGCGCGGACAGCGACACCCGGATCGTGTCGCCGATCCCCTCGGCCAGCAGCGCACCGAACGCCACCGCCGACTTGACCGTGCCCTGGAACGCCGGCCCGGCCTCGGTCACCCCGAGGTGCAGCGGGTAGTCGCACTGCTGCGCCAGCAGCCGGTACGCCCGGATCATCACCACCGGGTCGTTGTGCTTGACCGAGATCTTGATGTCACGGAAGCCGTGCTCCTCGAAGAGCGAACACTCCCACAGGGCCGACTCGACCAGCGCCTCGGCTGTCGCCTTGCCGTACTTGGCCAGCAGCCGCTTGTCCAGCGAACCGGCGTTGACGCCGATCCGGATCGGCGTACCGGCCGCCGACGCCGCCTTGGCGATCTCCGCCACCTTGTCGTCGAACTGCCGGATGTTGCCCGGGTTGACCCGCACCGCCGCGCAGCCCGCGTCGATCGCGGCGAAGACGTACTTGGGCTGGAAGTGGATGTCGGCGATCACCGGGATCTGCGACTTGCGGGCGATCGTCGGCAACGCGTCGGCGTCGTCCTGCGACGGTACGGCGACCCGCACGATCTGGCAGCCCGACGCGGTCAACTCCGCGATCTGCTGCAACGTGGCGTTGACGTCCGACGTCAACGTGGTGGTCATCGACTGTACGGAGACCGGCGCACCGCCACCGACCGGCACCGCACCGACCATGATCTGCCGGCTGACCCGACGTGGCGCCAGCGGCGGCGGCGGCACCGCGGGAATGCCCAGACTGACAGCGGTCACTTTCAACTCACCTCGAGAACAGCGTGATCGGGTTGACCACGTCCGCGGTGATGGTCAGCAGCGTGAACGCGCCACCGATCAGCAGGACCGCGTACGTGAGTGGCATCAGCTTGAAGTAGTCGACCCGACCGGGATCGGGGCGGCCGAAGACCGCGTACACCCAGGATCGGATCTTCTCGAACCAGGCGATCGCGATGTGCCCGCCGTCCAACGGCAGCAGCGGCAGCAGGTTGAACACCCCGACGAAGAAGTTCAACGAGATGAACAGCAGGACGAACAGCTCCCACGCGTCGTTGGCCACCGCCTCGCCGCCGAGCCGGCTGGCACCGACCACGCTGATCGGGGTGTCGATGTCGCGTTCCGCGCCGGTGATCGACGCCCACAGCGCCGGGATCTTCTCCGGGATCCGCATCATCGCCTCGACGGTGCCGATCGCCATCTGCCGCAGGTAGTCGCCGGTCGCCCCGAACGCCTCGATCGGCCCGTACGTCACCATGCCGGGCTTCTCGATCCGCAGCCCGACGCCGAGCGCCGCCACCGTGCTCAGCGGCCCGTCCTCGCTGCCCAGCTCGGGCCGCTGCACCGCCGCGAGCTGCGCCTCGACGGTGTCGGTCACCCCGTCGCGTTCGTAGGTGACGGTCGCGGCCCCGGGCTCGGCGCCCCGGACCACCTCCAGCATGTCGCCCCAGGTGTCGACCGGGGCGCCGTCGACGGCGAGGATCCGGTCCCCGTCACGCAGGCCGGCCTGCGCCGCCGGACTCGCCGGGTCGGTCGCCTCGCAGGCCCGGGAGACGTACTCGACGACGACGCAGTCGGTCACCGCGACGACGGCCGGCTCCTGCCGGGCCTGCTCCTCGCTCGACGGGAAGTCCGGGTTCGGCAGGCCCATGAAGACCGCCGCCAGCCAGAGTGCGACGATCGCCAGGCCGAAGTGCGTCACCGACCCGGCGGACATCACGATGGTGCGTTTCCACACCGGGTACCGCCACATCACCCGAGACTCGTCGCCGGGTGCGACGTCGTCGTCCTGCGGCGTCATCCCGACGATCTTGCAGAAGCCGCCGAGCGGGATGGCCTTGAGGCCGTACTCGGTCTCGCCGCGCCGGAACGACCAGATGGTCGGGCCGAAGCCGACGAAGTAGCGGGTGACCTTCATCCCGAACTTCTTGGCCGTCACCATGTGACCGGCCTCGTGCAGGCTCACCGAGATGAGAATCGCGAGGGCGAAGAGAACCACCCCGAGCAGGTACGCCATCAAGCTCCCTCCGCCGACGCACCGATGAACTCCTGCGCCCGGGCCCGCGCCCAGGATTCCGCAGCGAGCACATCCTCGACCGTACCCGGTTCGTCGAAGTCCGGTGCCGACTGCAGCACCCGGTCCACCGTGTCGACGATGCCGAGGAACGGTAGCCTGCCGGCGACGAACGCCGCCACACACTCCTCGTTCGCCGCGTTGTACACCGCCGGGCGGCACCGACCGGCCGCCCCGGCCTGCTTGGCCAACGCCACCGCCGGGAAGGTCGCCTCGTCCAGCGGGGCGAACTCCCAGGTGTGCGCGCGGGTCCAGTCCACCGGCGCGGCGGCGGCCGGCACCCGGGCCGGCCAGCCCAGGGCGAGCGCGATCGGCAACCGCATGTCCGGCAGGCTGGCCTGGGCGATCGTCGAGCCGTCCACGAACTCCACCATCGAGTGGATCACCGACTGCGGATGGACCACGACCTCGATACGAGGGTACGGAACACCGAACAGTTCGTGCGCCTCGATGATCTCCAGCCCCTTGTTGACCAGGGTCGCCGAGTTGATCGTGATGACCGGTCCCATGTTCCACGTCGGGTGGGCCAGCGCCTGGGCCGGAGTCACCTCGGTCAGCTCGGCGCGGGGCCGGCCCCGGAACGGGCCACCGCTGGCGGTCACCACCAGCCGGTCCACCTCGGCCGCCGTACCGGAGCGCAGACACTGGGCAAGTGCCGAGTGTTCGGAGTCGACCGGCACGATCTGGTCCGGGCGCTGCACCGCGGCCCGCACGATCGGCCCGCCGGCGATCAGCGACTCCTTGTTGGCCAGCGCCAGGGTCCGGCCGGCCCGCAGGGCGGCCAGGGTCGGCGCCAGCCCCCGGGAGCCGTCGACCCCGTTGAGCACCACGTCACACGGCCACTCGGCGAGCTCGGCCATCGCCGCCGGGCCGGCCAGGATCTTCGGGATCTTGAACCCGCCGGTCGGGTAGCCCTGCCGGGACGCCTCGGCGTAGAAGGCGAGCTGCAGGTCCTGGGCCGCCGAGGCGCGGGCCACCGCGACCACGTCGACCTGCAGCCGCAGCGCCTGCTCCGCCAGCAACTCGACGTTGCCGCCGCCCGCGCCGAGGCCGACGATGCGGAACCGGTCCGGGTTGCGGGTGACGATGTCGACCGCCTGGGTGCCGATCGAACCGGTCGAACCGAGCAGGACGATGTCTCGCGGGGAGGCTGTCACCGCCTCATTCTGTCGCAGCCTCGTCCAACAGCTCCGCCGGGTCGATCGAGAACTCGAACGGCTCCTTCATCACGAACAGGGTGCCGGCGGCGGCCGCCGCCACCGGGCGGTACTCCCCGTCGCTCAGCTCGTGCAACGCCAACGCCGGCACCCGGTTGCGGAGGTCGACGCGCAGGAACCACGGAACCCCGGCTGCGGCGTACTGCCGGGGCCGGTCGATCACGTCCTTGCGCCGGTTGCTCTTGGAAACGATCTCGCCGAGCAGCACCGCCTCCGAGATACGCATGGATACCTGCCCGCTCCCGGATGTGCGGAGCACCGCGATGTCCGGAATGAACAGGTCGTCGCCCGAAACGATGTTCACTTCGTGATAGAGCCAGAGCTTGGCCCGACGCGCTGCCTGCTTCAACAGGTACGCCAGATCCAGCTCGATCGTCTGATGGTCGTACCCGGCATGTGGTGTCACGATCACGCTCCCGCTGAGGACCTCGACCTTGGGACCATTGGTCTCCGGCAACAGGTCAAGGGCGAGCTGCGCGGTCCACGGCTCGTCGAAATCCCCGAGTACGTCGAACGACGGCTCGCGCGGTGGCTCCGGATCGCTCGCGAACGCCGGCAGCGCCATCGGGCTCACCCCTTCCCGCGGGACATGATGCACCGACCAGCGTAACCGTGCCGGCCCGCCACGGCGGGACACCGGGCCATGTCACCAACCCGACGGTCGACGTGACCGGGCCCGCATCTGGTCACGGGAGTGACGGTTGCCCCGGTGGGGAAAGCTAGGGCCCATGGTCAGCAGAGGTCGCCGGATGATCCGGGCTGCGTTCCGGCCGCTGCGCGGGCGGGACCTGTCTCTGCACGCCGCCTCGATCACCTTCTTCGGGGCGATCGCGGTGGTGCCGGTGGCGCTGCTGGCGATCTGGCTGACCGGACTGTTCGCCGGGGCGGGGCGGGTCCGCCGACTCACCGACCCGGCGATCGCCACCCTGCCCGGTCAGATCGGTGCCGACCGGGCCGCCGCCGCGCTGATCGACGCCGGACTGCACCTGACCCCGGCACTGGCGTTGGCCGCCCTGCTACCCGCCTCGCTGTACGGCGAGGGGCTGCGCCGGGCATTCGTGTCGGTGGCGCCGCCGCCGGAGCCGGCCGGTGCCCTGGTCGGCTGGCGCGGGCGAATCCTGCTGCTGCCGTTGCTCGGTGCCGCACCGGCGCTGATGCTGCTGGTGCTGCTGGCGCTGCCGTCGGCCGCCGAGCTGTTCGCCCGGGGCGGCTGGGCGGGCGCGCTCGGCGTGATCGTGTCGTTCCTGGCCGTCTGGCTGGGGCTGAGCCCGGTGCTGGTCTGGGTGTTCCGGATCGTCGGCCCCGGCAAGCCGGACTGGTTGGCCACCGTCGCGGTCGGGTCGTTCACCGCCGCCAACCTCTCCGGCTTCCTGCACGGCTTCATCCTGTTCTGCTCGCTTCCGCTGGACCTGGGTCTGCCGTTCGGCGGGCTCGAGCAGGTCGGGGCGGCGGTCGCGGTGCTGCTCTGGCTCTACCTGCTGCACGTGATCGTGCTGGCCGGCTACTCCGCGACGCTGGCGTTCAGCCGCTGGCGTCGCCGCCGCCACCCGTCGGGCCCACCGACACCAGCTGCGGCTGCGCCGGGGTCTCGTGCAGACCGAAACGACGGTACAGCCGGCCCAGCGGACCCGGCGCCCACCAGTTCCACCGCCCCAGCAGCCGCATCGTCGCCGGCACCAGCAACACCCGGACCAGGGTCGCGTCCACGACGATCGCCACGATCATCCCGACGCCGATCAGCTTGATGAACGAGATGCCGCCGGTGGCGAAGCCGGCGACGACCACGATCAGCAGCAGCGCGGCGGCGGTGATGATCCGCCCGGTGTGCTGCAGGCCGGCGGCGACCGACGCGGTGTTGTCGCCGGTGCGGTCCCACTCCTCGCGCACCCGCGACAGCAGGAACACCTCGTAGTCGGTGGCCAGCCCGAACAGCACGGCGAGCATCAGAATCGGGTTGGTCGGGTCGATGAACCCGGTCGGGGTGAACCCGAGCCAGTCGGCGAAGTGCCCGTCCTGGAAGACCCAGACCACCACGCCGAACGACGCACCGATCGACACCAGGTTCATCAGCACCGCCTTGACCGGCAGCACCACCGACCCGAACGCCAGGAACAGCAGCACCATGGTGGCGGTCGCCATCAGCAGCGCCATCCACGGCAGGTAGCGGCCGAGGCTGTCGAGCATGTCGATGTCGGCGGCGGTCCGGCCGCCGACGAGCACCTCGGCACCGGCCGGCGGGGGCAGGTCACGGATGGCGCGGACCAGTTCCTCGGCGTCGTCGCCGGTGGGTTCGCCGACGTAGCTGACCCGGATCAGCGCCGAGGCGTCGCGTACCGCCGCGATCTGCGCCCCGGTCGCGCCCGGCAGCGTGGCGATCTCGTCGGCGAAGGCCTGCGCCACGTCGGGCCCGGCGCCGGAGACCAGCACCTCGACCGGGCCGACGCTGGCGCCCTCGGGAAAGTCCTCGGCGAGGGTCTCGGCGACCACCCGGGACTCGGCTCCGGCCGGCAGCACCCGCTCGTCGAAGCCGCCGAACTCGGCCCGGGCGAACGGGGTGGCCAGCAGCAGCAGGCCGACCACCACGACGGTGGCGTAGCGCACCGGGCGGCGCATCACGCTGCGGGCGATCCGCGCCCAGGCTCCGACGGTGGCCGGGTCAGCCGCCGTACCCGGGGCCGCCGTCGCGCGCGGACCCGCCGTCGCCGCCGGGTCGGTGCGCCGGCGGCGCCACGGCAGCGGTACGGCGAGTGCGTTGATCCGGGGGCCGAGCACCGCCAACAGGGCCGGCAGGGCGGTCACCGAGGCGAGCATGGCGACCAGCACGGCGGCCATCCCGCCGAACCCGATCCCGGTCAGGAACGGCTGCGGGAAGATCAACAGGCTGACCAGCGACGTACCGATGATCAGCCCGGAGACCGCGACGGTACGCCCGGCGGTGGCCACGGTGCGTACCAGCGCCGCCTCGGTCGGATGCCCGGCGGCCAGCTCCTCGCGGAACCTGCTGACCACGAACAGGGCGTAGTCGATCGCCATGCCCAGCCCGATCAGGGTGATCACGTTGATCGCGAACACCGACACCTCGGTGACCAGGGTCAACGCCCGGACCGCGACGAACGCGCCAAGAATGGCGAGCACCCCGACCAGCAGCGGCATCGACGCCGCCACCAACCCACCGAAGATGAGCACCAGCAGCACCAGCAGGATCGGCATGGCGATCAGCTCGGCCCGGGTGATGTCCCGGATGGTCTGCTCGTTGGCGTGGTCGAGGAACGGCACCGGGCCGCCGGCCTGCGTGGTCAGCCCGGGTGCGTCCAGCAGCGGCCGGATCTCGTCGTACCCGGCGGTCCTGGCGTCCTCGTCGGCGCCGGCGAGCTGCACCAGCGCGTAGGTGGCCCGCCGGTCGGTGGCGACCAGCGCCGGCGACTGCGTGTCGTAGAAGCTGGTGACGCTGGTCACCTCGGGATGCGCGGCCAGGTCGTCGAGGGTCGCGGTGACCGCCTGCCGGAACGCCGGATCGTCGACCGTGGCGGTGTCGCTGCGGTAGAGCACCAGGACGTCGACGGCCTGGTTGCCCAGTTCGGCCTCGATCCGCTCCTGGGCCCGGGTCGACTCGGCGTCCGGGTCGGCGAACCCGCCACCGGAGACCGCGCCGAACAGGCCGAGCCCCCAGGTCGCGCCCACGACGACCAGCAGCCCCGCCGCCGCCAGCACCACCCACCGCAACCGGACCACGGTCCGTCCCCACCATGCGAACACGGCTCGACTATCGCAGGCCCATCATGGACGCCGCACGGGGACTAGGGTCGACACATGGGTACGTCACAACTTCCGGCGGGCGCGTCCGGCCCGGCGGGCGACACCGCGCTACCGGCCCACGCCGACGTGGTCGTCGTCGGGGCCGGGCACAACGGGCTGGTCTCGGCGATCCTGCTGTCCCGCGCCGGGCTGGACGTGCTGGTGCTGGAGGCGGCCGACGTCGTCGGCGGCGCGACCCGCACCGAGCAGCCGTTCCCGAAGGTGCCGGGGCTGCGGCACTCCACCGGGTCGTACCTGCTCGGGCTGATGCCGCCGGAGCTGCTGGCCACCCTCGACGTGACCATCCCGGTGCTGCGCCGCGACCCGCACTACTTCCTGCCCACCCCGGGTGGGCCCGGGTCGCCGTACCTGCTGTTCGGCGCCGACCGGGCCGCGACCCGGGCGCAGATGGCCGCCACCTTCTCCCCTGCCGACGTCGCCGCCGACGACGCGATGCAGGCCGAACTGGCCGCGCTGCGCGACGACCTCGCGCCGGCCTGGCTGGCCGAGCCGCTGCCGGTGGAGCAGACCGCCGACCGCTACGTCCGCCCGGCGCTGCGGCAGGTCTTCGTCGACCTGGTGCGCGGCTCGGTCGCCGACTACCTGGCCCGCTTCGCGTTCCGCTCCGAACTGCTGGTCGCCATGTACGCGGTCACCGACGGGCTCAGCGGGCTGACCGCCGGCCCGGACGACCCCGGTACCGGCCACAACTTCCTGGTCCACAACATGTGCCGGCTGCCCGGCGCCGACGGCACCTGGATGATCGCCGCCGGTGGGATGGGCACCGTGTCACGGACCTTCGCCGACGCCGCACGGGCCGCCGGGGCGCGGATCGTCACCGGCGCACCGGTCACCGGGATCACCGTGACCAACGGTGCCGTCGACGGGGTCGTCGTCGGCGACGGCCGGGCGGTGACCGCCGAGGTGGTGCTCGGCGCCTGTGACCCGTACCGGCTGCTGGAGCTGGCCCCCGACGGTGCCGTGCCGGCGGAGCTGACCGACCGGATCGCGGCCACCCGCCGCCCCGGCAGCACCTTGAAGGTCAACCTGGCGCTGCGCGACCTGCCCCGGTTCAGTTGCCTGCCCGCCCACGCGCCGAGCCCGTTCGGGGCCACGATCCACCTGCTGCCCGGCTCGGCGTCGCTGCTGCCCGACGGCGGGGGCACCTCGCCGATGACCGCGCTGCGGGCGATGTGGGCCGACGTACGGGCCGGCCGGCTGCCCGCCGAGCCGACCATCGAGTGGTACCTGCACACCACCGTCGACCCGTCGCTGCGCGACCCCGCCGGGCACCACTCCTCGGCGTTGTTCGTCCAGTCTGTGCCGTGGCAGCCGGCGGGTTCGTCGTGGTCGACCGAGCTACCCGGGTACGTGGACCAACTGTTGGCGATCTGCGACCGGTACGCCCCCGGCGCCAGCGCGCTGGTCGCCGACGCGGTACCGCTGGCCCCGCCCGGCATCGAGGCCCACTTCGGCATCACCGGCGGGCACATCCACCACGTCGACAACACCGTGTCGTTCACCGACCGGATGCCGTACGCCACCGGGCTGCCCGGCCTGTACGCGGGCAGCGCCGGCACCCACCCGGCCGGCAGTGTGATCGGTGCCGCCGGGCACAACGCGGCCCGACGGATCCTCGCCGACCTGGGGCGGTGAGGCCGGCTCCGGCCCGCTTGGCGCCGGCGTCAGTCCTGCGCGTGCCGGGTCAGGCCTGCGCCGCCGGTTGGCCCACCGGTGCGTCGGCCGGCGTCTCCTCGGGTGCCGGGGTGCCGGCACGGCGGGCCCGGACCTCGTGCCCGACGCTGGTCAGGCAGCGTCCGCTGGGCAGGTCGAAGCGCCAGCCGTGCAGCTGGCAGGTGAGCTGGTCGCCGTCGACGATGCCGAACCGGGTCAGGTCGGCCTTCAGGTGCGGACAGCGCCGCTGCACGATCCAGTCGCCGAGCTTGATGTCCTCGGCGTCCGGGCGCTGCTCGGCGTACCAACCCTCGGCGTACTGCAGCCGCTCCGTGGACAGGCACTTGAAGAACGCGTAGACGAACTCGTTGTACTGGCCGATGCGGGCCGCCGAGAAACGGCAGGAGAGGAAGAGCGAGTTGACCCAGTCCACCTCACCGATGTGCAGCAGGTGCTCCACCAACGCCCGTTCGGTACGGAACCGGTAGCGGACCTTCTCGTCGGCGTACGGGCGGACCTGCTTGCCGGGAAAGTCGACGACGATCGACTCGACCGACTCGCCGTCGTAGCCGACCAGGTCGAACCGGACCGGCCCGCCGACGCCCTTGGCCAGGTAGACCGACTCTTCCAGCAGCGGCTCGATGCGGCGCTTCATCTCGCCCAGTACGTCGATCTCCGGGTGGCGCCAGGACGCCTTCTCGGCCTCGATGACCGGCCGCTTGCGCTCACGCATCTCGACCAGGTGGGCCTGCTTGCCGGCGAAGAACTCCTCGACCGGCTGCGGATGGGTGGCCCGGCAGTCGTCGGCGGTCACCTCGGCGACCGAACCGGGCAGCAGCACCACCGCGTTCGTCCCGCCGACCTTGGCATACTCGGTCAGGAAGACCTGCTGGTCGGGGAAGATGTTGCCCTCGTCGCCGTGGATGTCGTTGAACTGCCACAGCTCGTCGTCGAGGAAGCACGGCGGCCCGGCGATCGGAAAGACGTACGACGCCTTCAGGTCGTCGATGTAGCGCCAGGTCCGGTCGAACTGGCGTTCCCGCTTCTGCTTGCCGAACGCGGACTTCGCGGCGGCCGGCAGCTCGTAGACCATCGGATACCAGATGGCACCGGAGAACTGCAGCATGTGGGCGTGCACGTGGCCGAGGGCCGCGAACGTCGACAGGTCGGTGGGGCGCGCGTCGTTCTGGTTGAGCAGCCGGATGCCGTCGTGCTCGACCCAGAGCGACGAGTCACCGATCGGGCCGTCGGTGGGGCTGGTCAGCGCCTGGATCATGATGTTCAGCCCGCCGTCGAGCTCGACGACCTCGTTGCTCTTCGTCCGCAGGAAGCTGGTGAAGCCCAGCTCCCGCAGCTCGTCCTCCAGCTCCGAGGTCGGGTACTCCGGCAGCAGCACGGTCGCCTTCTTCGAGACGAAGCGCTTGAGGTGCGCCGCGTCGAAGTGGTCCCGGTGCAGGTGGGACACGTACAGGTAGTCGACCTGGCCGAGGGACTCCCAGTCGAGCTGGGAGTTGTCCGGGAAGGGGAACCACGAGGCGAAGTAGGCCGGATTGACCCACGGGTCGCACAGGATGCTGCCCGCGGCCGTGTCGATCCGCATGCTGGCGTGCCCGGTACCCGTCACTCGCACCGCACAGACCCCCTCGGTCACAGAAATGGGTGTACGCCCGAACGCTACCGGAGTCCGTCGGCGCACCGGTCGGCGACGCCCGGATCGCCGTACGGTCGAAGCCCTCACCTGGGGTGCGCGGTGGTATGCCGGGCGGGGTGCGGCGGTACGCCGGGCGGGGTCGTGCCAGACTGGTCGGGTTCCGAACGAGTGAGCGGGTTCCGCTCGTAAAGGAGGACCAGCCGTGGCCGGAACCGAGCCGGTGACCTCGCCCGATCAGCACAAGCCGGGCCACCGAAAGCTGGGGCGCATCGGCGCCGTCGTCTCAGCGTTGGCGCTGCTGTCGATGCTGATCGGCAACCACGACGGCCGGGTGGAGGACATCTGGCTGATCGCCCTGGCCGTCGGACTGCTCGCCATCGTCGTCGGCGACACCGTGCTGCGGCGCAACGGTCTGCGGTCCTGACCCGTCCCCGCCAGCGTTGACCGTCCCCCGCCAGCGCTGACCGCCGGGCCCGGTCAGACCGGGCCCGGCGGATGGCAGGTCAGCGACCCCGGTGCAGGATGTCCTGCACCTCCTTGAGCGCCGCGTCGACCTCAGCCTCGAAGTAGCCGCCCGTCACCAGGCCGAACTGCATGGTGTCGAGGTCCGTGGTGTTCACCGGCATCGGCCCACGCCCCGCCATCGCGGTCAGGATGTCCTCGAACAGCCGGTCCACCTGCATCGGGTCGTAGCCGCTGCCGAACCTACGCACCTGGAAGGTCCGTCGGATCTGGTCGACCCGCTGCAGATCACCGCCGCCGCCGGCCGGCGGTCCACCGGGTGGGGTGCCCAGACCAGGCTGACCCGGCCCGCCCGGGTACCCGCCGACGCCGGGGTAGCCGCCCGTCGCGTGGTGGCCACCGCCACCCGGGTGACCGGCCGCACCGGGATGTCCACCGAATCCCGCGCCTGCGGGCCCCGGCATCCCCGGACCACCGTCACGTGGACCGGGGCCACCGTCACGCGGACCGAAACCGCCGTCACGCGGACCGAAACCGCCGTCACGCGGACCGAAACCGCCGTCACGCGGGCCGGGGCCACCGTCTCGCGGGCCCGGACCGCCCGGGCCGGGCATCCCGCCAGGGCCCGGCATCGGCCCGGGGAGCTGCGGGTGCCCACCGGTCGGCGGGCCGGCCGGACCCGACCGCCGGTCCGGGAAGTAGATCTCTGCCGTCATGTCGGCCTTGCCGTGGCGTCCCTGTTCGAACCCGTCGAACCGGCCTTCCGGGCCCGGCCCGAAGCCCCGGTGCGGACCAGCGGGAACCGGTGTGGCCGGCGGTCCGCCGGGGCCGCCACCGGGCGGCGGGTAACCGCCGGCGCCACGCGGGTCGTCGTAGCGCCCGTAACCGGCTGCGGCGGGCTGCTCCGGATAGCCGCCGCCACCGTACGGGTCGTGCGGTGGCGGAGCCGGCAGGGCGGGCACCGGCCGTGCCGGCAGGGCCGGGGCCGCCGCGGCGACCGGCCGGTCCTCGCGCGGCGGTGGGGCCAGCCGCTCGGGCGGCACGGCGGCAGCACCGGAGCCACGGGCCGCCGCAGGCCGCTCCTCCAACTCGGCCAGTTGTCGTTCGACCCGGTCCAGATGCAGGTCGACCTGCCATTCGTCGTAGCCGTTGAAGCGGACACGGAATACGACGTCGTGCACTTCCTGTGCGGAAACCGGTGATCCGACCGGTTCGCCGGCGAGTGTGGCCTCGACGCGGTCGAGGAAGGCATCCACTTCGTCGACCTTGTAACCCCGACGAAGCGCCTTGCGCCGGAAGCGCTGTCCCTGACTCGCCACTATGTCTCCTGATTCACTCGCTGATCACCGGTAGCTCACGTCGCCGTCTGCGCGGCGGCGAGCTGCCCGCATGCACCGTCGATCTCCCTGCCCCGAGTGTCGCGTACGGTGACCGCGACACCGGCCGCCCGCAACCGGCGGACGAATTCCCGCTCGACCGGCTTCGGGCTGGCATCCCAACGACTGCCGGGAGTCGGATTGAGCGGAATGAGATTCACATGGGCCATCCGACCAGCCAGCAATCGGCCCAGCAGATCCGCCCGCCATGGCTGGTCGTTCACATCCCGGATCATCGCGTATTCGATGGAGACCCGCCGGCCCGTGCGGTCCGCGTAGTCCCACGCGGCGTCGAGGACTTCAGCGACCTTCCACCGTTGGTTGACTGGCACGAGTTCGTCGCGCAGATCATCATCGGGCGCGTGCAACGACAGCGCAAGAGTCACCGAAAGGTCTTCTCCGACGAGTCGGCGCATCGCCGGCACCAGGCCGACCGTGGAGACCGTCACGTGTCGCTGGGACAGCCCGAGACCCTCCGGCGCCGGCGCGCAGAGCCGGCGGACCGCAGCGATCACCCGGCCGTAGTTGGCCAGCGGCTCGCCCATGCCCATGAACACCACGTGCGACAGGCGGGGCGGGGATCCGGTGACCCCGCCACGTGCGGCCACCCCGGCGAGGAAGACCACCTGGTCGACGATCTCCGCGGTGGAGAGGTTACGGGTCAGCCCGGCCTGACCGGTCGCGCAGAACGGGCAGGCCATACCGCAGCCGGCCTGGCTGGAGACGCAGGCGGTGACCCGGTCCGGGTAGCCCATCAGCACGCTCTCCACCAGTGCGCCGTCGTGCAACCGCCACAGCGCCTTGTGCGTCGACCCGTCGTCGCAGCTGCGCTGCCGTACGGCGGTGAGCAGAGTCGGCAGCAGGCGTTCGGTGATCGGCGCACGGGCCGCCGCCGGCAGGTCGGTCATCGCAACGGGATCACGGACCAGCCGGGTGAAGTAGTGGGTGGAGACCTGCCGGGCCCGATAGGCCGGTTGACCGAGCCCGGCCAGCAACGTCTGCCGCTGTGCGAGATCGAGATCAGCCAGGTGCTGGGGTGGCAGGGCCGGACGACCAGCGGGCGTGGCGGTGGTCGTCGGACGGGTCGGGGTCAACGGCAGACTTCTCATGGCAGATCCAGTCTCCCACGATCCCACCGAAATCGGCTCGCCCCGGGGCCCAGATCGGGTCACCCCGACAGTTGAACCCGGACTCGGCGCCTCAGCCAGCGCGGCGACGGCCCGGCGATCGGGCCGGCGGTGCTCGTCAGCCGGCCGGCACGATCAAGGTCAACACGAGATACGAGACCGGCAGTGCCAGCAGGATCGAGTCCAGCCGGTCCATCAACCCGCCGTGTCCGGGCAACAGGTTGCTCATGTCCTTGACCCCGAGATCCCGTTTGATCATCGATTCGCCGAGATCACCCAGGACCGCCGCGATCGACACCGCCACCCCGAACAGGGCACCCCACAGGGGCATCACGTCGAGCAGCAGATAGAGCAGTACGGCGGAACCGGCGGCAGCGGCGGCCACCGAACCGGCGAAGCCCTCCCAGGACTTCTTCGGGCTGATCGTCGGGGCCATCCGGTGCCGGCCGAAGAACACCCCGGCGGCGTACCCGCCGGTGTCGGACAGGATCACCGCCGCGAGCGTGACCAGGATCCGCAGATCGCCGTCGGGACGACTGGCGAGCAACCCGGCGAACCCGCCGAGAAACGGCACGTAGACCGCGATCAGGGTGGCCGTGGCGGCGTCCCGCTGGAAGCCCGGTGGTCCGTCGCCGAGCCGCCAGACCAGCATGGCCAGGATCGTCAGCAGCAGCCCGAGGGCCAACGCGTCCGGCCCGACCTGCCAGGCGAGCACCGCCATCAGCACGCCGCCGGCGAGCAACGGCGGCAGGGGCGGTCGGGCACCGCTACCGCGTACCGCCCGGGTCATCTCCCAGGTGCCGAGGCTGACCGCGGCCACGACGACCGCGAGGAAGGCAGGCCGCCAGACGAACAACGAGGCGAGAACCAGCGCTCCCAGGCCGACCCCGACACCGATGGCCGCCGGAAGGTTGCGCCCGGCCCGGCTCGGCTCCGGTGTACCCGGGCCGGGAGGCGTGGCCGGCTGAGCCGTCGAGCCGGCCGGGGCGGGCTCGCCGACACCGTCGGCACCGGGCCGTGGCTGACGGGTCGGCGTCGAGCGACCGGCCCGGCGACGTCGGACCCCGGCCCGTCGCCGGGCCGCCGATCCCGACTCCGGCTCGCCGTCGGACGGCGCCGGCCCCTCGGTGGCAGGTCTGTCCTCGAACGGCACCGGCTCGTCGGACCACGGCCCAGGTGGCGGCGGCTCACTCGGCGGCCACTGGCCGGACGACGGGTCCGGCGGCCACCTGTCGTGCCCACCGGAGCGCGGGCCGTCGTGCCCGGCGGTCTGCGTACCGTTGAACGACCCGCCGCCGGACCGGTGGTCGGCCACGTAGCCGACCCCGGTGCCGATGTACGGTCCGGCGTGCGGTAGCTCGCCGGTGCCGGTGTACGGACCGGCGGGCCTGCCGTACGGATCGGTCCACTCGACCGCCGGATGGCCGTTGCGCACCTGGCGTGCCGACGAGTCGGGCGCGGCACCGGGGCGCCGCGCCCGAGTTCGCGCATCCGGGTGGTCGCCGCCGGCGGTCTCGGGATAGGACATCAGACCTCGAGCAGCTCGGTTTCCTTGTGCTTGACCAGTTCGTCGACGCTGGAGACGTACCGGTGGGTCAGATCGTCCAGCTCCTTCTCGGCACGGCGTCCATCGTCCTCGCCGGCTTCGCCGTCCTTGACGATGCGGTCCAGCTCTTCCTTGCCCTTGCGCCGGACGTTACGGATCGCCACCTTGGCGTCCTCGCCCTTGCCCCGGGCCACCTTGATCATGTCCCGGCGACGGTCCTCGGTCATCTGCGGCAGCAGGATCCGCAGCTGGTTACCCTCGTTGTTCGGGTTCACGCCCAGGTCCGAGTCCCGGATCGCCTTCTCCATCGCGGCGAGCTGCGACATGTCGTACGGCTTGATGATCGCCATTCGCGGCTCCGGCACCGCGACGGACGCCATCTGGGTGATCGGCGTCGGGGTTCCGTAGTAGTCGAGCACGATCCGGGAGAACATGGCCGGAGTGGCCCGACCGGTACGGATCGCGCCCAGATCCTCCTTGGCGTGCTCGACCGCACGCTCCATCTTCTCCTCCGCTTCGAGCAGAGTCTCCTCGATCACCTGTTCCGTCGCCTCCTTCTGGCTCCCTGTCCTACTGCGTACCGCCGGTCGGCACAGCCCGTGGGGGCGGACCGGTCGGTCAGGTCGTGATCAAGGTACCGATGCGTTCCCCGGCGACCGCGCGCACGATCGTGTCGTCGCCCTGCGCACCGAAGACCAGCATCGGCAGGTCGTTGTCCATGCAGAGGCTGAAGGCGGCGGCGTCGGCGACCCGCAGACCACGTCGCAGCGCCTCGGCGAAGGTCACGGTGTCCAGCTTGCGGGCAGTGGGATCGGTCCGCGGATCCGCGGTGTACACCCCGTCCACCCCGTTCTTGCTCATCAGGACGACGTCGGCGTGAATCTCCAGCGCCCGCTGGGCGGAGACCGTGTCGGTGGAGAAGTACGGCATCCCGGCGCCGGCACCGAAGATGACCACCCGGCCCTTCTCCAGGTGCCGGATCGCCCGCAGCGGAATGTACGGTTCGGCGACCTGGGCCATCGTGATCGCGCTCTGCACCCGCGTCTCCACGCCTTCCTTCTCCAGGAAGTCCTGCAGCGCGAGACAGTTCATCACCGTGCCGAGCATGCCCATGTAGTCGGCACGGGCCCGGTCCATGCCGCGTTTCTGCAACTCCGCGCCGCGGAAGAAGTTGCCGCCGCCGACCACCACCGAGACCTGGACCCCCAGCCGGGAGACGGTCGCGATCTGCCGGGCGATGTCCTGGACGACGTCCGGGTCGACGCCGATCGCCCCACCGCCGAAGACCTCACCGGACAGCTTCAGCACCACCCGCCGGGAACGCCCCGGCGGCGGTGCCGTGGGGTCGTCCGCCGCGAGCGGGCTCCCACTCGTTGCCTGCGTCATCCGACCCGCCCTTCCCTAGCTGAGCCCACCCTACGGAACGAGGAGGCCGTGGTGCCTGTCACGTACACCAACGGCCTCCTGCGTCGATCGTGCTACCGGTCCTGGCGGGTGGTCGCCGTACCTGCGCCGTGACCCGGCGGGCCGACGACCACCGCCGTGGCTCAGGCCTGCCCGACCTCGAACCGGACGAAGCCGGTGAGGTCGATGCCTGCCTCGGCGACGACCTGCTTGACGGTCTTCTTGTTGTCGGCGACCGAGGCCTGCTCCAACAGGACGAAGTCCTTGAAGAAGGCGTTCACCCGGCCCTCGATGATCTTGGGCATCGCCGCTTCCGGCTTGCCCTCCTCGCGGGCCGTCTGCTCGGCGATCCGCCGCTCCGACTCCACGGTCTCGGCGGGCACCTCGTCGCGGGTGAGGAAGCGCGGCCGCATCGCGGCGATCTGCATCGCCACACCCCGGGCGTCGGCGTCGGCGGCCTCGTCGGTCTTACCGGCGTACCCGACCAGCACACCGACCTGCGGCGGCAGGTCCTGCGCCTTACGGTGCAGGTAGACCGCGATGGTGCCGTCGAGGCGGGCGAACCGGTTGAGCACCAGCTTCTCGCCGATCTTGGCCGACTGCTCCTGTACGGCGTCGGCCACCGACCGACCGTCGGCCAGGGTGGAGCCGAGCAGCGATTCGGCGTCGGTCGCCTTGATCTGCTCACCGTGCTCGACGAGGAGCTGGGCGAACTCGATGAAGTCGGTGTTCTTGGCGACGAAGTCGGTCTCGCAGTTGAGCTCCAGCAGGGCCGACCCGGCGTGGGCCACCAGGCCGTTGGCGGCGGTACGCCCGGCCCGCTTGCCGACGTCCTTGGCACCCTTGATCCGCAGGATCTCGACGGCCTTGTCGACGTCGCCCTCGGCCTCCTGCAGCGCCTTCTTGCAGTCCATCATGCCGGCGCCGGTGAGGTCGCGGAGCTTCTTGACGTCCGCGGCGGTGAAGTTGGACATGACTCTCTCTTCGATCTCGTCAGTCGGCTTGGGTGGTCGTCATTCCGCAGCGGCAGTGGCGGGAGCAGGAGCGGCGGGAGCGGGCTCGTTCTCCTTGTTGGCCGGGCCTTCGAGCAGCTCACGCTCCCACTCGGGCAGCGGCTCGTCGGTGGCGACGGCACCCGGCTCCGGCTTGTCCTCGGCACCGCGCGACTTGCCCGACCGGGCGATCAGGCCGTCGGCGACGGCGGCCGCCACGACCCGGGTGAGCAGCTCGGCCGACCGGATCGCGTCGTCGTTGCCCGGGATCGGGAAGTCGACCTCGTCCGGGTCACAGTTGGTGTCGAGCACCGCGATGACCGGAATGCCCAGCTTGCGGGCCTCGTCGACGGCGATGTGCTCCTTCTTGGTGTCGACGACCCAGATCGCCGCCGGCACCTTCTGCATGTCCCGCAGACCACCGAGCGTACGGCTGAGCTTGTCCTTCTCCCGTGACAGCTGCAGGGTCTCCTTCTTGGTGTAACCCTGCGCGGTGCCGGTCAGGTCGAGCGCCTCCAGCTCCTTCATCCGCTGCAGCCGCTTGTACACCGTCTGGAAGTTGGTCAGCATGCCGCCGAGCCACCGGTGGTTGACGTACGGCTGACCGACCCGGGTCGCCTGCTCGGCGATCGCCTCCTGCGCCTGCTTCTTGGTGCCGACAAAGAGGATGTTGCCACCGTCGGCGACGGTGTCCCGCACGAAGACGTACGCCTTCTCGATGTAGTCGAGGGTCTGGCGCAGGTCGATGATGTAGATACCGTTGCGCTCGGTGAAGATGAAGCGCTTCATCTTCGGGTTCCAGCGCCGGGTCTGGTGCCCGAAGTGAACACCACTTTCCAGCAGCTGACGCATGGTCACGACGGCCATGGTGGGTTTCTCCCTGTTGTCCCTGGTTGTCACGCCGGCCGGGCGGCCAGCGTCCTGGTGCCCGGTCGGCGGTCATGATGGGCCTGAGAGATCAGGACCAGGGAACCGTCGCCCCCACGGCAACCGCCGGGGAGAAGGGCACGCGAGGTCGACCGCGCAGGGCGGTCGCCAGTGTTCGAGTGTACGCCCTGCACTGTGCGCGGACCCCGCCAGCCCGGACCACCAGCGACCACCAGGGGTCGCGACGCCAGCCGGCAGAGCCCACCACCAGGTCCGTCGCTCAGCCGGCAGAGCCGCCACCAGCTCGTCCGGTCACTCAGCCGGCCAGACCGGCCACCAGGAACAGGAACAGACCGACCAGCAGGTACGCGGTAGGCGGACGAAGCCAGGCCTCGACAGGATCCCCCACCTTCGTCGCACCCGTGGTCAACCCGAACATGCCGAGTCCGAAGGCGGGCAGGCCCAGCATCAGCGCCGTACCGGCGACCACCGCACCGGGGCCGGCCGGCTCCGCCAACGCGCCATCGAGCAACAACCGCAACGCCGGCACCTCGAGGATCATCACCAGTACGGCGTAGAAGATCGCCTGCGCGGGCCGCCGGCTGCGGTACACACCGTCGCCGATCAGGCCACCGGACGGCGGACGGCGGCCGTACTCACCGGCGGGTGGCGGCGGCTCGGCCGGCGGCCGTGGGGTCACCGGCGGCATCGGTCCGGTCGGCACGTCGACCGACCCGCGCGGCTCGCCGCCCCGGCCGGTCTCCGCGACCGGCCCTGGGCCGGCCCCGAGCCCCGGTTCCACCGCAGGGTCCGACGCCCGGGACCCGCCCGACGTCCCCGGCGGCCCGCTGGCCGGCTCGGCGAACGGTGCCGCCGACACGGGTGCGGCGAACGGTGGACGCGGCGACGCACCCGCCGGGGCGAACGGCGTGGGCGAGGTCGAGCCCGGCGGCGCGAACGGCGGCGCGGAGACCACCGGCATGCCGTACGGCGGTGCCGAGGACGGCTCGACGGCCGCGCGGCGGCCGGGCTCGGGGGCAGCCCGACGACCGGACTCCGGCGCCGCCCGACGGCCGGACTCGCCGTACCGTCCGCCGAGACCCAGCGGGTCCTCGCCGAAGCGGTCGGTGGTCGGCTCGGCGGCCGGGCCGGTGCCGTCGCGCGATGCCACCGGGTACCGATCCGGGGTGCTCGACTGCCAGGACTGGTCGACGTAGGTGCGCTCGGAGTACCACCGGGGATCGGCGTCCTCCGACTGGTGTGCGTTCGGGTCCACGGTCAGGCACCGTATGCCACCCGTACCACCCGCGCCACCCGGACCCCCGTCGCGCCCGCACCCCCGACGACCCCGAGTCGGCGCAGATCACGCCGGTCGGCGCCCAGACGAACGGGCGCTGATCACACCGGTCGGCGCCCAGACGAACGGGCGCTGATCACACCGGTCGGCGCCCAGACGAACGGGCACGGGTTAGCACATCGGTCCGGTGCCGGCGCCGTTGTCCACAGGCGGCCCCGCTGTCCACACCGGCGGCGTCGACCGCCGACGCCGGCCCCGGTCCGCAGCCATCGTCCGGGGCATGACCACAAGCAGACAAACCATCGGTCGGTACGGCGAGCGTTGCGCGGTCCGGTTCCTGGCCGACGCCGGGCTCGTCATCGTCGACCGCAACTGGCGCTGCCCGACCGGCGAGATCGACATCATCGCCCGGGACGGTGACACGGTGGTGTTCTGCGAGGTGAAGACCCGACGCGGCGACCGGTTCGGCACGCCGGCGGAGGCGGTCACGCCTGTCAAGGCCGGCCGCATTCGCCGGCTGGCCGCCGCCTGGCTCGCCGCGCACCCCGACAACCGACGCCGCGAGGTGCGTTTCGACCTCGTCGCGGTACGCGTCGGCCGCTCCGGCTCGGCCCAGGTGGATCATGTTCCCGCAGCGTTCTGACAGTGGCACGGGCCGGTCCGCCGTACCACATGTCGGGGAAGATCGCCGGACCGTCCACAGGGTCGACAGTTGTCCACAGCCGGCGGCACAACGACCCGCACGGACCGCGCCGGACAGCCACCGTTGGCGGATGAGTTACGCGAAGGTCCTGTGCGTCGGGCTGGTCGGGGTGACCGGACACCTGGTGGAGGTCGAGGCCGACCTCGCCGCCGGGCTGCCCGCCGTCATCATCTCCGGTCTACCCGACACCACCCTGCACGAGGCACGCGACCGGGTCCGCGCTGCGGTCGTCAACTCCGGCCAGAGCTGGCCGAACCGGCGGATCACCGTCAACCTGCTGCCCGCCACCCTGCCCAAGATCGGTTCCGGGTTCGACCTGGCCATCGCCACCGCGCTGCTCGGCGGCACCGGGGAGTTGCCGCTCGCCCCGGTCGACGGTGTCGCCCTCCTGGGCGAGCTCGGCCTCGACGGGACCGTACGACCGGTGCGCGGAATCCTGCCGATGGTGGCGGCGGCAGCCCGCAGCGGCGTCACCCAGGTCGTCGTTCCGACGACGAACGCCGCCGAGGCGGCGGCGGTTCCCGGGGTACGGGTGCGTGCCGTCGACACCCTGCACCGGCTGATCGCCTACATCAGAGGCGAGGGTCCGCTACTGGATCCGCCGGTCACGGCACCGGCTGCCGAGCCCGCCGTGCCGGATCTCGCCGATGTCTCCGGCCAGGCGCTCGGCAAGCGTGCCCTGGAGATCGCCGCCGCCGGCGGCCACCACATCGCCCTGTTGGGTCCGCCCGGAGCAGGCAAGACCATGCTGGCGGAGCGGCTGCCCGGCCTGCTGCCGCCGCTCGACGACGATGCCGCCCTGGAGGTCTCCGCGCTGCACTCGATCGCCGGTGTCCTGCCGCCCGGTGGGCCGCTGCTACGCCGGCCGCCGTTCCAGGCCCCACATCATTCCGCGACCGTCGCGTCGCTGGTCGGCGGCGGCACCGGACTCGCCCGGCCCGGCGCGGTCTCCCTGGCCCATCACGGGGTTCTCTTTCTCGACGAGGCCGCCGAGTTCGCCACCCGGGCCCTGGAATCGTTGCGGCAACCGCTGGAGAAAGGTCGGGTGCTGATCACCCGCTCGCGCGGGGTCACCGAGTATCCGGCCCGCTGCCAGCTGGTCCTGGCCGCCAATCCCTGCCCCTGCGCCAAGCCCGCCGGGGACCAGTACTGCGAATGCCCGCCGACGGTCCGCCGCCGCTACCGCAGCAGACTGTCCGGGCCGCTGCTGGACCGGGTCGACCTGCAGGTGACGCTGCCGCCGTTACGCGCCGCCGAGCTCACCTCGACCGCCGCCACGTCGGAGACGTCCGCGTCGGTGGCGGCCCGGGTCGCCACCGCCCGGGCGGCCGCTGCTCGGCGCTGGTCCGGACACGGCTGGCGGTGCAACGCCATGGTGCCCGGTCCGGCGCTGCGCCAGCCGCCCTGGCGGCTACCGGCGACGCACACCGCCGAACTCCGGCACCGACTGGACGTCGGTGCGATCTCCGCCCGCGGCTACGACCGTGTCCTGCGGCTCGCCTGGTCGATCGCCGACCTCGACGAGCGGCCACGGCCAGACGGCGCCGACGTCGGTGAAGCGATCCAACTACGGACGGGGGACCTGTGATGCCATCGACGCACGACCCACAGAGCCTGGCCCCGGCGACCGGAGCCGGCCCGACCGAGGCACAACTCGCCCGGGTCGCGTTGACCTGGCTCGCCGAACCCGGCAACGAGGCCGTCCACCAGTTGGTGGCCGAGGTCGGTCCCGTCGAGGCGCTCGCCCGGCTGTGTGCCGGACGGGAGCTCGGCGAGGCTGCCCGGGCCTCGGCTGCGGCACGGTTGGCGACCGCCGACCCGATCGAGGTGGCGACGGCTGCCGTCGACCGGGCCGACCGGGTTGGCGGCCGGCTGGTCACCCCGGAGACCACCGAGTGGCCCCGACAGATCGAGGACCTGCGTCGGCTGACCCGCCACGGCACCCGCGCCACGACCGCCGACGGTCCAGGGGTCCGCCAGGGCGCGCCGCCGCTGGCGCTCTGGGTCCGAGGGCCGCTGGCGGTCGACGCGGCACTGGCCAGATCGGTCGCGGTGGTCGGCACCCGCGCCCCCACCGACTACGGCCGGCACGTCGGCGGCGAATTCAGCCACGGCCTGGCCACCCGCGACTGGACGATCGTCTCCGGTGGGGCGTACGGCATCGACGCCTGCGCCCACCGGGGAGCGCTGGCCGCTGGCGGACCGACCGTCGCGGTGCTCGCCTGCGGAATCGACCGACCCTACCCGGCCGGCAACGCGGCGATGTTCGATCAGATCGCCGAGACCGGCCTGCTGATCAGCGAGTGGCTGCCGGGTGCCGAACCACTGCGCCACCGGTTCCTCACCCGCAACCGGCTGATCGCTGCGGCCACGGCCGGCACCGTCGTCGTCGAGGCCGGTGCCCGTAGCGGCGCGGCGCAGACGATCCGGCGGGCGCTGGCGCTCGGCCGGGCCGCGATGGTGGTGCCGGGTCCGATCACCTCGGCGGTGTCGGTCGGCTGCCACGAGATCCTGCGGGACCACCCACAGGCCCGGCTCGTCGCCGGGGTGGCCCACGTACAGGAGGAGATCGGCCGGATCGGCGTCGACCTGGCCCCGCCGCCGCGCGGGCCGCAACGTCCACGCGACGCGCTCGACCCCCGGTCGGCCCGGGTCCTGGAGGCCGTGCCCGGTCGGGGCTGGATCGACCTCGACGATCTGGCTGGGCGAGCCGGAGTCGACATCCGCTCCACGATGCGGGCGGTCACCGAACTGCAGACCAGAGGGCTGCTGGCCGGCGCCGACGGGCGTTACCGGTTGCCGCCGCCGAAGCGGGCATGAAACAGACGGCGTGGTGCCTTGACCGGCCGGCTGTCGGCGGCCACGGTCGGCGCATGGGCAGGGACGGCAGGCGGGGTACCGCCGAGCGGCATGCCACACTCCCGGCCGGGATGCGCGACGCGGTGGACTCGTTCGCCCGGCATCTCGCCCTGGTCGACAACCGCTCCACGCACACCGTCCGGGCCTACGTCGCCGACGTCGTGTCCCTGCTCGACCATGCCACCCGGATGGGCGTACGGACACCGGCCGGGCTGGACCTGACGGTGCTGCGCAGCTGGCTGGCCCGCCAGCGCACGGTGGGCGCGGCACGGGCCACGTTGGCCCGGCGGGCCGCCACCGCCCGAACCTTCAGCGCCTGGGCGCACCGCGCCGGTCTCGTCGCCACCGACCCGGGTGCCGCCCTGGCCAGCCCGAAACCGCACCGGCGGTTGCCGGCTGTGCTCCGCACCGACCAGGCGGAGCAGCTGATGCCGACGGCCGACGGCGGCGCCGACCCGCTACCCGTGCGCGACCGGCTGGTGTTGGAACTGCTCTACGCCACCGGTGCTCGGGTCAGTGAACTGTGCGGACTAGACGTCGCCGACGTCGACCAGGGTCGGCGGATCGTACGGGTGCTCGGCAAGGGCGGCCGGGAGCGCACGGTGCCGTACGGCGAGCCGGCCGAGGCGGCGCTGCGCGACTGGCTGCGGCACGCCCGGCCCGAGCTGGTCGGCCCCCGGTCCGGCGACGCACTGCTGCTGGGGGCGAAAGGCGGCCGGTTGCAGACCGCGGTGGCCCGCCGGATCGTCGCGGCGGCGGCACATGCGGCGGGCCTGCCCCGGACCACCCCGCACGGGTTGCGTCATTCGGCGGCGACGCACCTGTTGGAGGGCGGCGCCGACCTGCGGTCGGTGCAGGAGCTGCTGGGTCACGCCGCGCTGTCGAGCACCCAGCTCTACACACACGTATCGGTCGAACGGCTACGGCAGGCCTACCGGCAGGCACATCCACGGGCGTGAGGTCGCCGCCGTGCCGGCGCGCTCTAGGATCGGCAGGATGATCGGTGGCTCGGCACCACCCGTACCGCTGCCCGGCGCACGGATGCTGTTCTCCCTCGACCCGGCGACCGCCTATCTCAACCACGGCGCGTTCGGCGCGGTGCCGGTGACCGTGCAGCGGACCCAGCAGCGGCTGCGCGACGAGATGGAGGCCAACCCGCACCGCTTCCTGACGCAGGGACTGCTGGACCGGCTCGCGCACACCCGCCGGCACCTGGCCGCTTTCCTCGGTGCCGATCCGGACAACGCGGCACTGGTCGACAACGTGACCGTCGCGACCGCGATGGTGCTGCGCACGCTACGGCTGGCCGCTGGCGACGAGGTGCTGCTGACCAACCACGGGTACGGCGCGGTCGCCCTCTCCGTCGACCGGGAGTGCCGCCTGACCGGGGCCGCCCGGCGGGTCGTCGACCTGCCGTTGGCCGCTTCGGCCGCCGAGGTCGTCGAGGCGGTGCGCGCGGCGCTGCGCCCCGGACGTACCCGGCTGCTGGTGGTGGATCAGGTCACCTCCGCGACCGCGCGGCTGATGCCGGTCGCCGGCCTCGTCGCGGCGGCCCGCGACGCGGGGGTGCCGGTCCTGGTCGACGCGGCACACGTACCGGGGATGCTGCCGGTCGAAGTGGACCGGATCGGTGCCGATTTCTGGGTGGGCAACCTGCACAAGTGGGCGTTCGCGCCGCGAGCGACGGCGCTGCTGGTTGTCCGACCGTCCTGGCGGGCCCGGCTGGAGCCGCTCGGTGTCTCCTGGGAACAGGACAGCGGGTTCCCACAGCGGGTCGAGTGGCAGGGCACCCGGGACTACACCGCCTGGCTCGCGGCACCGGTCGGCCTGTACACACTGCGCAGCCTGGGGGTCGACCGGGTACGCCAGCACAACGCCGCCCTGGTCGGCTACGGCCAGCGGGTGGTGGCCGACGCGTTGGGGGTACCCGAGGAGCAGTTGCCGCAGCCGGATGCCGACCAGCCCGGTGCCGCCGCGCTGGCGATGCGGCTCGTCCCGTTGCCCGGTGCGCCGGTCGACGGTACGGCGCAGGCAACCCGGCTGCGGCAGCGTATCGCCGACGAGCTGGCCACCGAGGTGTTGGTGAGCTGGTGGTCGGGGCGGGCCTGGCTGCGGATCTGTGCCCAGGTCTACAACCAGGCCGCCGAGTACGACCGGCTCGCCGAGGGACTGCCGGGGGTGCTGCGCCGGGCCGGTTGACGTTTGCCGTGGACGCGGCCGCCGCTATCCGTGGGTGGGCAGCAGCCGGGTACGTCCGTCGCCGAGCAGCAGCAGCGGATCGAGGTAGCCGCCGTCGTGCTGCCGCAGGCCCCAGTGCAGACAGGCGCTGGCCGGGCAGCCAGGGTGCCCGTCGGCGAGTACGCCGATCGGGGTGCCGGCGACGACGGTCGCGCCGACGGGCAGTCGGGTGTCGACCGGCTCGTAGGTGGTCCGGAACCCGCCGGGGTGGCTGATGCTCACCACGCCCCGGTCGACGATCCGGCCGGCGTGGCTGACCGTGCCGGCACCGGCGGCGTACACGGTGACGCCCGGTACGGTGGCCTGCAGGTCGACGCCACGATGCCCGCGGCCCCAGGGCAGCGATGGCGGATCGAATCGCCGGCTGACCAGGGGCGGCCCGTCCAGCGGCAACCGGAACCGCTCTGCGGTGGTCGGGTTCCCCGCGACCACGGTCTCCAGGGTGGGCGGCATGCCGGCGGGTGGTACGGCGGCGAGGGAGGCGGCGATCAACGCCGCCGCGACGACGGTTCTCATTCCGGCAGGCTGCCGCCGACCTGGCCTACCGGGCAACGCGCGGCACCGGCTACCTGTGGATGACAGGCCGGATGGGGAAAGGACGACGCCTGCGGCAGAATTCTGCTAAAGACGCCGGGCCGGTGTGCGGCGAGCTCGGATCAGCCGCTGAATCCAGAATCTGCGGGTAGTGATATCTCCGGCTTGTCCAACTCTTCGACATTCACGTCTTTGAACGTCATAACTCGGACATTTTTCACGAAGCGTGCAGGGCGGTACATGTCCCACACCCAGGCGTCGTGCATCTCCACCTCGAAGTACACCTCGCCGTCAGAGTTGCGTACGTGCAGGTCGACCTGATTCGCCAGGTAGAAGCGGCGCTCGGTCTCGACGACGTACGAAAACTGGCGGACGATGTCGCGGTACTCCCGGTAGAGCTGCAGCTCCATCTCTGTCTCGTACTTTTCGAGATCCTCGGCGCTCATCGCCATCCGCCTTCCATGACCACATCTTCCCCCAGTAGCGCCGGTTGGCGAAGCTGCTCGTCCAACGCCACGCCGACGGTACCGCGTGCCGGGTCCATCCGCCCCATCGGCTCACGGATGCCGATGTCGGGCACCGGTCGCCGGGCCCGGGGCGGGCGGCCGGACCGGCCGGAGGCAGCGGCGACGTTGACGTACGAGAAGCGGTGCTCGGCGCACGGACCGTGCCGGTCCAGCGCGGCCTGATGATCGGCGGTGGCGTAGCCCTTGTGCTCGGCGAACCCGTACCCGGGGAACTCGGCGTCGAGCTGGACCATCAGCCGGTCCCGGGTCACCTTCGCCAGCACGCTGGCCGCCGCCACGCAGGCCGACACCCGGTCGCCCTTCCAGACCGCCAGACCCGGCACGCCGAGACCGTCGACGCCGAATCCGTCGGTGAGCACGTACTCCGGTGCCACCGACAGCCCGGCCAGGGCGCGCCGCATCGCCGCGAGGTTGCACACGTGCAGACCGCGTCCGTCGATCTCGTCCGCCCCGATGACGACCACCTGGTACGCCACCGCCTGCGCGACGACCGCCGCGTAGACCCGTTCCCGGGCCGCAGCGGTGAGCAACTTGGAGTCGGCCAGGCCGGCGATCTCGCCGCGCCGACCGGGTGCCAGCACCACCGCCGCCGCGACCAGCGGGCCGGCGCAGGCACCGCGCCCGGCCTCGTCGGCACCGGCGACGTGCGCGAAGCCGCGCCGCTGCAGGGCACGCTCCAGCGCGTACAGGCCGGCGTCGCGGCGGACCACGGTCCGCGGTGGAGTCAGCACGAATCACTCCTGTCCGGCAGTCCCCGCAGCACCGTCAACAGCTCCGGCGGGTAGACCCGCTCGGACGTCGCGGCGAGCTCGCCTTCGCTCCACCAGCGATGGGCGTCGATGGTACGCCGCTCAAGTTCGTCGAAGCCGCTGGTGTCGACCCGCCAGGCCGGCACCCGCAGCAGGAAGAACTGCTGCCGCTGGCGGTACCACTGCCCGTCGAAGGGGAACTCGACGGTCTCCTGCCAGACCGGCGCTCCCAACGCGCTCGCCGCGACCCGAAGGCCGATCTCCTCGGCCAGCTCACGGACGGCGCCGTCGGCGGGTTCCTCACCAGGGTCCAGACCACCGCCGGGGGTGAACCAGTAGCGATGGTGCGGCCGCGCCGGATCGTGCCCGCGCAGCAGGAGCACCCGGTGCGCCGCGTCGATCACCAGCACGCGGGCACCCTGACGGTCGCGCACCACCGCGTGCGCCGGGGTGGCCGGCAGCGCCGGGCCCGTCGGCAGGTGCGGGTACGTCACCCGTCCAGAGTAGGAGACCCGCCGGACATTCACCGACGGCCCCGGTCACGGCTCCGGGACGCTGTCGAACGGCTCCGGTACGGTCAGCCAGGTCGCCCGGCCGACCGGCCAGAAGATCGTGAAGGCCCGCCCGACCACGTCGTCCTCGGGGATGGTGGCGACGTCGATGTTGCCGGTACGGTCCCAGTGCTCCAGCGAGTCGCCGGAGGCGGACCGGTGGTCGCCCATCACCCAGAGCCGCCCCGCCGGCACGGTGATGTCGAAGGGCCCGACCGCCGCCGGGTCCTGAATGCCACCTTCGGAGAAGATGTACGGCTCGTCGAGCGGCTCGCCGTTGATGATCAGACGTTCCTCCGGGTCGCAGCACTGCACCCGGTCGCCACCGACGCCGATGACGCGCTTGATGAAGTCCTCGCCGTCCGGGTTGCTGCTCCACTCCGGCGGTGCCCGGAACACGACGATCTCGCCGCGGTCGGGTGAGCGGAAGTGGTAGACGACCTTGTTGACCAGCACCCGGTCGTTGATGTCGAGGGTGTGTTCCATCGACGGGGACGGGATGTAGAAGGTCTGCAGGACGAACGCCCGGACCAGGACTGCGACGAGGACCGCCACACCCAACAGGATCGGTAGTTCACGCCAGAAGGAATTGGGCTTCTTCTCGGTCTGCTCGTCGATCACAACCGGAGCCTACGACGTCTGGCCGGCAACGACCGCACGGAGCCTGAAGCGGCGAGTAGCGGAATCAGCACGGGCAGCACCACCACCAGGTCACCCGATGTGTCCGGTAGGTTCTCCGGACGCTCCACCGCAGCGGGGGTCGCCGTGGACGGTGGCAGGTCGGCGAAGGTCTCCGGCACCGACAGGCCGTCCCAGCGGCCCTGCGGCCAGACGATGACGAAGGCCCGGCCGATGACGTTCTCGATCGGTACCGACCCCTGGCAGCGGGAATCCTGCGAGACCAGCCGGTGGTCACCCATCACGAAGAGGTGCCCCGGCTCGACGACGATCTCGCCGAACTGGCGGGACCGGCACTCCCCCG
The DNA here is from genome assembly GCF_030345095.1 of Solwaraspora sp. WMMA2056. Lineage (NCBI taxonomy): Bacteria > Bacillati > Actinomycetota > Actinomycetes > Micromonosporales > Micromonosporaceae > Solwaraspora > Solwaraspora sp. WMMA2056. Next base: position 5,925,110 of record NZ_CP128360.1, read on the forward strand.
GGTTGGGGGGTACGTCGAGTGGGGAGTCCTCCAGCACGTACGCCGACTCGTCCAGGGGCTGACCGTTGACGGTCAGCCGGCCCTGGTCGTCGCAGCAGCGGATGCGGTCGCCCGGAACCCCGATGACCCGCTTGATGAAGTCCTTCTCACCGGGTCGGCCGAGCCCGATCAGGTCGCCGATCGTCCGGCCGAGTTTGGCGGTGAACCCCAGGTTGGGGTCCTCGACGTTCTCCGGGACCCAGTTGTTGGTGCCCCGGAAGACGACGACCTCGCCACGAACCGGGTCCCGTACGTCGTAGACGACCTTGTTGACCAGCACCCGGTCGCCGACGAGCAGGGTGTCCTCCATCGACCCGGAGGGGATGAAGAAGGCCTGCAGCAGGAAGGAGCGGATCAGCACCGCCAGGCAGAAGGCCACGACGAGCAGCAGCGGCAGTTCCTGCCACAGCGGCATCTGCCGACGGCGACGCTGCACCATCTGCATGGTGGACCGACTGGGCCGACGGGCCCGTGGGCGTACCGCCGAACCGGAGCCGGTCCGGGCCTCCCGTCGACTTCGCGGTGCGCCACCAGCGGAGGAGGTGCGCCGCCAGGGGTCGAGCTCTTCGTTCGGATCCACGCTACGCATCTCCCCGGTCCCGAGACACGGCGCTACCGCCCACGGCGCCTCTCGTCAGGCGCCACAGGCGGTAGCTCGGTCGACTACCGCCGCCGCAGCGGCTGCCACGGGTGTAGCGCTGCTCATCGGTCACTACCGCAAGGGTAGTTGGCCGAAGGCCGCAGCGGCAGTCCTGGAATCGGGAACCGGGACGAACAGGCTCAGCTGACCTGCTTCTCCCGCTTTTCCTTGATCTTGGCGGCCTTGCCGCGCAGGTCCCGGAGGTAGTAGAGCTTGGCTCGACGTACGTCACCACGGGTCACCATCTCGATCCGGTCGATGGCCGGGCTGTTGACCGGGTAGGTCCGCTCGACCCCGACACCGAAGCTGACCTTGCGGATGGTGAAGGTCTCCCGCAGGCCCGCCCCCTGGCGACGGATCACCACGCCCTGGAAGACCTGGACCCGGGACCGGTTCCCTTCGACGACCCGGGCGTGCACCTTGAGCGTGTCACCGGCGCGGAAGTCCGGGAGGTCGGTCCGCTGCGACTGGGCGTCAAGAGCGTCCAGCGTGTTCATCGCTGCATCCTTGGGCTACTCAAGGCGCACCGGCTCCCGGTGCGCGGATGGATGATTCTGATCCTGGGCGGACCGCGACTGCGCTCCACACGGTCAGGATCCTCGCAGCCGGACGCGCGTGCCCGGCTGCGGCAACCCCACTACTCTGCCATATCCCCGGTCGGTACTTGAAATCCGGCCGTCCGCAACAGCGTAATGTCGTTTTTGTCGAAACTATCGGGTGACAGCTCCGTGATCAGGTCCGGCCGTCTGGCCGCCGTCCGCAGCAGGCCCTGGTCGCGTCGCCAACGGGCGATCCGGCCATGGTCGCCGGAGCGCAGCACCTCGGGTACGTCGTACCCACGCCAGTTGGCCGGCTTGGTGTACACCGGCGCCTCCAGCAACCCGGCCGTGAACGACTCCTCGTCGAGGGACCCGGCGTTGCCGAGCACCCCCGGGATCAGTCGGGTCACCGCCTCCAGGACCGCCAGGACCGCGACCTCGCCGCCGAAGAGCACGAAATCACCGAGCGACACCTCGCTCACCGGCATCCGGTCCGCCGCGTGGTCGATCACCCGCTGGTCGATGCCCTCGTAGCGGCCGCACGCGAAGATCAGCCGGGGCTCGGCGGCCAGCCGCTGGGCCAACGCCTGGTCGAACCGCTCACCGACCGGGGTCGGTACCACCAGGCGGGCCGGTGGCTGGTCCGCCCCGGCCAGCTCGTCCAGGGCCGCGCCCCACGGTTCGGGCCGCATCACCATTCCGGCGCCGCCGCCGTACGGCGTGTCGTCCACCGTACGGTGCACGTCGTGGGTCCACCGGCGCAGGTCGTGCACCCGCACGTCGAGCAGCCCCGCCCGCCGGGCCCGCCCGATGAGCGACAAGTCCAACGGGGCGAGGTAGTCCGGAAAGATCGTGACGACGTCCACCTGCCGCGCCGGCGGCGGCGAAGCCGGGCCTGAGTCAGCGGTCGATGTCACGGTCACCTGTCCGTCGCCCGGTCACAGGTCGAACAGACCCGCCGGGGCGTCGACGACGACCCGACCGCCCGACAGATCCACCTCCGGCACGATGGAGCGGACGAACGGCACCAACGCGGACCGGCCGTCCGGCCGGCGCAGGACCAGCAGGTCGGACGCGGGCGCGTGGTCGATCCGGGTCACCTGCCCCAGGGTCTGGCCGTCCGGTGCGACCGCCGTCAGACCGACCAGCTGGTGGTCGCGGAATTCATCCGGATCGTCCGGGTCGTCGACCTCGGCGCTGTCGACGCAGAGCAGGACGCCCCGCAGGGCCTCGGCGACGTCGCGGTCATCCACCCCGGCGAACCGCACCAGCGGCCGGCCCTGATGCCAGCGCACCGACTCGATCGTGAGCCGGCTGGGCACCTCGAAGCGGACCGCTGCATCCGGCACCGACCCGTCAACCACCGTTCCGTCGGCCGTCGTCCCGTCAGCCGCCGACGACGGATCGGCCGACGGCGGGGCTGCGGCGACCGGCCGCACCGCCGTCGAATCGGTGGTCAACACCGATCCGACGGCGAAACGGAGCTCCGGCTCGTCGGTACGCACCTCGACGGTGACCTCGCCACGGATGCCGTGCGGACGGCCGATCCGGCCGACGATCAGCAGCATCAGTACGAGTCGACGATGTCGACGCGCACCCCGCGGCCGCCGACCGAGCCGATCACCTGGCGCAGCGCCTTGGCGGTCCGCCCGCCACGGCCGATGACGGTGCCGAGGTCCTCCGGGTGCACCCGTACTTCGAGGCGCTTGCCCCGACGGGAATCGACCAGCCGGACCCGGACGTCGTCCGGGTGGGTGACGATCCCCTTGACCAGGTGCTCCAGCGCAGGCCGGAGGGCCATCTCAGGCCTGCTCACCGGAGCCCGCAGCGGCCGGCTCCTCGGTGGCGGTCGCCTCGGCGGCGGGTTCGGCCTTCGACTCGGCCTTGGGCTCGGCCTTCTTCTCCGCCTTCTTGGCCGGCTTGGCCGGGGTGTCCGCGACGCCTGCGGCGGCCTTCGCCTCGGCCTCGTAGGTGGCCTTCCGGTCGGCCCGCTCCGGGGCGACCAGCAGCGGCGGCGGCGCCGGCAGGCCCTTGAACTTCTGCCAGTCGCCGGTCTTCTCCAGCAGACGCTGGACGGCCTCGCTCGGCTGCGCGCCGACCGAGAGCCAGTACTGCACCCGGTCCGAGGTCACCTCGATCAGCGACGGGTGCTCCTTCGGGTGGTAGATCCCGACGAACTCGATCGCCCGCCCGTCACGCTTGGTGCGCGAGTCGGCGACGACGATGCGGTACTGCGGGTTGCGGATCTTGCCCATCCGCAGAAGCCGGATCTTTACGGCCACGGTGTGTTCGCTCCTGTTGCGATCTTCACCAGCCCTCTGGGGCGGTGCGCGGGTGAACGCCGACCGGCACAGTGGGGTTGGGCCAGAGGCAGCTCGGGTGGACTGGATGACGTGCCCGGGTAGAGGGCGCCGGACACGCACCGGATACCAACACGCCATTCTGCCAGACGGTCGGCGGATCGCCACATCCGGTGGCCCCGGTGCGTCGACCGCCGGCCGGAACCGCCCCGCTACCCGCCTAGGGCCCCGCCCCCACCGGCCACCGGTGGCCGGTCCCAGCCGGATGGCAGCGCGGCCGGCGGCTGCCATCCAGGGTCCGGGCGGAAGTCGCACCAGGTGCCGTCGAACGGGAACTCTCCGGCCTCGGCGATCGCGATCACCCGTCGGCCCTCGGCCCGTACCGCCGCCTCGTCGAGGACCCAGTAGTGCTCGGGGAAGGCGAGGCGCTCGACGAACTCCTCCTCGTCCTTCCACGTCCAGCTCAGGTCAGGGCGGACCACGACGTCCAGGTCCTGGTCCACCACGTCGATGCCGGCGAGGTCGTCGTCGGCCCAGCGCACACCTGGCTCCTCGAGGTTGACGTACCAGTTGAGGAACCGTCCGGCGTCGTCGCGGAACCACCAGACCGAGTGGGCCGCGCCGGCCGGCAGGAACTTCAGCACCGGGGGGCCGAGCCAGCAGCCGTGCTTGATCCGGTACGAGCGGGTGATCCACTCGATGAACGGCATGGCCCGCATGCCCCGGCCGTCGTCGGCGACCTCGTTCGCCACCGGTGTGCCCCGGTCGACCCAGAGCAGTAGGCCACGCTCGTCGTCGGCGACGACGCGGGCGGGTCGGACCCAACCGAGCCGACCGCGCCGGACGTTCCGATGCATGATCAACTGACCTGGCGTGAACCGCATCTCGCTCCTTCGCTCACCCTGACCAACGACGACGACCGGCCCGCCGGACCGGTCCGGGCACAGGCGGGTGCGCGACCCCCGGGCCGCCCGCCGTCACCGGCGGTCAGTAGGAGCGCGCCAGCACCGCGGTGAGGTCCGGCTCGTCGTCGCTGTCCGGGACCGAGCCGTCCGGGCGCAGCAGGCACCGTACGGTGACGCCCTGACCGTTCGCCTCGGCCTCACCGGCCGGGCCGACCTTCGACCACGGCACCCGGGCCCAGCCGGTCGCCGCCGCGGCGATCCCGTCGGCGAGATCGTCGACCTCGACGGTGCGCGACTCCCGCAGCGCCAACGCCTGGTCGTGCAGGGCCTGCTGGTCGGCGTCGAGCGCCGCGCGGACCGCGCCGACCACGTCGGCGATCGGCACCGGGGTCTTCGACCCGTCGGTACGCCGGACCAGCACCGCGTTGCCGGCGGCCAGATCGCGGGGGCCCACTTCGATCCGTACCGGATAGCCCTTGAGCTCGGCGTCGACGGCCCGGCGGCCGAACGGGGTGTCGACCCGGTCGTCCAGGCCGACCCGCAGTCCGGCGTCGCGCAGGGCGTCACGCAGCGTGACCGCCGCCTCGGTGACCCCGTCGCCAGCCTTGACGACCATCACGTACGCCTGGACCGGCGCCAGCCGGGGCGGCACCCGCAGCCCGTTGTCGTCGCCGTGCACCATGATCAGCCCACCGAGCATCCGGGTGGAGACCCCCCAGGACGTGGTCCAGGCGTGCTCGACGGTGCGCTCGGCCGAGGTGTAGGTGATGTCGAAGGCGCGGGCGAAGTTCTGACCCAGCTCGTGCGAGGTGCCCAGTTGCAGCGCCTTGCCGTCGCCCATCATGCCTTCGAGGGTGTACGTGCTGGTGGCGCCGGCGAACCGCTCCCGGGCGGTCTTGCGCCCCACCAGCACCGGGATGCCGAGCACCTCGACCAGGAAGTTCTCGTACACCTCGTGCAGGATGCGCCGGGCGTAGGCGCGGGCGTCGGCGAAGTCGGCGTGCGCGGTGTGGCCCTCCTGCCAGAGGAACTCGCTGGTGCGCAGGAAAACCCGGGGGCGCAGCTCCCAGCGCACCACGTTGGCCCACTGGTTGAGCAGCAGCGGCAGGTCCCGGTACGAGTCGACCCACTTGGCCATGAACTCGCCGATGACGGTCTCGCTGGTCGGCCGGACCACCACCGGCTCGGCGAGCTGCTTGCCGCCGCCGTGGGTCACCACGGCCAGCTCCGGGGAGAAGCCTTCGACGTGCTCGGCCTCCCGGCGCAGGTAGCTCTCCGGGATGAACAGCGGGAAGTACGCGTTCTCCGCCCCGGCCGCCTTGATCCGGTTGTCCAACTCGGACTGCATCCGCTCCCAGATGGCGTAGCCGGCCGGCCGGATCACCATGGTGCCGCGCACCGGGCCGTTGTCGGCGAGCTGCGCCTTGGCGATCAGATCCTGGTACCAGCGGGGAAAATCCTCCGCACGAGGTGTGAGCACGCGGGCCATGACCGGACATCCTATGCGCCGCCGGTGACGGGTCAGCGCAGGACCCGGCCGACAGGTCAGCACAGCACCCGGCCGCGCAGGTCGGCGCACGGTCCGGCCGATGGGTCAGCGCAGCACCCGGCCGCGCAGGACGATCCGGTGCGGAGCGCGGACCACCCGCAGGTCGGTCCGGGGGTCGGCGGGGTAGGCGACGAGGTCGGCCAGCCCGCCTTCGACCAGGCCGGGGAAGCCGAGCCAGTCGCGGGCGGCCCAGCTGGCGGCGGCCAGCACCGCTTCGGCCGGCATCCCCGCCCGGGTGTGCAGGGCGAGCATCTCGTCGGCGGCCCGGCCGTGGTCGATGCCGCCGCCGGCGTCGGTGCCGACGAAGATCGGTACGCCGGCGTCGTACGCGGCGCGGACCACGTCGGGGAAGCCGTCGCGCAGGGCGAGCATGTGGTCGGCGTACCGGGGGAACTTCTCCCGGGCCCGGTCGGCGATGCCACCGAACGTGGCGATGTTGATCATGGTAGGGATCAGGGCGGTCCGCCGCCGCGCCATCTCGTCGATCAGGTCGAGGCTCAACCCGGTGCCGTGCTCCACCGAGTCGACCCCGGCCCGGACCAGGATCTCCACCGCCGCCTCGTCGAAGGTGTGCGCGGCCACCCGGGCACCGGCGCGATGGGCGGCGGCGATCGCCCCGGCCATCGCGTCGGCGCCCCAGGCCGGGGCGAGGTCGCCGGTGGAGCGTTCGATCCAGTCACCGACCAGCTTGACCCAGCCGTTGCCGGCGGCGGCCTGGGTGGTGACCGCGTCGGCCAGCTCCGCCGCCGCCACCTCGACGCCGATGTCGCGCAGATAGCGCCGGGGCGGCGCGACGTGCCGGCCGGCCCGGGCCAGCCGGGGCAGCTCCGGTTCGTCGTCGAGCTGCGGATACGGGTACGGCGATCCGGCGTCGCGGATGGCCAGCACACCGGCGTCCCGGTCGACGTACGCCAGTTGACGGGCCTCGTCGAGGGAGCCGATCGGCGCTCCGCCCCGGGCGATGCCGATGTGGCAGTGGGCGTCGACCAGTCCGGGCAGGATGAACCCGCCGTCGACCACGGTCGTCGCCCCGGGCACCGGGGTCAGCGTCACCCGGTCACCGACCAGCCACAGGTCCCGGGTGCGGTCCTCGGGCAGCACGACGCCGCGTACGTGCAGCGCGCCGGGCACGGTCACGGCGGTGCTCAGTCCTCGTCCTTACGCTTGTTCAGCTTGTTGAAGTCGATCTTGGGAAGGGTGAACCCGGGGGGCAGACCACCGCCGCCGCCGCCGAGCGCGTTCGGATCCAGCCCCGGCGGCAGCTGCGGCATCCCGCCCGGGAAGCCGGCCGGCAGCTGACCGCCGGCCCGCGGCCGGGCACCGCCGCGGCCGCCCTTGGTGCCCTTGCGCTTGTTCTTCGGCGACTTGGTCGCCTTGCGCCGACCGCCACCTGGCAGACCCATCATGCCGCCCATCTGCTTCATCATCTTCTGCGCCTCGGCGAAGCGGTTGAGCAGCTGGTTGACGTCCATCACGGTGACCCCGGAGCCGTTGGCGATCCGGGCCCGTCGGGAACCGTTGATGATCTTCGGGTTGGTCCGCTCCCCCGGCGTCATCGACCGGATGATCGCGGTGACCTTGTCGAAGTGCTTGTCGTCGACCTCGGCCAACTGGTCCTTCATCTGCCCCATTCCGGGCATCATCGCCAACACGTTGGCGATCGGCCCCATCCGACGCACCGCGATGAGCTGGTCGAGGAAGTCCTCCAGGGTGAACTGCTCGCCGCCCATCAGCTTGGCGGTCATCTTCTCCTTCTGATCGGCGTCGAAGGCCTGCTCGGCCTGCTCGATCAGAGTGAGCACGTCGCCCATGCCGAGGATCCGGCTCGCCATCCGGTCCGGGTGGAAGACGTCGAAGTCGCTGAGCTTCTCCCCGGTGGAGGCGAACAGGATCGGCTCGCCGGTCACCTGCCGTACCGACAACGCGGCACCACCACGGGCGTCGCCGTCGAGCTTGGACAGCACCACACCGGTGATCCCGACGCCGTCGCGGAACGCCTCGGCGGTGCGTACCGCGTCCTGCCCGACCATTGCGTCGATGACGAAGATGACCTCGTCGGGGTCGACCGCGTCGCGGATCGCCGCCGCCTGGGCCATCATCTCGGCGTCGATACCGAGCCGGCCGGCGGTGTCGACGATGACGATGTCGCGGGCGGTCCGGCGGGCGTGCTCCAGCGACGCCTTCGCCACCGCGACCGGGTCACCGACCCCGTTGCCCGGCTCGGGGGCGAAGACCTCGACCCCGGCCCGGCCGCCGAGCACCTGCAGCTGGCCGACCGCGTTGGGCCGCTGCAGGTCGGCGGCGACCAGCAGCGGCTGGTGGCCCTGGGCCTTGAGCCAACTGGACAGCTTGCCGGCGAGCGTGGTCTTGCCGGAGCCCTGCAGACCGGCCAGCATGATCACCGTCGGCGGCTGCTTGGCGAACCGCAACCGGCGCTGCTCGCCACCGAGGACCGCGACCAGCTCCTCGTGCACGATCTTGATGACCTGCTGGGCCGGGTTGAGCGCCTGGGACACCTCCGACCCGCGCGCCCGTTCCTTGATCCGGGTGATGAAGGACTTCACCACCGGCAGCGCGACGTCGGCCTCGAGCAGCGCCAGCCGGATCTCCCGCGCGGTGGCGTCGATGTCGGCGTCGGTGAGCCGCCCCTTGCCTCGGAGCTTGCCGAAGATCCCGGACAGCCGATCACTCAAAGTGTCAAACACGACGCAACATCCCGTACGTTGATCCGGCAGGTCAGGTTCACGGCGGCATCAGAGGGCTCGACACCGGCGACCACGCAAGCCTAACCGCCGTACGCACCGCCCGCTCCACCACTACGGGCAGCCCCCATGATCACGACGATCTTGCACTTATCGACGGACAATCCCGACAAAAGTTCGCGATGAGTGCAAGATCGCCGCGATCATGGGGAGGGTGGGGGTGGGCGGGGATCAGCGGGCGGCTGCGAGCACGGCGGCCGCCAACCGGTCCCGCTCGGCGTCGTCGGGCCAGCCACCCACCAGATAGAAGGTGTCCACCACGTCACCGCCGAGGGTGGAGATCCGCGCGGCCCGCACCTGGGCACCGGCCTCGTCCAGGGCGCTGGTCACCCGGTAGAGCAACCCGGCCGAGTCGGCCGCCCGCAGCTCCAGCACCACCGCGTCGGTGGCCGCCTCCCGGTGCCAGACCACCTTGGGGTCGGCGCCGGACCGGCGGGCCGCCATCGCCCGCCCACGCAGCCGCTGGGTGACCGACACGTCGCCGGTGACGGCCCGACGCAGGTCGGCGGCGAGCGCGATCCGCTCCGGCGGGCTGCCGTAGCGGGGCTGCACCCGGAACTCGACCAACGCCCGACCGTCGACGGTGGAGGCGTCGGCGGTCAGCACGTCGAGCCGGTGCAGCGACAGACAGCCGGCCACCGCGGCGAGCAGTCCGTGCCGGTCGGCGGCGGCCACCGCGACCCGGTCGTCGCCGTCGATGTGCACCGCCGGCAACGGGCCGGCGACCAGCGCCGGGTCCGGTTGCGGCGGCTCGGGCAGGACCCCGGTGTCCAGTGCGGTGTGCACCCGGCGGACCAGTTCGGCGATCAGCCGGCCCTTCCAGTCCGACCAGGCGGCCGGCCCGGTGGCCTGTGCGTCGGCCCGGGCCAGCCCGTGCAGCAGGCTCAGCGTCGTGGTGTCGCCCACCGCCTCGGCGACCTGCGCGATGGTCACCGGGTCGCTGAGGTCACGCCGGGTGGCCACCTCCGGCAGCAGCAGGTGCAACCGGACCAGCTTGTCGATCAGGTCGACCTCGGCCGGCGGCAGCCCGATCCGGGCGGCGATGCCGGCGGCGATCGGCGCGCCCACGGTGCTGTGGTCGCCGGGCAGACCCTTGCCGACGTCGTGCAGGAACGCGCCGAGCAGCAGCAGGTCCGGGCGGTCCACCTCCCGGGTGTACGCGGTCGCCTCCTGCGCCGCCTGCACCAGGTGCCGGTCCAGGGTGAACCGGTGCACCGGGTTGTGCTGCGGCAGGCTGCGCATCCGGGGCCACTCCGGCAGCCAGCCGTCGACCAGCCCGTACCGGTCGCAGGTTTCCCAGGTGGGCACGAGACCGGGACCGGCACCGAGCAGGGTGATCAGCGCGGCGCGGGCCGGTTCCGGCCACGGCGCCGGCAGCGGCGGGCAGTACGCCGCCAGCCACTCGCAGGTCGCCCGCGCGATCGGCAGCCGGCTGGTGGCGGCGGCCGCCGCGACCCGCAGCGACAGGCTGGGATCCGGGCGGGCGCCGATCGCGGTGCGGGCGAGGACCAGTTCGCCGTCGTGTTCGACGACGTCGCGGGCCACCGGACTGCGCACCGGCGGTCCGCCGCCCCGACGGCGGCCCGAGCGCAACCGCTCGGCGCTGCGCCAGGCGTCGTCGAGGGCGTGGGTGATGGTGCGGGCGTCGGAGGCGACCCGGCGCAGCAGGGTGTCCGGGTCGTCCAGGTCGAGCAACCCGGCGACGGTGGCACGTTCCTGGGCGACCAGCCGGTCCACCCGACGGCCGACGGCGACGTGCAGCGCGTCGCGGGTGTCCAGCAGCCGCAGGTGCGCGGCGCGGGCGGCCGGCCGCATGCTGTCGGCGATGCCGGCAAGGGCGATGCCGCGCAGGATGCCGACGTCACGCAGCCCGCCGGCGGCCTCCTTCAGGTCGCCTTCGAGGAGGAAGGCCAGCTCACCATGGGTGCGCCAACGGGACTCGGTGACCTCGCGCAGCGCCGGCAACTGCCGTACGGCGGTGCGCCGCCACTGGTCGGTCGCGGCGGCCTGCAGGTCGGCGGTGAGCTCCCGGTCGCCGGCGACGTGCCGGGCGTCGAGCAGGCCGAGCGCGACCTTGACGTCGTCGTGGGCGACGGACAACGCCTCCGGCAGGGTACGCACGGAGTGGTCCAGCCCGAGCCGGGCGTCCCAGATCGGGTACCAGATCCGGGCCGCGAGTTCGTCCATCCCGGCGACCCCGCGGTGCAGCAGCACCAGGTCGAGATCGCTGTACGGGGAGCACTGCAGTCGGCCGAGCCCGCCGACCGCCACCAGGGCGATCCCGGTCAGCCCGGCCGGCATCAGCGCGGTCAGCCAGACGTCGAGCGCCGCCGCCCGCTCCACGCGGGCGGCGGCGCCGATGCCGTTGGACAGCGACGGGCCGGGGCCGGCCGCTGCGCGGTGCCGGACCCCGACTCCGTCGGTCATCTGTCCTCCAGTCGCCGGATCAGAGCGCGTCGAGACCGCGCTCGCCGGTACGGACCCGGATGACGTCCTCGACGGCCGTCACCCAGACCTTGCCGTCGCCGATCTTCCCGGTACGGGCTGCCGTGACGACCGCGTCGACGACCTTCTCGACGTCGATCTCGTCGGTCAGCACCTCCACCCGGATCTTCGGCAGGAACTCGACGGTGTACTCGGCACCCCGGTACACCTCGGTGTGGCCCTTCTGCCGTCCGTACCCCTGGACCTCGCTCACGGTCAGCCCGGCCACGCCGAGGGCGTGCAGGGCCTCCTTGACCGCGTCGAGTTGGTACGGCTTGATGACCGCGGTCACCAGCTTCATGTCTAAGCCCTCCATCAGGGAACGTTAACCGGCGACCTTCTCGCTGACCGGAGCGGACTCGCCCGATGCGGCGGGCGCCTTCCCGATACCCGCGGCGGCGAAGCCGCCACCCGAGGTGCTACCGAACTCGTAGGCACTCTCCGCGTGCTCGGCGGTGTCGATCCCCTCGACCTCGGCCTCGGGCTTGAGCCGGAAGCCGATGGTCTTGTCGATCGCGAAGCCGAGGATGTAGGCGACGACGAACGAGTAGACCAGCACCGCGACCACACCGAGCGCCTGCAGGCCGAGCAGGTCGATGCCGCCGCCGTAGATGAGTCCGGCGTTGCCCTCACCCGCGAGGACCTCGACGGCCAGGAAGCCGATCAGCAGCGAGCCGATGATGCCACCGACCATGTGCACGGCGACGACGTCGAGCGAGTCGTCGTAGCCGAGCTTGTACTTCAGGCCGACCGCCAGGGCGCAGACGGCACCGGCGATGATGCCGAGGGCGATGGCCCCCAGCGGCTCCAGGAACGCACAGGCGGGGGTGATGGCGACCAGACCAGCGATGGCACCGGAGGCGGCACCGAGGGTGGTCGGCTTACCGTCGCGCAGCCACTCGACCACGATCCAGCCGAGGACGGCGGCGGCGGTGGCCACCTGGGTGTTGATGAAGGCGACCGTGGCGGTGCCGTTGGCGGCCAGGGCCGAGCCGGCGTTGAAGCCGAACCAGCCGAACCACAGCAGGCCGGCACCGAGCAGCACCATCGGCAGGTTGTGCGGCTTGAACTTGTCCTTCGGCCAGCCGACCCGCTTGCCGAGGACCAGTGCCAGGGCCAGCGCGGCCGCACCGGCGTTGATGTGCACCGCGGTGCCACCGGCGAAGTCGAGGACGCCGAGTTCGAAGATCCAGCCACCGCCCCAGACCCAGTGGGCGACCGGGAAGTAGACCAGGGTGGCCCAGAGGCCGGCGAAGAGCAGCCACGGGCCGAACCGGGCCCGGTCGGCGATCGCGCCGCTGATCAGGGCGACGGTGATGATGGCGAACATCATCTGGAAGACGACGAAGAGCAGGTCCGGGATGCCACCTTCGGTGCCGGACTCGAGCATGCCGCGCAGGCCGGCCATCGACAGGTCACCGGTGATGCCACCGACGTCGGTGCCGAAGGCGATGCTGTAGCCGTAGAAGACCCACAGCAGACTGACCAGGCCGATCGCGCCGAAGCTCATCATCATCATGTTGAGCACGGACTTGGACCGCGTCATGCCACCATAGAACAGCGCCAATCCGGGCGTCATGAGCAACACCAGGGCGGCGGAAGTCAAAATCCAGGCGGTGGCACCAGAATCTAGTTCCGGCACGCTGCCTCCTCTCAGTTGGAAACAAAACCGGCACCAAGAGGCAGCATCGCCCGCTCGCCGGTTGCGCGAAGCTTGCTGGGCTGCTGTTTCACTTACGGTGCCCGAGCCGTTTCCGGCACGTGACGGGTTGTTTCCAACATGTGAAGAAAGCTTCACTATCCGAAGATCAGGCGGGGGCATATCAGCCGAATAGCCACCGCCGCGTGTCCGGAAGGCGACACAGCCTTGCCACTGGCCACGTCGACGATGCCGAGCGGCCGACCGGCTCGGACCGGTCAGCGCAAGGCGTACTCGAGAATGTGCCGTTCGTAGTCCAACAGCCGAAGGTCGCGCATCGGGCGACGAAGGTGACCCTTGTGCACGATCCGGACGAACGCCGGATCTCCGGCCGCCGCCATCCGCCGAATCCCCTCGACGTGATCGACCACCCGTTTACGGATCGTCCGGATCAGCCGGTGCCGGTCGCGCGGAATCAGACCGTAGGCGTCGGCGAACAACCGCAGTCGACGGGGCCGGTCCGGGTGACGCCAGCCGAGGGTGTACGAGTCCCGGTCGGAGAAGAGCGGCACCCAGGTCCACGCCGCGTACGCCACGTCGTAGATCCGCGCACCCGGCGAGGCGAGGTCGAAGTCGATCAACGCGAGGGTGCCGTCCGGCCGCCAGATCACGTTGTGCGGCGCCGCGTCGTGGTGGCAGATCACCTCGGTGTCCGGCGGCGGCGGTCCGAACGAGCGCCACACGGCGCTGCGCGGCGGGTTGAAGCCGTACTGGGCGTCGTGGAACATCCGCAGCATCGTCGCGACGGTGACCAACGCCTCGTCGCTGACCCAGTGCGGGGCCAGCGGGTACTCCCCGCACTCCCCCTCGACGTACGACAGCACCTCACGGTTGCGTTCGTCCATCCCGAGCACCCGTGGCGAACCGGTGAACCCGACGTACTCCAGGTGCCGCAACAGGGCGTGCACCGACGGGGTCCACGGGCCGACGTTGCGTCGGACGGTGTCACCGACCCGCACCACGGTGCTGACGTTGCCGCCGCGCAGCGGGATCTCATGCTGGGTCACGTACGGTCGCCCGAGACGTGGCTCCTGATCGCGGTACGTCACCCGGGGCTACGCATCCGTTCCACGTGACTCGACACCCATCAGGGCGTCGACGAACTGCACCGGATCGAACGGGGCCAGGTCGTCGGGGCCTTCCCCGAGCCCGACCAGCTTCACCGGGATACCGAGCTTGCGCTGCACCGCGATGACGATGCCCCCCTTGGCCGTGCCGTCGAGCTTGGTCAGCACCACCCCGGTCACCTCGACCGCCTCGGTGAACACCCGCGCCTGTTCCAACCCATTCTGCCCAGTGGTGGCGTCGAGCACGAGCAGTGTCTCGTGCACCGGACCGTGTTTGCCGACCACCCGCTTCACCTTGCCGAGCTCGTCCATCAGCCCGATCTTGTTCTGCAGCCGGCCGGCGGTGTCGATCAGCACCGCGTCGACCTTGGTGTCGATGCCGCGCTTGACCGCGTCGAACGCCACACTGGCCGGATCGGCGCCCTCCGGCCCCCGGACCACCTCGGCACCGACCCGGGACGCCCAGGTCGTCAGCTGGTCGGCAGCGGCGGCCCGGAAGGTGTCGGCCGCACCCAGCAGCACACTGCGCCCGTCGGCCACCAGCACCCGGGCGATCTTGCCGCAGGTGGTGGTCTTGCCGGCACCGTTGACCCCCACGACCAGCACGACGCTCGGCTCGCCGGAGGTGTTCAGCGCCCGGTCCAGCTGCGGATCCAGGGCGGCGACCAGCTCCTCGGTGAGCAGCGCCCGCAGTTCGTCGGCGCTGCGGGTGCCCAGCACGCGGGTGCGTTCGCGCAGCCGGTCGACGATCTGGCGGGTCGCGTCGATGCCGACGTCGGCGGAGATCAGGCTCTCCTCGATCTCCTCCCAGACGTCCTCGTCGAGCCGGTCCCGGGAAAGCAGGCTCAGCAGACCCTTGCCGAGCAGTCCCTGCGACCGTGACAGCCGGGTCCGCAGCCGGACCAGTCGACCGGCGGTCGGCTCGGGCCGCTCCAGCACCGGCCCGGTCGGCGCGACCGGCTCGGCCGGAGCCTGGTCGGGCTCCACCGGCGGTGCCGGCGGACGCTGCTCGACGGCGACGCCGGCCGGTTGTTCGCCCTCGTCGACCGCTGGGGGCCGCTGCTGCGGCCGGACCTCGCCGGGGGTCGTCGGCGGCGCTGGTGGCAGCGGCGGCTGCCGGCGCAGGCGGGGCACCACCAGCCCCAGGCCGGCGAGCAGCAGCACGCCGAGCAGGATCGCGGCGAGGACGAGGTAATCCATGCCGAAATCCTGACAGATGGCTGTCGGCGCGTCCCGCCCACCGTACCCAATTGGGCCCCGACGCCCACGGTTTACAGTGTCGCCGGCAGATCGTACGGTCGTGGGCCTGGGTATGCGGGCCAGGTCGCGGGTACAAAGGGACCGATCACCCGGCTCGCGAAAGGTCGACCATGTTCCGACGTACCACCGGCGCGGCGTCCGGCACGCCGATGCCGACGCCGAGCCTGCGGCCCACGGCGATGGCGACCCGGCGGCCGCGACGGTGACCGGGACCGACGGCGACCCGGCGGCCGAAGCGGTGACCGGGACCGACGTCCCCGGCCCGGCTCAGGCCGACCGGCCGGTGCCTGACGACCACACCGCCGGGCCACCCCGCCTGCTGGTCGGCCCGCTGCTGCGGCGGGTGGTCGCCGACCGGGCGACGATCTGGGTGGAGACCAGCGCTGCGACCACCGTACGGGTGACGACGGACGGCCCGGCGGGTGGCGCAGCGGCCACGTTCAGCGCGTTCGGGCACCACTACGCGCTGGTCGTCGTCGACGGCCTGCCGCCCGGGGCCGGCACCCCCTACCAGGTCCTGTTGGACGACCGGCAGGTCTGGCCGGAGCCGGACCAGCGGTACCCGGCGAGCGTGATCCGGACCCGTCGCGCCGACGACGCCGACCAGCCGGTCCGGCTGCTCTTCGGCTCCTGCCGGGAAACGACCCAGCATTCCACCGCCCGCCGGCTGCCACCGGACGCGCTGGACGCCTACGCCCGCCGGTTGGCGGAGCTGGACCCGGCCGACGACGCCTGGCCGGACCTGCTGATGCTGCTCGGCGACCAGGTGTACGCCGACGAGACCTCGCCGGTGATCCGACGGTTCCTGCGCCGCCGTCGCCGGCACCGGGGGCTGCCGCCCGGTGCCCCCGACGACCAGGTGGTGAGCTTCCCCGAGTACACCCGGTTGTATCTGGAGTCGTGGCGGGATCCGGAGATCCGCTGGCTGCTGTCGACCGTACCGAGTGTGATGATCTTCGACGACCACGAGGTGATCGACGACTGGAACACCTCGGCCGCGTGGCGGGCCGAGACGCGCGGACAGGCCTGGTGGTCCGAACGGATCAGCAGCGGTCTCGCCTCCTACTGGGTGTACCAGCATCTCGGCAACCTGAGCCCGGACGAGATCGCCGCCGATCCGGTCTACCGGGCGGTCACCGGCACCGAGGACGCCACCGAGGTGCTGCGGGAGTTCGGAGCCCGGGTGGACGCCGAGGCCGACGTGGCACACGACCAGCGCCAGTGGTCCCAGGTGCAGTACCAGTGGAGCTACGCGCTGGATCTCGGCCGGACCCGGGTGGTCGTGCTGGACAACCGGTGCAGCCGGGTGCTGCGGCCCGGGGCCCGTGCCATGCTGCCGGCCGGTGAGTGGGCGTGGTTCACCGACCAGGTGCACGGCGACTACGACCACCTGGTTGTCGGCTCGTCCCTGCCGTGGCTGATGCCGCACGGCATCCACCACCTCGAAGCCTGGAACGAGAAGCTCGCCGACTCACCGCGCCGCGCGGTGGCCACCGTCGCCGAGTGGCTGCGCCAAGGCGTGGATCTGGAGCACTGGGCCGCCTTCCGGCGCTCCTTCGACGCCCTCGGCCAACTGTTCGCCCGGGTCGGCGCGGGGCAACGCCGGACCGCCGACGCAGGTGCCGGCGCCGGTGCAGGTGCCACGCCGACCCGGGTGGGTGCCGGGCCGGCGTACCCGCCACCGGCGTCGATCAGCGTGCTCTCCGGAGACGTGCACCACTCGTACGTGGCCCGCGCGGCGCTGCCCGGCGAGGTGCACACCCCGGTGCACCAGCTGACCTGTTCGCCGATCCACAACCAGGTGCCGGCGGCGATGCGTCCGCTGATGCGGCTGGGCTGGTGGCGCGGTCCGGCGGCGGCGGTACGCGCGTTGGCGCGCGCCGCCGGGCTGCCCGCGCCGTCGCTGCGGTGGCGCAAGCTCGACGGGCCGTACTTCGGTAACGCGGTGAGCAGCCTGGTGCACGACGGTCCCACCGCCGAGGTGCTCCTGGAGGGCACCGGCAAGGACGGTCAGCTGCGGACGGTGGCACGCCGGCGGCTCACTGATCCGCCGCCGCACTGACCTGCGCCTGGGCGCTGTCGTCCTCGACCGGCGCGCCGGGCCGCGCCGCCGGGCCAGGCCGCGCCGCCGGTTCGGGCTGCGCCGCCGGGCCGGCCTGCGTCGGGGCGGGCCGGGACTCGTCGGCGGACTTCAGCCGCTGGCTGATCACCTGGGTCACCCCGCTGCGCATGGTGACGCCGTACAGCGCGTCCGCCACCTCCATGGTGCGCTTCTGGTGGGTGATGATGATCAGCTGGCTGCGGTCGCGCAGCTGTGCCATCAGGGTGATCAACCGGCCGAGGTTGACGTCGTCCAGGGCCGCTTCGACCTCGTCCATGATGTAGAACGGGCTCGGCCGGGCCCGGAAGATGGCCACCAGCATCGCGACCGCGGTCAGCGAGCGTTCCCCGCCGGACAACAGCGACAGCCGCTTGATCTTCTTTCCAGGTGGCCGCGCCTCCACCTCCACCCCGGTGGTCAGCAGGTCGTCGGGGTCGGTGAGCACCAGCCGGCCCTCCCCGCCGGGGAACAGCACCGTGAACACCTGCTCGAACTCGCGGGCGGTGTCGGCGTACGCGCTGGCGAAGACCTCCAGGATCCGGGCGTCCACGTCCGAGACCACGGTGAGCAGGTCCTTGCGGGTCGCCTTCAGATCCTCCAGCTGGTCGGACAGGAACTTGTAGCGCTCCTCCAGGGCGGCGAACTCCTCCAACGCCAGCGGGTTGACCTTGCCGAGCAGGGCCAACTCCCGCTCCGCCTTGGCCGAGCGCTTCTCCTGGGTGGCCCGGTCGAACGGCACCGGTGTGGGCTCCGGTTTGCCATCGGTGGCGGCCGCCGCCACCTGGGCCTGCGTCGGCGGCACCGGCTGGTGCGGACCGTACTCGGCCAGCAGCGTCTCCACGTCCAGGGAGAAGTCCTCGGCCGCCTTGGCTTCCAGCTGCTCGATCCGCAGCCGCTGCTCCGCGCGGGCCACCTCGTCGCGGTGCACCGCGCTGGTCAGCCGCTCCAGTTCCGCGCCGAGGCGTTTGGCCGCACCGCGTACCTCCTGCAGCTCGGCCTCCCGCGCCGCCCGCGCGCCGGCGATCTCGTCGCGGGTGCGGGCCGCCTCGACCAGCGAGTCGGCCAGCCGGCCGAGCGCGAACCGGGCCCCGGCGGTGACCGCCCGGGCGATCTGCGCGCCCCGGGCGCGGGCGGCCCGGCGTGCGGCGGCGCGTTCCCGCGCGGCCCGTTCGGCCGCCGCCTGCCGCAGCAGCGAGTCGGCCCGGCCGGCGATCGACGAGACCCGCTCCTCGGCGGTACGGACGGCGAGCCGCACCTCCATCTCGTTCTGCCGGGCCCCGGGCAGCATCGCGGCGAGTTCGTCACGCTCCGCCGTCGACGGGTCCTCGTCGATCGGGGTCGCCTCGGCCAGCTCCAGCCGCTCCTCCAGCTCGGCCAGAGCGGTCAGGTCCCGTTCCCGGGCCTCGGCGGCCTTGTCCCGCGACGCGGCCAGGCGCTGCGCCTCGGCGTGCGCCGACCGGGCGGCGGCACCGAGTTCGGCCAGCCGGCGGGCGGCGGCGTTGCGTTGGCCTTCGGCCTGCCGGCGGGCGGCAGCGGCCTCGGCGACCTGTTCCTTGCACTCCGCCGCGCGCTGACGGGCCTCGGCCAGCTGCGCGCTGAGCTCGGTGGCGGCCGCCTCCACGGTCAGCCGGTTGGTGCGGGCCTCCTCGACCGCCGCCTGCACCTCGATGAAGCTGGGTGCCTTGGCGGAGCCACCGGCGGCGCTGTACGCCCCGACGATGTCGCCGTCGGGGGTGACCGCCCGCAGCTGCGGATGGTCGGCGGCGGCCCGGGTGGCGGCGGCAAGGTCGGCGACGAGAATCACGTCACGCAGCGCCCGGTGCAGGGCCGGCCGCAGCTGCTCCGGGCAGTTGATCACGTCGGGAGCCCAGGTCGCGCCGGCAGGCAGCGCCGGCCGCAGCGCATCGGCGGAGCCGATCATGCCGGGCCCGGCCGCGCCGGCCACCAGCAGGGCGGCCCGTCCCGAGTCCTGGATCTTCAGCAGCCGCATCGCCTCGGCGGCCTCGTCGACGCCGGTGACCGCGACCGCGTCGGCCAGTAGGCCGAGCGCCGCCGCCAGCGCTGCCTCGTGGCCGGGGGCGACCGTCAACATGCTGGCCAGACTGCCCAGCAGACCGGGCACCTGGTCGGCGCGGGCCAGCAGCTCACCGGCGCCGTCGGCCCGGCGCAGCCCCATCGCCAGGGCGTCCTCGCGGGCCTTCCAGGTGGCGGATTCCTTCTCGGCCCGCCGCTCGGCGTCGGAGAGTTCGCGGACCGCAGCGGCGGCGGCGTCGTGCGCGGCGACCGCCTCGGCGTGCCGGGCGTCGAGGTCGGCGTTGTCCCGGTCGGCCTCGGTGGACGACTCGGTGGCGAGGTCCAGCTCCTGCTGGGCGTGGTCGGCGCGCAGCTGGGCGTCGGCGTGCGCGGCGGTGAGGCGGGCGATCTCCTCGGCGGAGCTGGAGGTACGGGCCCGTGCGGAGTTGACCTGGCCGGTCAGCCGGGCCAGGCCCTCCCGCCGGTCGGCGATCGCCTTGGCCGCCGCGACCAGGGCCCGTTCGGCCTGCGCCAGCTGGGCTTCGAGCTGCTGACGACCCTCCACCGCCTCGGCGAGCCGGATCTGGTCCTCGGTGAGCGCGGCCCGCAGCTCCTCCTCCTGCTCGCGGATCCGTTGCGCCTCGGCGGTGAGCTGGTCCGGGTCCCGGCCGGGTCGTTCGTCGTCCGGCTGCACCGACAGGTGGCGCAGCCGCTCACCGGCCAGCTGCTCGGTGGAGCGGAACCGTTCCTGCAGGGCGGCGAGCTTGTACCAGGTGTCCTGGGCCGCGGCGAGCAGCGGCGCGTCCTCGGCGAGCGCGGCCTCCAACTCGGCGAGCCGGCCCTGCACCTCGGCATGCTCGGTCTCCACCTCGGTACGCCGCTGCCGAAGCGCCGTCTCGTCGGCGATCTCCTTGTCCAGGGTGGTCCGCAAAGTGGTGAGGTCGTCGGCGAGCAGCCGCAGCCGGGCGTCGCGCAGGTCGGCCTGGATGCCGGCGGCCCGCCGGGCCACCTCGGCCTGGCGGCCCAGCGGTTTGAGCTGGCGGCGCAGCTCGGCGGTCAGGTCGGTCAGCCGGTCCAGGTTGGTCTGCATCGCGGTGAGCTTGCGCAGCGCCTTTTCCTTGCGCTTGCGATGCTTGAGTACGCCGGCCGCCTCCTCGATGAAGGCCCGCCGGTCCTCAGGTTTGGCGTGCAGTACCGCGTCGAGCTGCCCTTGGCCGACGATGACGTGCATCTCGCGGCCGATTCCCGAGTCGGACAGCAGCTCCTGGATGTCGAGCAGCCGGCAGGAGTTGCCGTTGATCTCGTACTCGCTCTCGCCGGAGCGGAACATCCGGCGGGTGATCGACACCTCGGTGTACTCGATCGGCAACGCGCCGTCGGTGTTGTCGATGGTCAGGGTCACCTCGGCCCGGCCCAATGGTGCCCGACCGGCGGTGCCGGCGAAGATGACGTCCTCCATCTTGCCGCCGCGCAGCGCCTTGGCACCCTGCTCGCCGAGGACCCAGGCGATGGCGTCGACGACGTTGGACTTGCCGGAACCGTTGGGACCGACCACGCAGGTGATCCCGGGCTCCAGCTTCAGGGTGGTGGTGGAGGCGAAGGACTTGAAGCCCTTCACCGTCAGGCTCTTGAGATGCACGGTCCGATTCCTCGTCCGACGGGTCGCCGGGCGGCCGTCAGTCCTGGTCAGTCGGCCGTCAGTCCTGGTCAGTACCGCACAGGCTAACCTGTCGCCGCTCCTGCCAGCGGATACGTAGGGTGTCGGCGAGCCGGGGCCGATGGGCCGGCCCGGAGCGGGAGGCGTCCCGGAGCGGGAATCGGCCCGGGGCGGGAGGCGGCCCGGGGCGGGAGGCGGCCCGGGGCGGGAGGCGGCCCGGGGCGGGAGGCGGCCCGGGGCGGGAGGCGGCCCGGGGCGGGAGGCGGCCCGGGGCGGGAGGCGGCCCGGGACAAAAAGCTGCGCGCCGCCACTGATGTGTCGGCGCGCGGTGTGGTGCCTTCGATCGTCGGTCCGGGCACTGGCGGTGGGCGCCGGCCGTCACCGGCGCCCGTCGGGATCAGGTGAGTGCGGGCTCAGCAAGCCGCAGCAGGTCGTCGGATTCGGCGACCGCCGCAGCGAGCCGGTCGTTCTCGGCCCGCAGCCGGGTGATCTCGAACTCCAGTGCCTGTACCCTGGCACGCAATCGGGTGACCTCGTCGAGCAGGCGCCGGTCGGGTGCCGCACCAACGTGGCCGTAGAGGGCCTTCGCCATTTCGTCTCCTTGTAATGCGCTGCCGGAAAGGCCGGCCAACGCGCGCCCGTGAATCCTCGCGACTGTCAACCCTCGGGCATGCGAGGGCGCGACTGGGCGCGACTGGCGACACCCCTATGTTCCGCCGAAGTCATCGCTTCGTCAAGTTCCACCAGACGAGGATCACCACATCATCTACCGAATCTATCGCCCAAAAGGTACGAAGGGCGGCAGTTCTGCGACACAGGTCACACCGGCATCACCGTCCGTACGGGCAGCTCCAGGTGACGACCTGCCCGCCTTATCTCTTCCTTAGCGGGATCGCCGGTTTCCCTTAGCACCGTTGCCGATCGTCCCTATCGGTCCGTAGCGTCTCATCCCGGCCCATGCGCCCCGGGCGACTCCGGCCCGCGCCGCCGATCACCCTCACCACGCGGAGGAACGTACGTTGTACCGGCGCAACGACCCGGTCGATGGCTACCGACCGGACGGGCCCGTGCCGCCCGCCGCAGACTTCCCCGGGCACCCTGACCCCGCCTGGGACGACGACCGGCTCGGGCAGGCCTCCTGGCGCGACCACCTCGACCCTGGCTGGCAGCCTGGGCCCGATCATCGCCACGACGACCACGGCCAGGCCGGACACCAACTGGACGGGTACGACCAGGGCGGGTACGACCAGGGCGGGTACGACCAGGGCGGGTACGACCAGGCCGGGTACGACCAGGCCGGGTACGACAGCTACGGCCCGACAGGATACGGCCACGACGGGTACGCCCCGCTGCCCACAGCCAGCTACGAAGTGGACGCCACTGGCGGTTACGGGCGCGACCAACCCGGCGAGTACGACCACACCGGCCACGACCAGGACCACACCGGAGCCCACGACGCCACCGGATGGCTCGACGGCACCGACGGGCACCACGACGGCAGGGCCGACGACGACACCGTCGTGCACCGGGCGAGTCGGCGCCGGGGACGGCGTACCGATGATGTCGACGACGCAGACGGACCGGGCAGCGGCCGACGGCGGCGGGGTGTCCCCGGACCGGTCGCCCTGGCCGCCCTCGTCGCGGTCCTGCTGGTCGCGATCGGCGGCGGTGCGGCGCTGCTGCGCAGCGGGTTCAGCGACGGCAGCGGCACCGGGACCGACCAGGGCGGAGTCGCTGCCTCGGGCGGCACCTCCGTCACCGATCCGCCGCTGGACACCACCGGCGCCACGGCCGAACCGCAGATCGGCGACCCGCAAGCCCGGGCCGAACTCGGCCCGGCCCCGACCCCCAGCGCACAGCCCTCCTCCGCCGCACCGCCGCCGCCGCCCGACCCCGATCCGGTACGCACCACGGAGCCGGCCGCGCCCGCGCCGACCCGAACCACCCCGGCCGCACCGGCCCGGACCAGCGCGGCACCACCGTCGTCGGCAACCGGCGGCGGCAACCTGGAGCAGCAGGTCCTGACGATCGTCAACCAGGAACGCGGGGCGAACGGCTGCGGACCGGTCACCATCAACACCCGGCTGTCCGAAGCGTCCCGGTTGCACAGCGAGGACCAGGCGGCCACCGACAACATGTCCCACGAGGGCAGCGACGGCAGCTCACCGTGGGAACGCGCCGAGCGCGCCGGCTACGACAACGCGATCGGCGAGAACGTCGCGGCCGGCTACCCGACGGCGGCAGCGGTGATGGACGGCTGGATGAACAGTGCCGGACACCGGGCCAACATCCTCAACTGCGACGCTGTCGCGATGGGGGTGGGTACCGCGAGATCGGCGGACGGCACCCTCTACTGGACTCAGATGTTCGGCTCGGTGGCCTGACCCGCCGCAGACCTCGATCGGGCCTGACCCGCCACTGTCGCGGACCTCGACCCGGCCTGACCGGCGGCTGCCGCCGACCTCGGCCGGGGCTGGCAACGCGGGCAGCTGAACGACGAACGGTTCATGAACGCCTCGCGGCGGATCAGTGCACCGCAACGCCGACACGGCCGGTCCTGCTGCCCGTAGACGTTCAGCGCCCGGTCGAAGTAGCCGCTACGCCCGTTGACGTCGACGTACAGGGCGTCGAAACTCGTCCCGCCCTGGACGATCGCCTCGGTCAGCACGTCGCGTACGTGACCCAGCAGCCGGGTGACCGTCGCCGGTGGCAGCCGATCGGTCGGTCGGGTGCCGTGCAGCCCGGTCCGCCACAACGCCTCGTCGGCGTAGATGTTGCCGATCCCGGAGATCAACGACTGGTCCAGCAACGCCCGTTTGATCTGGGTCCGACGTTGACGCAGGGCCGCGACGAAGGCGGCGTCGGAAAAGTCCGGATCGAGCGGGTCGCGGGCGATGTGCGCGATCTCCGCCGGCAGCTCGGCACCACCGGGCGACACGGCCAACCCACCGAACGTACGTTGGTCCACGAAGCGCAGCTGCGGGTCACCGTCGGCGAACTCGAACCGGACCCGCAGATGCACCTCGTCGGGTGCCGATGCCGGCTGCAGCAGCAGCTGCCCGGACATGCCGAGATGGCCCACCACCGCGTCGCCTGAGTCCAGCGGCAGCCACAGGTACTTGCCGCGGCGGCGGACATCGAGAATCTGGCAGCCGACCAGGGTGGCGGCGAAATGCGCCGGTCCGGGCAGATGCCGGCGTACCGCCCGGGGGTGCCGGACGTCGACGGCGGCGAACCGGCGCCCGACGATCCAGCCGGCGAGCCCCTGGCGGACCGTCTCGACCTCGGGCAGTTCAGGCATCGCGCGCCTCACCGGGCTCGATGGATCCGCCCGGCTCGATGGATCCGCCCGGCTCAGCGGACTCACCCGGCTGACCCGGCCCGCCGGGTTCGACTGCCGTGACCGGCTCGACCGGTAGCGCCTCGACCATCTGCGCGGACAGGGTCCGCCAGGCGGCTTCGGCGGCCCGCTGCTCGGCCTCCTTCTTGCTGCGGCCCTCGGCTCCGCCGTACCGCTGCGCAGCGACGATCACCCAGGCGGTGAAGGTCTTGGCGTGGTCCGGCCCCGCGTCGTCGATGCGGTACTCGGGCACGCCCAGGCCCAGCGTCGCGGTCAGCTCCTGCAAACTGGTCTTCCAGTCCAGGGCGGCACCCCGGCGGGCCGACTCGGCCATCAACGGATCGAACAGCCGATGGATCACGATCGACGCCGTGTCCAGGCCGTACTGCAGGTAGATCGCCCCGAGCAGCGCCTCCAGCGTGTCGGCCAGGATGCTCGCCTTGTCCCGCCCGCCGGTGCTCTCCTCCCCCTTGCCCAGCAGCAGGTACGGGCCGAGGCCGTGCGGGCCGAGCGAGCGGGCGACCTCGGCCAGGGCACGCATGTTGACCACGCTGGCCCGCAGCTTGGCGAGCTGACCTTCGGGCAGGTCCGGGTGGTTGTGGAACAACGCCGAGGTGATCACCACGCCGAGTACGGAGTCGCCGAGGAACTCCAACCGCTCGTTGGTCGGCAGACCGCCGTTCTCGTAGGCGTACGAACGGTGGGTCAACGCGCGTTCCAGCAGGTCGACATCGAACGCGACACCGAACGCGGCCTCCAGGTGGGCCACCGGCGGGCGCGCGGACTGATCGTTGCTCATGGTGACACCTCGTATTGGTCGGCGAGCGTCCGGGCGATGTCGTCGAGGCTTCGGGCGACCGACGCGGTGACCTGCGCCCGGTGCAGGTCGGCGGCGAGCACGATCCCGGAGGCGAGGTCCGCCCCGGTTGCCGCCCCGTGGCAGATCACCACGGTGCCGGCCACGCCGAGCAGCGTCGCGGCCCGTGGGGCCAGGCGACCCGGCTCCGGCCCACCGGCCATCGCGTACGCGCCCTCGATGCCTTTGAGCAGTACGTTGCCGGTGAACCCATCGGTCACCACGACGTCGGCGACGTGACCGAGGGTGACGTCGTGGCCCTCGACCAACCCGACGTAGCGGCCGTCGACGGCCATCGGAGACGTCCGCAGGTGGCTGTCCGCACCACGTCGTACCCGGTCGCCCTTGCCCGGCTCGGCCCCGATCGACAGCAGGCCGACCCGGGGGCGGGCCACGTCGAGGCGGGCCGCCGCGTAGGCCGCGCCGAACAGCGCGTGCTGGGTGAGGGTGGCGGGCCGGGCCTCGACGCTGGCGCCCACGTCGAGCAGCACCACCGGACCGGCGACGGCGGGTACGACGGCGACCAGCGCGGGTCGGCGTACCGTGGGCCAGCGGCCCAGGCCGAGCGCGGCGGCGGTGACGATCTCGCCGCTGGAGCCGGCGGAGACCATCGCGTCGGCGGTGCCGTCCGCGACGGCGGCGACGCTGGCGGCGATGGTGCTGCCGGGGCGGGCGCCGGGGCGCACCGGATGCGTCGGCGCGGCATCCGGTCGCCCGGTGCCATCGTGACCCGACCTGCCGGCAGCGCCGACCGGACGTACGGTGATCCGGTGCCGCTGCCCGGTGGGCAGTGCGGCACGCACCTCGTCGGCTACGTCCGGTGGACCGACGAGCAGCAGGTGAAGATCGGGATCAGCGCGGCAGGCACGCAGAGCGCCGTCAACCACGACGGCGGGTGAACCATCCCCGCCGAGGAGGTCGACGGCGATCCGCGAGGTGCCCGGGTCCACGGCGGTGCCGGCCGGGCCGGGTTGGCCGGCCCGTTCCCGGGCCGGCGCACCAGGCGTTCGCCAGTGGGGCCGCGCCGCCCGGTCGGAGACCGGCGGCGTCACGGCGACCGGATCAGACCTCGATGACCTGGCGGCCGTTGTAGGTGCCGCAGACGGTGCAGGCGGTGTGCGGCAGCTTCGCGGACTTGCACTGCGGGCAGTCCACGGTCACCACTGCCGAGGTCTTCCACTGGGACCGACGGGAGCGGGTGTTGCTGCGGGACATCCGGCGCTTGGGAACGGCCACGGTTCTTACTCCTCTTGGCGGGTCAGTTGCGACAGGCCGGCCCATCTCGGGTCGACCTCCTGGTGGCTGTGGTCGTCCGGCAGCTCGTCCCAGTGCACTCCGCATTCGGAGCACAGCCCGGGACAGTCGAGCCGGCAGAGCGGGTTGGTCGGCAGCGCCAGCACCACCGCGTCCCGCAGCGCCGGCTCCAGGTCGATCAGATCGCCCTGCAACCGGCCCACCTCGTCGATGTCGGTCGTCTCGTCCGTGGTGCTGTTCTCGTACGCGTACAGCTCCTGGATGGTGACGGTCAGCGCCTCGTCGATCGCGCGCAGGCACCGCCCACACTCGCCGGCGACCGGTCCACTGACCGTACCGGAGACGAGGACCCCTTCGGATACCGACTCGAGCCGCAGGTCGAGGCTCAGGTCGGCGCCCTCGGGGACGCCGTTCATCTCCAGACCGAGGTCCGCCGGCGCGGGCACCACCCGGCTCACGGTACGCAACGCGCCAGGCCGGCGCGGCAGTTCCCGGGTATCGAGAACGAGCGGCGACCTGGGGTTGAGTTGGTTCGACGAGTGATTGCGCATAGTCAGACTCCGGCCTGGTAGAGGCCGACAAAGTAGGTTACCCGAGCGGCGGTGGCAACGTCGAATCGGGCCGCCGCTCCGTCGCTGCCGGGCCAGGCCCGCCACCTGGCGGGTACGGCGCGACGACAGGTCTAGAACGGCAGCGGCCGATCACCTTCCTCGCCGCCGGCGAAGGTGCCGATCTCCCGCAGCGCGTGCATCTTGTCGCGGCCGCGTTCGATCGAGGCCAGCGCCCGGGTCAGGAACTGCTCGAAGTTCGCCAGCGCGGTGTCGACGTAGTCGTCGACCTCGGCCCGAAGCCGCTGCGCCTCGGCGCGTGCCTCGGCGACGATGCGGGCGCCCTCGTGCTCGGCGGAGACGGTGATCTCGTTGACCGAGACCAGCCGGGCGTGTTCCGCCTCACCCTCGCTGATGATCCGGTCGGCCTCCCGCTTGCCGGCCTCCATGATCTTGTCCCGCTCCTCCAGCAGCGCGGCGGCCCGTCGGATGTCACCTGGCAGCTCGGCCCGCAACTGGTCAAGCACACCGATCATCTCGGCCCGGTCGAGCATGCAGTTGTTCCGGGACATCGGCACCGCCCGCGCGGTCTCCACCATCGCGATGATCTCATCGATGCGGTCGAACGGATCCACCAGCATCTCACTCCCTGTTGTCGGCGGGTCGACCCAACATGATGTCAAGGCCGGGCCAGGACGTCATCATCGCAACAGCCGGACCGGTCGGCGTTTCGTCAATGATGCGATTCCGGCGCCGGGCGGTCCATCCCCGCCCCCGGCCCGGCGCGTCGCCCGCCCCTCGGCGCGGTCAGCTCGGCGCCGCCGGGCCCACCGGATCGTCAGTTCGGCGCCGCCGGCGGGGTCGTCACCCGGGCGATCAGCCGGTCGTACACCACGTCAGGCAGGTGGGCCGACACGTCGCCACCCCACTTGGCGACCTCCTTGACCAGGCTGGAGGAGAGGAACGAGTACAGCGGGTTCGTCGGCATGAACAGGGTCTCCACGCCGGCCAGGCCGATGTTCATCTGGGCCATCTGCAACTCGTAGTCGAAGTCACTGACCGCGCGCAGCCCCTTGACCACCACCTCGGCCTGCTGGGTCCGACAGAAGTCGACCAGCAGCCCCCGGAACGACGCCACCCGCACGTTGCGGTACGTCGACGTGACCTCGTTGAGCATCGATATCCGTTCATCGATGGTGAACAGCCCCGCCTTGGACTGATTGATCAGCACACCCACGATGACCTCGTCGAACAGCCGGCTGGCCCGGCCGATGATGTCGAGGTGACCGTTGGTGACCGGGTCGAACGAGCCGGGGCACACCGCGCGTCTCATGATCGCCGACCGTACCAAAGCATGGTCTCGCCGTACCGTCGCCCGCGTTCGGCAGTGATGCCTTCCACCCAGCTCAGTGCCGGCCCACGGGTCGACCGCTCGACCACGACCACCGCCTGCGGGGCGAGCCAGCCACCGGTGACCAGGCGGGTCAGCACCGTCTGCAGCTCGGCGTCGGTCACCGCGTACGGCGGGTCGGCGAAGACCACGTCGTAGCCGGGCCCCGCCGGCGGCTCGGCCAGCACGGTGGCGACCTTGGCGGTGACCAACCGGGCGTCGGCGGCGGCGCGCAACGCGGCGATGTTGTCCCGGATGGTGCGGGCCGCGCGCGGCGCCGACTCCACCAGCAGTACGTGGGACGCGCCACGTGACAGCGCCTCCAGCCCCACCGCGCCGCTGCCGGCGTAGAGGTCGGCGACCCGCGCTCCGGCCAGCTCGGTCATCGCGTCGAGTGCACTGAACAACGCTTCCCGTACCCGGTCGGAGGTGGGGCGGGTCTGCTCGCCGGGTGGCGCGGCGATGCGCCGGCCGCCGTACCGGCCCGCGATGATCCGGGTCATGGGCGGCGGACTCCTGCGGCACCGGGTGCGGTCATGTCCCGGACGCTAGCTGATCCTCCGTACCGGCATCGAATCCGACCAGAAAGACACTTTGGAGTCGCTGACCAGCGTCGACAACTGTTGCAGGGGTGACGGTTGAGGCGAGAAAAACTACCCTTGCCGCCAAGGAACAGCACGTTGCGTATATCGATTGTCTCGACTCGACAACATCATCCTTAGCTTGTCCTGTGGGTCACCACGGCACTTCAGGAGCCGCTAAGGTCTGGCGCTGTACCGGTGGGACACGCCGGTCGCACGATGCGGGGAGTCGTCGCACCAGCCACCAGTCAGTAATTTTCCAGCGGGTGGTCCGCCCCTGCACCGTGCCCTGAACCCCTCACTCAGGAGTACGTGTGAACCGTCTGAAGTCTCCGCTTCGGCGCGCCCTGGCCATCGCGGCCGGCGCGACGATCGGCCTGGTCGGCGCGGTGGCCCTGGCCGCCACCCCCGCCAGCGCCCACCACCCCATCCCGGTCGGCCTGCCGGTCTGCAAGACGGCGGATGGCGACTGGAAGATCGTCTGGAAGGTCTGGAACAGCGAGCGGAACCTCGCCGCGACGCTGACCGAGGTCTCGACCGACCCGGCGGAGACCGAGATCACCGGTGAGATCTTCGTCGGCGCGGAACTGCCCACCGGCTCGGACGGGATTCGCGGCGAGCAGATGATCCCGTCCGAGATCACCAACGTGACCCTGACGGTGACCGCCGAGTGGCTCCGCGTCCGACCCCGGAAGACCGAGGTCGTCACGCAGACCGTCACCAGCGCCCCGGTGAAGAAGCCGAAGCTGCTGAAGCTGCTGCCGATGTGTGCCGAGCCGACTCCGAGCCCGACCGTCGAACCGACCGTCGAACCGACCGTCGAACCGACCGTTGAGCCGACCGTCGAACCGAGCAGCGACCCGAGCCCGACCGCGCCGGTCACGCCGGAGCCGACCGAGCCGCCGGTGGTGGAGCCAAGCGAGCCCGAGGGCATCATCGAGTCCACCTGCGACCAGCTGATCTTCACGATCAACAACCCGGAGGACGGCGAGACCGTCACCGTCGACTTCGTGCCGAACGAGGGCGACACGCTCACCGTCACCGTCGGTCCCGGCGAGTCCGGAGTGGCCGAGTTCGACGCGTTCGAGGGCCTTGAGGTCACCCCGGTCGTCGAGGGCTTCGAGGACGAGTCCGAGGCCTTCGCCTGGGAGCTGCCGGAGGACTGTGACACCGGCGGCGAGGGCGGCGGCGAGCTGCCGGTCACCGGTGCCGCCGCAGGCGGGATCGCCGCTGGCGCCGTCGCGCTGCTGGCCCTCGGTGGCGGGCTGTTCTACCTGGCGCGCCGTCGGCGGGTCACCTTCACCGCCTGAGTCCGGCCCACCGGGTCGTGACTGACTGACAGCCACCCCCGCACCACCCCGCGGAAGGGCGCCGACCATCCCCCCGGTCGGCGCCCTTCCGCTTGCCCCGCCCCGGATCGCGAACCTGTCAGGTAGTCCGTGATCGCGACACCCCGCCTTCATGATCGCGACGATCTTGCAATTGTCGATAACATTTGCCCTTTTTGTCCCACGATAAGCGCAAGATCGTCGCGATCATGGGCGGCGGGGCGGTGGTGGGGAGGGTGAAGGCGGGTCAGCCCTTTTCGAGGTACTCGGCGCGTTCGGCGTCGACCAAGGTGTCGACCGAGGCCGCCAGCGCCGGATACCGGTCCAGCTGCGGATCGTCGTCGAGCAGCGTGATCGCCTCGGCCCTGGCCTGCCCGATCAGCTCGGCGTCACGCAGCAGCGACAGCAGCCGCAGATGGGAGCGGCGGCCCGACTGGGTGGCGCCCAGGACGTCGCCTTCGCGGCGCTGCTCCAGGTCAAGCTCGGCCAGGCGGAACCCGTCGGTGGTCGACGCGACCGCGTCCAACCGTTCGCGGGCCGGCGTACCCTCGGCGGCGTCGGTGACCAGCAGGCACAGCCCGGCCGCCGAGCCCCGGCCGACCCGACCGCGCAGCTGGTGCAGCTGCGACACCCCGAACCGGTCGGCGTCCAGCACGATCATCACGGTGGCGTTCGGCACGTTCACCCCGACCTCGACGACCGTCGTGGCGACCAGCACGTCGACGTCACCGGCGGCGAAGGAACGCATCACCGCGTCCTTGGCGTCGGCCGGCAGCCGGCCGTGCAGCATCTCGATCCGCAGCCCGTGCAGCGGCCCCTCAGCCAGCAGCGGCATCACCTCGGTCACCGCCAACGGGGACCGTCGGGCACCGGGGTCGCCGCTGGCGGCGGGATCCTCGCCGGACGGCTCCTCGTCGACGCCGGATCCGCCGGCCCCGGACCCTGCTGCGGCCCCGGACCCTGCGGCGTCGCCGATGCGCGGGCAGACCACGTACGCCTGATGGCCGGCGGCGACCTCCTCACGGACCCGCCGCCAGGCGCGTTCCAGGAATGCCGGCTTCTCTGCGGCCGGCACCACGTGCGAGGCGATCGGCGACCGGCCGCCGGGCAGCTGGGTGAGCGCGGAGACCTCCAGGTCGCCGTAGACGGTCATCGCGACCGTGCGCGGGATCGGGGTCGCGGTCATCACCAGCACGTGCGGCGGCTGCTCGGCCTTGGCCCGCAGCGCGTCCCGTTGCTCCACCCCGAACCGGTGCTGCTCGTCGACGACGACCAGGCCAAGGTCGGCGAAGTCGACGCCCTCGTACAGCAGGGCGTGGGTGCCGATCACGATGCCGGCGCGGCCGGCGCGGACCTCGTCGAGGGCGGCCCGGCGCGCGGCCGCGCCAAGCGAGCCGGTGACCAGCGTCACCCGGGTGCCGGCAGGATCACCGTCCAGCTCGCCGGCCCGGCCCAGCGGGCCCAGGAGTTCCTGGATGCCCCGGTGGTGCTGGGCGGCGAGCACCTCGGTCGGGGCGAGCAGCGCCGCCTGCCCACCGGCGTCGACGACCTGCAGCATCGCCCGTACCGCGCAGACCGTCTTGCCGGAGCCGACCTCGCCCTGCAGCAGCCGGTGCATCGGGTGCGCGGCGGACAGATCGGCGGCGATCTCCTCGCCGATGCGCCGCTGACCGTCGGTCAGCTCGTACGGCAGGCGGGCGTCGAAGGCGGCGAGCAGGCCGGCGTCGGTGCGGGGCCGGGGCCGCGCCGGCCAGTCGGCGGCGCGCAGCTTGCGCTGCACCAACGTCAGCTGTACGGCGAACGCCTCGTCCCACTTGAGTCTCCGGCGGGCCTGGAACAGCTCGACGTCGCTGGCCGGGCGGTGGATCTGCCGCAACGCCGGGTGCAGCCCGAGCAGGTTGCGGCTGGCCCGTACCGCCGCCGGCATCGGATCTTCAGGTGGGGTGAGTACGTCCAGCACGGTGCGGACGCAGCGGGCGATCACCCAGGTCGGTACGGCGGCCGCCGCCGGGTAGACCGGGATCAGCGCCCCGGCGAACTCCTCCACGCCCTCCTCGGCGGCCACCTCGCCGTCGGCGGCACCGTCGCCGAGCAGTACGTACTCGGGGCCGTTGAGTTGGCGTACCCCCCGGAACTCGGTGACCTTGCCGGCGAACAGCCCCCAGCGGCCCGGTTTCAGGTCCCGTTCGCGCCACGCCTGGTTGCCGAAGAAGGTCAACGTGAGGGTGCCGCCGGCGCCGTCCTCGACGACGACTTCGAGCAGTTTGCCGCGCCGTTGGCGCATCGGCCGTACGGTGGTCCGCCGCACCTGGCCCAGGACGGTGACCTGCTCCCCCACCTCCAGCGAGCGGATGTCGGTGTGTTCGCCGCGCTGGTCGTAGCGGCGCGGGAAGTGGTAGAGCAGGTCGCCGACGGTGTGCAGGTCGAGGTGGTCGGCCATCGCCTTGGCGGTCTTCGCGCCGAGGTTGACCGTCAGCGGAGTGTCCATCGTGCATGGCTGCGTCATCCGGCCCCCAACAACAGGTGTGTCATTCGATCCCGACCAGCAGCGGGAAGTGCGGCTGCCCGCCGACGACGGTGTGCACCTCGACGAACGGCCAGTGGCGGGCCAGGTGGGCGGTGAGCGCGTCGGCGAGACCGTCGGGGGCCTGCGCGCCGAGGATCAGGGTGGCCAGCTCCCCGCCGCCGCCGAGCAGCTGGTCGAGCAGGTTGCGGCAGGTGCCGGCCAGGTCGGTGCCGATCAGCAGCACCTCGCCCTCGACCAGGGCGAGGACGTCACCGGGGCGGCAACGGCCGGCGACGGTGAGCGCCTCACGGGCGGCGAAGCAGACCTCGGCGTACCGGCAGGCACCGGCGGCCTCGGCCATCGCGATGACGTCGTCGGCGAAGCGGCGCTGCGGGTCGCGGACCGCGAGCGCGGCGAGGGCCTGCGCCGGTGACCGGGTCGGTACGACGGCGACGGTGACCCCGCCGGATTCGGCCTCGCGGGCGGCGAGGGCGGCGACGGCCTGGGTGTCCGGGTCGTTGGGCAGCACCACGACTTCGGTGGCGCCGGTGGCGCGGACGGCGGCGAGGAGTTCGGCGGTGGACGGGGAGCCGCCGACGGCCACGGCGCCTTCGCCGGTGAACAGGGCGGCGAGGCCGTCGCCGGCGGCGACCACGACCGTGGCGCGGCCGGGCGCGGCCGGCCGCGCGGCTGTGGATGGGGCCGGCGGCGCGACTGTGGTCGGGGCGGGCGGCGCGGTCTGGTCGGCGAAGCGGGTGACCGAGATCTGGTACGGCCGACCGGCGACGACGCCGGCCTCGATGGCGGCACCGATGTCGTCGACGTGCACGTGTACGTTCCATACCGGAGGGTCGTCGCCGCTGCCGACGACGACCAGCGAGTCGCCGATGCCGGCCAGGGTGGCGCGCAGCCGGTCGACGGCGTCGGCGGGCGCTTCGAGCAGGTACTGCACCTCGTAGGCGTACTCGTCGGAACCGGTCTCGCGGGCGGTGACCGGCTCGCGGACGGGGCGCGGCGACGGGTCGGCGGGCGCGGGGCGCGGTGGCGGGTCGACATCGGCGTTGCCGGCGCCGGCCACCACGGCGGCCAGGGCGTCGAGCAGCAGGCACAGGCCCCGGCCACCGGCGTCGACCACGCCGGCGCGGGCCAGCGCCGGCAGCTGGGTCGGGGTGGCGGCGAGGGCGTCGCGGGCGGCCGACGCGGCGGCCCGTACCACGGTGGGAAGGTCGTCGGAGCCGGTCCGGTCGGCGGCCCGCGCGGCCGCGGCTACCACGGTGAGCACGGTTCCCTCGACCGGGCGGGCGACCGCCGCGTAGGCGGCCTCGGCGGCGGCGGTCAGCGCCCCGGCGAGGGCCCGGCCGCGCACCACGGCGGTGTCGGTGAGCGCGTCGGCGATGCCGCGCAGGATCTGCGACACGATCACCCCGGAGTTGCCCCGGGCACCGAGCAGCGCGCCCCGGGCCATCAGCCGCAGCACCCGCCCGTGCGAGGTCTGCTCGCCCTCGGAGGAGTTGTCCAGGTCCAGGGCGAGGGCGTGCTGCGCCGAGGTGAGGGTGAGGACCAGGTTGGTGCCGGTGTCACCGTCGGGCACCGGGTAGACGTTGAGCGCGTCGATCTCGCCCTGGTGGCGGCGCAGGGCGGCCAGCCCATCCGCGCACCACCGCCGGACGGCGGCGGCGTCGAGGATGTCCAGCACGGCGCTGAGCCTACTGGGGCCGGCCGACAGCCGCCGCGAAGACGACGCCGGGGACGACACCGGGCCGGCGCCTTGCCGGTGCCAGGCGCGGGGTGCGGCGCTGGCGGACGTACGGCGTCGGGGGCGATTGGTCGGCGGCCGGGCCGATCGGGTAACCTGAGCAGGTTGTCTGGGCGTACCGTGTCCCAGCGACCGGCGACCTGATGAACGACAAATCCCCAGGAGTATCCCGTGGCTAGCGTGTGCGACGTCTGTGGCAAGGGGCCGGGCTTCGGTCACAACGTGCCGTGGTCGAAGAAGAAGACCAACCGCCGGTGGAACCCGAACATCCAGACGGTGCGCACCCCGGCCGGTGGCGGCAACACCCGCAAGGTGAACGCCTGCACCTCCTGCCTGAAGGCCGGCAAGGTGGTCCGGGGCGCCTGAGCGCGCCACCCGCGATCCGACACTTCCGTAGCCGCCGGACCCACCCGGGTCCGGCGGCTACGTCTGTCACCGACCGAGTCTGTCACCGCCTGACCGGTGCGGGTCGACCGCTCGACGGTGTCCGGGTCACCAGTCGCTGGTGAGCACCCGGCCGAAGGAGAGGCAGCCCGGCGAGTCCCGGTAGTAGCCGAAGTTGGGGATCCGGGCGTACCCGCAGCTGCGGTAGAGCGCGATCGCCTCGGGCTGCTTGTCGCCGCACTCCAGGATGACCCTACGACGGCCCTGGCCGGCGGCGGAGCGTTCGACGGCGGCGAGCAGCGCCCGCGCCACACCCCGGCCACGGGCGGCGTCGGTGACGTACATCCGCTTCAGTTCGGCGTCCTCGCCGGAGGTGCCGTGGCTGCGCCAGCCGGCGCAGCCGACCGCCTGCCCGTCGAGGTGGGCGAGGAGGAACGCCCCGCCGGGCGGGTCGAAGTGGGCCGGGTCGACCGGGGTGTCGTCGCCGCTGCCGCCGTACCGGACACCCAGGTCGGCCAGGGCAGCGGTGACCAGGCGTTGCGCGACGGAGTCGGTGAAGCGGACCCGGCGGATCTCGACGCCGGTGGAGAGCAGTTCAGTCACGGGTAAAGGGTAGTGCGACCGGCGAGCGGTGCCCTCGGCGCACGTCGACGGCGGGCGGTGTCGGCACCGTGCGTCGGCACCGCGTGCCGGCACCGTGCGTCGGCACCGCATGTCGGCACCGCGCGTCGGCTCAGCGGAAGTGCTCCCAGCCGGGGGCGCCCTGGTACGGCTGGCCGTCGATGGTCACCCCGGCACCCTTGACCACGTGGCCGACCCGCCGCCACCCCTTCGGTAGCGGCAGATCCTCGGGGAACGTCGCGGCCAGGGCGTGATCGTCGCCACCGCCGAAGATCCACTGGTACGGGTCGACGCCGAGCGCGTTGGCGGTGTCGCGCATCTGCGGCGGCACCTCGAACGCCTCCCGCCGCAGGTCGATGCCGACCCCGCTGGCGGTGGCGACGTGGCCCAGGTCGGCGATCAGCCCGTCCGAGATGTCGATCATGGCGCTGGCGCCGACGTTCGCGGCGGCCGGACCGGCGGCGTACGGCACCTCGGGGCGTCGATGCGCTTCCACCAGCAGTTTCGGCGACCGGAACCCCCGGGAGAGCACCGTGTAGCCGGCGGCGGCGTAGCCGAGCCGGCCGGCGATGGCCAGCACGTCCCCGGCGTGCGCGCCGCTGCGCAGCACCGGGGCCGCGCCGTGCAGGTCACCGAGGGCGGTCACCGCGATCGTCAACGTCGGGCTGGCCGACATGTCACCGCCGACGACGGCCGCACCGACCTTGGCGGCCTCGTCGGACAGGCCGACGGCCAGGTCCTCGGCCCAGCCGGCGTCGGTCTCCGGCGGGGCGCAGAGCGCCACCAGCAGCGCGGTCGGCACCGCCCCCATCGCGACGATGTCGGCGAGGTTCGCGGCGGCGGCCCGGTGGCCGACGTCGACCGCGCTGGACCAGTCCCGCCGGAAGTGCCGGCCCTCGACGAGCACGTCTGTCGAGGCGACCACCCGGTTGTCGGTGCTGGCCACGACCGCCGCGTCGTCGCCGGGGCCGAGCAGCGTGGCGGCTCCCGGGTGTAGCCGCGCGGTGACCCGGGAGATGAGCCCGAATTCACCCGCCCGTGCCACATTCACCGGTCCACCTCGTTCATCATCGTCTCCACTCGGGCACCGTCATGAATCCGGCCTGCTCCGTACGGTAGTTTCACGTTCGGGCCGCTCCCGGGCGGCGGATAGGAGTCGGGTCGTGGTCCAGGCATACATCCTCATCCAGACCGAGGTCGGAAAGGCACGCGACGTCGCTGACGCGATCGCGGACATCTCCGGCGTGGTCCGGGTGGACGCGGTGACCGGGCCGTACGACGTGGTCGTGCTCACCGAGGCGCATACCGTGGACGAACTCGGGACGATGATAGTCAGCCGGGTCCAGATGGTGCCGGGCATCACCCGCACCCTGACGTGTTCGGTGGTACGACTGTAGTGAACGACCAGCTCAACCCCGCTGCGCCCGACACGGCGGCAGACGACCCGCCGGTCGCGGACCAGCCGGCGACCGGTGGCTCTGCTGCAGGCGGGCCGGACCGGACCACGCGGCAGGCGGCGATCTGGGCCACCGTGGTGGCCCTGCCGTTGACTGTCATCGTGGCGCTTGCCGCGTTCAGCCAGCTCAACCGGGCCGGCTCCGCCGACGGGCAGCCGGCCGGCGCCGACCCGTCGCCTTCGGCGTCGGCGTCCGTCGCGCCGGTGCCGACCACGCCGGTGCAGATGGCCGCCCCCGCCCTGGACGACCGCGCCGAGGTCGTCTGCCGGGCGTTGCTGTCCCAACTTCCCGGTACGCTGCGCGACCTGCGCCAGCGGCTGGTCAGCGACGGGGCCGAGCAGAACGCCGCGTACGGCGAACCACCGATCACCGTCGCCTGCGGGGTGCCGCCGGCCGAGTTCGCCCCGACGGACCTGGTGTACGCGCTCGACGGGGTCTGCTGGCACGCGACCGAGCAGCCCGACGCCACCGTGTGGACCACCGTCGACCGGGAGATTCCGGTGCGGGTGAGCGTGCCCGGGGCGTACGACGAACCGGGCCAGTGGGTGGCCGCGTTCGCCGACACGCTGATCGAGACCGTGCCCAGTGACGCGGACGCCGCCCCGCGCGGCTGCCGCGCCTGATCCGAGTCCGGTCCGGACTGATCCGGGTCCGGCCTAGTCCGGCCGGTGGGTCCGGTCGCGGTCAGCGCAGCCCGGTCCCCCGGTTGAGCGCGGTACGGATCAGCCGGTCCACCAGCTTCGGGTACTCCAGGCCGGCCGCCGACCACATCCGGGGGAACATCGACGTCGGCGTGAAGCCCGGCATCGTGTTGATCTCGTTCAGGTAGATCTGGTTGTCGTCGGTGACGAAGAAGTCGACCCGGGCCAGGCCGGCGCAGTCCAGCGCGGTGAAGGTCCGGCAGGCGTACTCCTGCACCTGCCGGGTGACGTCGGGCGGCAACGCCGCCGGGATGTCGTACTCGCAGGAGTTGTCCAGGTACTTGGCCTCGAAGTCGTAGAACTCGTGGTCGGTGACCACCCGTACCTCGGCCAGCAGCGACGCCTCGGGGCCGCCGCCGGCCTCGCCCTCGATCACCCCGCACTCGACCTCGCGGCCGACGATCGCCGCCTCGACCAGCACCTTCGGGTCGATCTCTCGGGCGGTGGCGACCGCGGCGTCCAGGTCGGCCCAGTCGGAGACCTTGGTGATGCCGTACGACGAACCGGCCCGGGACGGCTTGACGAACACCGGCAGGCCGAGGCGCTCCTTGTCGGCGTCGCTGAGGCTCACCCCGGCGCGCAGCACCGCGTACGGTCCGGTCGGGATGCCCTCGACGGTGGCCAGCTTCTTGGTGAACTCCTTGTCCATCGCGGCGGCCGAGGCGAACACCCCGGCCCCGACGTACGGGATGCCGGCCATCTCCAGCAGCCCCTGGATGGTGCCGTCCTCGCCGTACGCGCCGTGCAGGGCGGGGAAGACGACGTCGACGCCGGCCAGGGCGACCGCTGGGCCGTCGGCCGGGTCGAGCACCATGATCCCGTTGCCGGTCGGGTCGGCGGGCAGCACCACGGCCGCGCCGGACCGGTCGGTGATCTCCGGCAGCTGCCGGTCGGTGATGGCCAGCTGGCTGCCGTCGCCGGTGGTGAGCACCCACCGGCCGGCGCGGGTGATGCCGACCGGGACGATCTCGTACTCGTCGGTGTCCAGGGCGGCGAGGATGCTGCCGGCGCTGACGCAGGAGATCGCGTGCTCGGTGCTGCGGCCGCCGAAGACGATGGCGACGCGGGTCTTCCGTACGCTTGTCACAGGGGTGCCTTTCACTCGCGGCCTTCACACGCGCGCCAGGCACAGTCAGGGGGACGCCCGGCGGTACGCGGGTTCACGTCTTCGCGCTCACGCGGGTGACCCTACTCTGCGTACCGACTCAGCGTGCCCTGACCGGCCCTGCTTCCTCCCGACGATGCGCTCAGTGACCGCCGGGTAGCTGACGACCCGGGGACCCGCGTTTGTTGGACGGCGGCCTACCTGGGTCACGGGTGGGCGAGCCCGCCCGCCTGCACGCCGTCGACTCTGCCCTTTGCCCCGGCTCGACTTGTCTGCGCAACTTGAGCACTGACCACGGCAGACCAGGTCTGGCACCTCAGACTTATTCACGTGCTCATGTCGACCTACCAAGCGCCGCCCGAACTGAGGCCCCGGGATCGCTGAGTCACGCACCCGAAGACACAACAACCATCCGGTCAAGATCAAATCTAAACCCTCACTGCGCCCCAAGTTCTGCATCGGGGTCAACCTGGCAGAACCGGCCGGAAATTCTCGCCCTGCATTTACCGAAACGAGGTCTTTTCAGGCTCGAGTGCTGCCACAACCCCTAAACTCGAACCGAGACAACGTCCACACAAGACTATGCCAACTCAGGAAATAAACCTCCGTTGCACGTCCCAGCCCTTTGGCGCTTCTAGCCGGGGTGATTCCTGGCGGACTACGATCCTCAACCCAGCTGATTCGTCAGCCAAAGCCAACGTTACGGAAAATTCTCTGTCGGGATAGCTGCCACCCAGTCGAGCGCGCCACGTCTGAACCAGTATTTCAGCCAGCTCCTTCTCGGCATCCGCTACAAACTCGCGCGGACCTCGCCACCTAAGGAAAAGTTGATCAACCTCAAACCAGTTATAGCTATCCACCGCCTCCGACCACTTCATCGGAGGCCAATCCACGCTATCGCCAGCCAACGGCATACTTAACCGAGCAGAAATCTCGGCCTGATCGTTCCCACTCAGCGCCAGAAATACAGCACCATGCAACTCAAGCAACTTAGGCCAGAAGAGCCAAGAAAAGCTCAGCGCCTGAAACACATCGCCCTGATTCCCGAAATAGGAAACCGGATCATCGGAGCCAACATCAGGAAATGCAGCCCGAAGGATCATTCCGGCCCTTTCGTCCGACACCAACCACTCCTTATCCAGTAACCTCGAGGGAGATTTTCCCCTCGGCCGACACCTCACGCCCGCCACCCTTAGGGTAGTAGATCGAATGCTCACGATCAATCGACTCTTGCGAGCCAGATGAGCCGGAGCACGGACGCCCATTTAGATAAGAATTCGCTATTGACCTCTTCAGCTAGACTCCGCCTGAAGTCTGCGGCCCCACTCGTCAGCTGCAAACAAACGGCGGAAACCTTCAACAATCTCATCAAACTTGTCGGGCGGCAGGTGGAAGTTAAGGTTTGATCTCACGTTCAATGCATCGACGACAGCCGCCGAGAAAGTTAGGGACAACACAGATTTAGCCGCATCCGAAGACCATGAGGAAATACCGCCATACACCGTTCTCCCTAGGTTGTCACTGATCGAGTAGGTATCCATCTCAAGGCGGCGATCTTGATCGTCATGCCGCCCACTCAGCGGAACCTGAAAGGACAATCCGAACTTCTCGCCGTGCCGATCTGTCGCCAGCGCCACACAGAACGTTTCTACGTCCCGCAACTCAACAACGGCGGCTGCGACCACCTCGATATTGTCGATCGATTCCTCATTCATCTGGTCGTCGCCCAAACCTTGTTTCCCATGTATACATCACGTCAATCCCCCAGTACTCCGCCGCACGGTGCATGTGCCCTTACAGGAGATGCAAGGAGGTAGCGCTCCCGGGAGGTGAAGCGTGCCGCCCTCCCGGAATGCAATGCTCGTCACCGCCTTCGCCTCAGTGTGACTATCCAACATTCCCTTGGGAAATCCTCAGCGCCTTCTGCAATGCGGTCATATCACCGCTCTTGAAGACCTCTGTGCCGACTAGGTTGCCCTTTCCAGGACGAGCCCGCCGGCAGCGGAGCGCCCGAGCCCGCCGAGCCGCCGGCACCGAAGAAGGCACGCCGCAACCCGAAAGCATAGCCCAGCATCCCGCCACCGAT
Organism: Solwaraspora sp. WMMA2056; assembly: GCF_030345095.1. Taxonomy (NCBI): domain Bacteria; kingdom Bacillati; phylum Actinomycetota; class Actinomycetes; order Micromonosporales; family Micromonosporaceae; genus Solwaraspora; species Solwaraspora sp. WMMA2056. The sequence goes on from NZ_CP128360.1 coordinate 5,966,038, forward strand.
GGAACCACTGGGTGAAAAACTGCTCCACCTAATCAAGAAGCGGCCCGGCCGAAGCCGGGCCGCGCGCACGCGCTCAAGGCCTACGGCCCCGCGCGCACGCCCACCATCAGCGAGCCAAGAGCTAGCACCACAACCACTTCTATTTACATCGGCGTTCATTGATGTTTTTGGTCTGTTGACATCAACTCTGACAGCAACATATACACCCGAAGGCGACCCCGGATACACGCGATAACCGCACGACTACGAAGAGCCACTCTCGCGGAGATCTACAAATAGCTCATCGGCGCGGACTTCGACAGTCAGAACGACCGCTCCGCATACCAACTCAACACCGATGATCTTTCCTGAAAACATGATCAAATTGACGTCGCGAACTTGTCGCCCAATGAGCTCACTGAAACCCTTATCGAAAGAGACATCGAAAGCTGTCCACTTGCCTGAGTGTTCCACAAATTCTCGATTCTCGGGACTGAGGGGTTCCTCAAATTTGTCGACCCACTCACCAATCTTGAACCGTAGAGATTCGCCATCCGGCCCGGATTCGAACCGGAACACAACCCCGCTGGCAAGGGTGACCTCAACAGGCCCTTCCCCGACACGCCGAACCCCTCCAGGTTCGACGTAATTTACACGTCTCACTCGCGTGATCTCGCTGGTCAGGAAGCCTACAAGGCGGTCGCCTAGCATAAATCCGTCTCCAAGTACGTGTGGCTCGTGGTGTAGGTGCCGGCCAGCCCGGTCTCGGCGGCAGGGATGGTGACGGTGGCACCGAGCGGCCGGTAGCCGTCGTCGTAGCCGGTGACCGCCGTGGTGTACGCGTCGCCGCCGACGTGCCGGGTCGACGAGGTCGGCAGACCCAGCTCAAGGCTGTCGTACGTCCACGACGCGCGCAGCGCGCCAGTGGAGGTGTCGTCGCGCATCTCGGTACGGCGGCCGAGGTTGTCGTAGCCGTACCAGAGAGTTTCGCCGCGGCCGTCGGTCGTCGTCACCAGCTGGCCGGCGTTGTTGTAGGTGCTGCTCGACGTGCCGGAGTCGGGGTCGACGGTGCCGACCCGGCGACCCAGCAGATCGTACGAGTAGGTCCACTCGTTGTCGACGTGGTCGGTGACCGTGGTGAGCCGGCCGGCGCGGTCGTAGCCGTAGGTGGTCTCCTCGTACGCCCCGGTGGGTGCGGACCCGGTGTGCTGGCGCAGGAAGGTCTGCCGGCCCCGCGCGTCGCTGATCGAGGTGGTGGCGGTGCCGCCGGTCGGCGGGTCGACGGTGACCCGGTCGCCGTCGTGGCCGGTGACGGTCTCCCACTGCAGCGTGTTCGCCGACCACAGCTGAGACCGGGTGGGGCGGCCGACACCGTCGTAGAGAGTCCGGCTCTGGGTCTCGATCGCGGTGTCGGCGAAGGTGACCAACGTGCCGTACGCGGTGACCAGGTGTCGATCGCACTGGTGGTCGCCGTCCAGGTTCGCAGCGCCGCCGAGTCGGCTACGCCGACAACTCTGGCGCAATCCCATCGACGTTGAGCCGAGCCGCCCGTCCACCAATCGACGGAGTCCATAAGTCCACTAGTGACGGCAGGATGGGTCGGGTCGAGCATCCCAGGAGGTGGTAGCCATGTCCCCGTCCGTGTTGAACTCGTCCGTACCGCGCCGGCGGCTGGGCCGGGAGCTGCGTCAACTGCGCGAGCGGCTGACCCAGCTGCCGCAGACGTCGGTCGCCAGCGAGCTGGAGTGGTCGGCGACGAAGCTGTGGCGGATGGAGCGCGGCGAGGTCCCGGTCCGCTCCGGCGACGTCGTGCTGCTCTGCGAGTTGTACGGCGTCGACGAGGGGACCACCGAGATCCTCGCCGCCTTGGCGACCAAGACCCGGGAGAAGGGCTGGTGGCACGACTACGCCAGTCTGCCCTCCTGGTTCGAGCTGTACGTGGGCCTGGAAGAGGCGGCCAGCCGGATCCGCGAGTACCAGAGTCAGTTGGTGCCGGGCTTCTTGCAGACCCGGGAGTACGCGACCGCGATCTTCACCAAGGACGTCGACGGCGTGCCCCGTCACCAGATCGCCGACCGGGTCGCGGTGCGGCTGGGCCGGGCCCGGCTGCTGACCCGGCTGGAGCCACAGGCTCCGGAGTTCGACATCGTCGTCGACGAGGCGGTGCTGCGCCGCGTGGTCGGGTCGCGCCAGATCATGGCGGCACAGGTGCGCCGGCTCGCCGACGCCGGCCGGCTGCCGAACGTCTCCGTCCGGGTCCTGCCGTTCTCGTCCAACCTGCACGCCGGGGTGCTGACCGGCGGCTCGTTCACCGTCCTGGACTTTCCCGAGCAGTACGAACCCACCACGGTCTACCAGGAGTCGATCACCGGCGCGCTCTTCCTCGACAAGCAGACCGAGAGCGACCGGTACGCTTGGGTCTACCACGACATCCGGTCGGCCGCGCTGAGCGAGGCCGAGTCGCGGGCGCTGTTGCTGGACACGGCGAAGGAGTACGAGCCATGACCGACCTGACCGGTGCCACCTGGCGCAAAAGCAGCCGATCGAACAGCCAGGGTGCGTGCGTCGAGGTCGCCAACGGGCTGGCCGGCGTCATCGGCGTACGCGACTCCAAGGACCCCACCGGCCCGGTCCTGACCGTCTCCCCCGCCAGCTGGTCGGCCTTCGTCGCCGCCACCAAGACCGGCACTCTCACCGCCTGACCACACACCGCCAGCACGCTGGCGGGCCCGCGTTCCCGACTACCCGAGGTACGGACTGTCACGCTGCTCAGCGTGGTGGCGCAGCCGGAGCCGTACCGTGTCGTGGATGGGGATGTCGGCGAACTCGGCAGGATCGACGAACCGCACCTCGGTGGACTCGTCGCTGACCAGAATCAGTCCCGCTAACGATCCGGCCGATCAACCCCGCGATCTCCTACTCCAGGCCTCGGTCAGTATTCCCCTTTCTGACCGACGATGCGGAGCAATTATGAACTTCGGGCGACCAAAAAGCATTACCGTCCAATACAGCAAGACACCCAGAAGCATGAGTACAAAAAACGCAAGAATAATCACGCCAGCCCAGGCAGGGGGGCTATCTGACTCGGCTGTCAACAAGAGGAGAAGACCAGAAATCGCTAGACAACAGCCGGTGACGAAAATCGCGGGAGTCCCCCTGACATGGCCACGACGAAAATTCTCTGATCGATACCAGAACCCAGCAGTCCGCCACTCATATTCGGTAGATTCACCCCGCCAATGCCGATAAAGAACTATTGGCGCCAAAGCAAGAGCTAAGAAAGGAAATGCCGCCGCAAGCCAAATCACCCGTACAACAACTCCCCTATCTATAGAGCACCCCGGCGAGATCGCGACCCCGGCCACCCGAGATACGGACAACCGCACTGCTCGGCGTGGTGGCATAGCCGCAGCCGCACCGTGTCGTGGAACAGTGAAATCACTTCACGAATCGATCATTCCGGTCCAAGTTGATCATCGACGCTGGCCACGATATCCAAGAACTCGCCCTCAGTAATTCTTGCCTCGCTGACCTGGACTCTCAGAACAAGATCCCCGTATCTCGCCCAGTAAACCCAGATTGCACACTCACCAGATGTAAGAAATTTGGAATCAATATCGACACAAAATGAGTCGGCAGCATCGGCATTCAGGTTCGGCGGATTTGGAACATCGAGAACCCTTCCCGAGAATCTTCTTTCAAAATTCATTCTCACGGACGACTGGAATTGCCAAACAGCGAATGGGACGTTCCGATGTCTGCCGACTTCCTGAAAGTAGTTGTCAACGCCCCCATCGGTGTCGCTGGCCTGCCAGATCCGAACAAATGACGATTGATCAACCTGCTCCGTAGTGACATACCATGCACGCTCGGAGAGGTGTGGCAGACCAGATGGCGGCACTTCGAAGTCAGAGTCGTCTAGCGATCGTTCGGCGAGAAAGGCGAAGAATCCTAAGACGAGGGATGCACAACCAAGAACAACCGCCGCCCCAAGCGCCAATACCAACTTCTTCCAATGGCGGTGACGCACCATCGAGCCTCGATCCGATTGTGTGTTAACCATCAACTCACCCACCCTCGACAGGATAGAAGTACAGCACGATCCCTAAATCCACTATAGATACGTATCAAGTCTGCATAGGGTGGCGGCACCTTCCTACCAAGACCCAGAGGCCTCCGCCCCATCCGACGCGGGAGCACGGGAATCTTCTCGCCGGCCCTTGCCCCAGGCCAGCCATGAGCAGTAAACCGCCAACGTGCCGCCGCAGATGACTAACCCAAGCCCAGCGAGGAAGAAGAGGACCGCCACAGCGCCATCTACGAACCTCGCGGCGTGCAGCAGGACGATTCCTAGCCCCGGAAGGAGGTACATCAATCCGAGATCTCGGCGCCGAAAGCCAGCCAGCACTGGCACGCCGCCGGTCAAGATGACCACGAGGCCCATCCCGATGAAGCTACCCGCCAGGAGCAGTGTGGCTACCACCAACAGGCTCGACATGACCGCACCCCTGTCCCAGATCTCACCAGTATCGGATGTCCAGTGCGTCCTTGAGCACTGACGCATCGAGGTCGAGCATCGGCATCCTCCACTCGAAGTGGGCCAGGTAGCGCAGCGGCAACGTCACGATCAGCCCGAACACGATGACGATCGGCAACACGAACCAGACCTGCGGCCAGATGAAGGAGCAGGGCAACGCCACCGCCGCCAAGCGCAGGAACCAGACACTCAGCCGGTAGACCACCAGCCGCCGGTAGCCCGACGGCGGACCACCACCCGGCTCCTGCCCCGTCACTCAGGTCCCGCTTCCCACGCGCTGGCTCCCACGTGGTCAGTCTGTCAGCTGACGTCCACGGCGGCGGTGATGTCAGCGACCAGGTCCACAGTGTCTTCGATGCCGCAGGAGAGGCGGACGAAGCCCGGCGAGGTGTCGTCACCCCACTGGGCCCGCCGGTCGGCCGCCGTGTGCAGCCCGCCGAACGACGTGGCCGCTGAGACCAGTGTCGACGCGGTCAGGAACCGGCCGACCCGGTCGGCGTCGCCAAGATCGAACGACACGATCCCCGGAATGCGGCGCATCTGGGCCGCCGCGACCGCGTACGACGGGTCGGTCGGCAGGCCGGGCCAACGTACGCCGGTGACGTCACGGCGCCCGACCAGCGCGGCGGCGACCGCTTGCGCGTTGGCCGACTGGCGGGCCAGCCGCAGGTCCAGGGTGGCCAGTGACCGGTGAGCGAGCCAGCAGTCGAACGGGCCCGGCACGCTGCCGGTCAGCTTGCGCCACGTCGTCACCGCCGACAGCAGCTGCGCCGATCCGGTGGCCAGGTAGCCGAGCAGCAGATCGGAGTGGCCGGTCAGCGCCTTGGTGCCGGAGGCGACCACGACGTCCGCGCCGAGGTCCAGTGGCCGCTGCCCGAGCGGGGTGGCGGCGCTGTTGTCGACCGCGACCAGCGCGCCGGCGGCGTGGGCCGCCGCCGCGAGCGTCGCTACGTCGCAGACGTCCAGCCCCGGATTGGCTGGGGTTTCCAGCAGCACCAGCCGCACCCCGGCGAAGTCCGGGTACGGCCCGGCGGTCGGCACCAACCGTACGGTGACGCCGAGCGGTTCCAGCACCGTGGCGACCAACGCCCGTACGGTGAAGTAGCCGTCGGCGGGCAGCAGCACCGTGTCGCCGGGGCGCAGCGTGGTCAGCAGCAGTGCGGTGATCGCCGCCTGGCCGCTGGCGAAGACGAGGGTGTCACCGCCTTCCAGGTCCCCGATGGCGGTTTCCAGCGCCCGCCGGGTCGGGTTGGTCTCCCGGGCGTAGCCGTCGCGGTCCGGTGCCGGCCCGGTCACCGGGTCCAGGTGGTACGGGGCGGCGAACACCGGGCCGGGCAGGAACGGCTGGCCGGGCGTCGGCTCGGGCAGCCCGGCGCTGACGCACCGGGTGCCGTCGCCGTACCGGATGCCGTCGCCGTACCCCGGGTCGCGGGAGGTAGCGTTCATGGCCTTCATCCTGGCCAAGGTCGCCGGCCGGCGGCAGGGCCTATTCCGGTTTCGTGGCCCGCGTCATCAGCAGCGTCAACGCGGTACGCGGGTCCAGGCCCTCGTGGCAGATCCGTTCCACCTGTTCGGTGATCGGCATCTCCACCCCGTGGGCGCGGGCCAGGTCCCGGATGGACAGGCAGCTCTTGACCCCTTCGGCGGTCTGCCGGGTGGCGGCCTGCGCCTGTTCCAGGGTCTCCCCCCGGCCCAGGTGTTCGCCGAAGGTCCGGTTGCGGGACAGCGGCGACGAGCAGGTGGCGACCAGGTCACCGAGGCCGGCCAGGCCGGCGAAGGTCAACGGGTCGGCACCGAGCGCCACGCCGAGCCGGGCTGTCTCGGCCAGCCCTCGGGTGATCAGGGTGGCCTTGGTGTTGTCGCCGAGGCGCATCGCGGTGGCGATGCCGTACGCCAGAGCGATCACGTTCTTGACCGCCCCGCCGAGTTCGCAGCCGATCACGTCGTCGTTGGTGTAGGGCCGCACGTAGGCGGTGAGCATGGCCTGCTGCACGGCGGCGGTGCGGTCGGCGTCGGTGCCGGCGACGACGCTGGCGGCCGGCTGTTCGGCGGCGATCTCGGCGGCCAGGTTGGGGCCGGAGACGACGACGACCCGGTCGTCGCTCACCCCGGCGGTCTCGACGATCACCTCGCTCATCCGCTTGGTGGTGCCGAGTTCGATGCCCTTCATCAGGCTGATCAGGGTCGCGTCGGGGCCGATGTGCGCGGCCCAGTCGCCCAGGTTGCCGCGCAGGGTCTGCGACGGTACGGCGAGCACGACCAGGTCCGCACCCTTGATCGCCTCGGCGGCGTCGCTGGTGGCGGTGACCCGTTCGGGTAGCCGTACCGCCGGCAGGTAGTCGGGGTTGGTGCCGTACTCGCGGATCGCGGCGGCGACCTTTTCGCGGCGGGCCCAGACGACGACGTCCGAGCCGGCGTCGGCGAGGACCTTGGCGAACGCGGTGCCCCAGGAGCCGGCACCGAGGACGACGGCCCGGCGGGTCACTGACCCGGCTCCGGGGCGGTCGAGTCCGGTGCCTTGACGGTCCGGCCGTTGCGGCGGACCACCGGTGTGTACAGCGGTGGTGCTTCGGCGCCGCGCAGCTCGGCGACCATGTCGCGCAGCCGCAGCATGATCGTTTCGGTCATCTCCTCCAGCACCGCCCGGGTGGGTTCGGCACCCATCCAACGACTGAGGTCGATCGGTTTGGCGGCCCGCAGGGTGACCGGCCGGCGCGGCAACAGGTTGAGCTTCCTGGTCCGTGGGTCGTACATGTTCTGCGGACCCCACATCGCCACCGGCACCACCGGTGCCCCGGTGGTCAGGGCGAGCCGGGCCGCGCCGGTCTTGCCGCGCATCGGCCACAGGTCCGGCTCCCGCGACGTGGTGCCCTCCGGGTAGATGACCACGGCACCGCCCTCGTTGACGCCGTCGATCGCCGCCTCCAGCGACTTGATCGCGTCGACGCTGCCCCGGTGCACCGGGATCTGCCGGACCTTGAGCAGCCAGGGGCCGACCACCGGGATGGCGAAGAGGCTGGACTTGCCGAGGAACCGCGGCCACCGGCCGGCGTCGTAGACGAAGTGCGCGATGGCCATCGGGTCGGCGTGCGACATGTGGTTGGCGACGATGATCACCCCACCGGTACGGGGGATGTGCTCCATCCCGGACCAGTCCCGCCTGGTCCAGATGGTCAACGTCGGTTTGATCACCATCACGACGAAACGTCGCCAGAAGCCCAGTTTCCGCCGCGCCACCCGTTGCCTCCTCGTGCCCGCCCGCTCGCCTGCCACCCGACCGCCGCCCGTGCCGATCGTTGCAGCGAATCATGCCTTGTCGGACCCGGCCAGAGCCAACACGAGCCCAGCCGGCAGGATGGAACCCGTGCAGGAGGCGACCTGGTCGGTGGTGCTGCCGGTGAAACGGCTCGCCGCAGCCAAGAGCCGGCTGCGCGGGGCGCTGACCGGCGTACCGCATGAGGAGCTGGCCCTGGCGTTGGCGCTGGACACCGTCGCGGCGGTGCTGGCCTGCCCGGTGGTCGCCGAGGCGGTGGTGGTGACCGCCGATCCGGTGGCTGCCGCCGCCCTGGCGGCGCTCGGGGCGCGTACCGTCGCCGAACCCGACCCTGGTGGTCTCAACGCCGCGCTGACCCACGGCGCGGCGACCGTCCCGGCCGGCCGGCCGGTGGCCGCACTCACCGCCGACCTGCCGGCGCTGCGCCCGGCGGAGCTTGCCGCCGCGCTGCGGGCCGCGACGTCGCCCGCCGCGGCGCGGCAGCCGGCGGACACCGGGCAGCCCGCGGCGGTCGGCCGGTGGTTCGTGCCCGACGCCGACGGCACCGGTACGGTGCTGCTCGCCGCCGCCGACGCCGCCACGCTGCACCCCCGCTTCGGCCCCGGCTCAGCCGACCGGCACGCCGCGTCCGGGGCCCGCCGCATCGGCGGCACCGGGGACACCGGGGACACCGGCACCAGCGGCACCGGCGGGGCTGCCTGGCCCACGCTGCGCCGCGACGTGGACACCGCCGACGGCCTCGCCGACGCGGCCCGGCTCGGCCTGGGCCGGCACACCGCCGCGCTGTGCCGGGCCGGGTACCGTGCTGGCAGGCGCCCCGAAACGGTGGGCTGACATGCCGGGGACGGTGATCTGACGTGCAGGGCACGGTGGCGACCTTCGATGCGGCGACCCGCAGCGGTACGGTGCTGCTCGACGACGGCAGCGAGCTGACCTTCCCGGCGGCGGCGTTCGACGCCTCCGGGTTGCGGCTGCTACGACTGGGACAACGGGTACGCATCGAGCAGGACGGGACAGGACGCGTTAACCGCGTCACGTTGCCCACATTTGACTGACCCAACCCGGGGCAAATTCATACCGCGTTCATCGTGATCAGGTCATGATTACCTGGTGACGCCCGCCCCCTCCAGGCGCGCCGCCGCCCGTCCGCGCCGCGCCGCCGCAGACCAGCCCGCCGACGCCGACGCGGCCACACCGCCGCAGACCAGGTCGACCCGGCCGAGCCGACGCCGTACGGCGAACGGTACCGGCCGCACGTCGACCAGCGCCGATCCGACGCCAGCGGCGGAGCCGGCCAGGTCGCCGGAGCCGACGCCGGCGGCCGATCCGACGCCGGAGCCGTCGCCCGCCGTCGAGCCGGCGGACGGGACCGTCGAGCCGGTGGACGACGGCGTCACCCCCGTCGCCGACGGCGCCGAGCCACTGGACGCGGCCGTGGAGCCGGTGGAGACCGCCACCATGCCGGCCGACGACACCAGCACGCCCAACGGTGCGGCCGAGGCGGACCCGTTGCCGAGCGACCGGTTCCTCAACCGGGAGCTGTCCTGGCTCGACTTCAACTCCCGGGTGCTGGAGCTGGCCGAGGACCCGCAGACACCGCTGCTGGAGCGGGCCAAGTTCCTGGCGATCTTCGCCAGCAACCTCGACGAGTTCTTCATGGTTCGCATCGCCGGGCTCAAGCGCCGGCTGCAGGCCGGCCTGCCGGTACGCGGCGGCGACCGGCTGCCGCTGCGTACCCAGCTGGAGCTGATCGCCGTCAAGACCGCCGGGCTGGTCGCCCGGCACGCCCGCTGCTTCACCGACGAGGTACGGCCCCAGCTGGCCGCCGAAGGCATCCACCTGATCCGCTGGAACGACCTCACCGCCGGGGAACGGGAAGGGCTGCGCACCTACTTCCGGGAACACATCTTCCCGGTGCTGACCCCGCTCGCCGTCGACCCGGCGCACCCGTTCCCGTACATCTCCAGCCGGTCGCTGAACCTGGCCGTCGCGGTCCGCGACCCCGACGGCGGCCCGGAGCTGTTCGCCCGGGTCAAGGTGCCCAACAACGTGCCCCGGTTCGTGGTGGTCAGCCAGGAAGGTCAGGGCGGCCGGTTCCTGCCGGTGGAGGACCTGATCGCCGCCCAGCTCGGGCAGCTCTTCTCCGGCATGCAGGTCGTCGAGTGCCACCTGTTCCGGGTCACCCGCAACGCCGACTTCGAAGTCGACGAGGACCGCGACGAGGACCTGCTGCAGTCGCTGGAACGGGAACTGGCCCGCCGCCGGTTCGGCCCGCCGGTACGCCTGGAGGTCGCCGCCTCCATCTCCGACCACATGCTCGACCTGCTGGTACGCGAGCTGGACATGGACAGCCACGACGTACTGCGGGTGCCCGGCCTGCTGGACCTGTCCGCGCTGTGGCAGGTGTACGAGAGCTCCGACCGACCCGACCTGAAGGACCGGCCGTTCGTGCCGGCCACCCATCCCCGGCTGGTCGAGGGCGAGGTGCCGCGCAGCGTCTTCGCCACGCTGCGCGACGGCGACATCCTGGTGCACCACCCGTACCACTCGTTCTCCACCAGCGTGCAACGCTTCATCGAGCAGGCCGCCGCCGACCCTCTCGTCCTGGCGATCAAGCAGACGCTGTACCGCACCAGCGGCGACTCCCCCATCGTCGACGCGCTGATCGAGGCGGCCGCCGCCGGCAAGCAGGTCGTGGTGCTCGTCGAGGTGAAGGCCCGCTTCGACGAACAGGCCAACATCGGCTGGGCACGGATGCTGGAACGCGCCGGCTGCCACGTCGTGTACGGCCTCGTCGGGCTGAAAACCCACTGCAAGACAGCCCTGGTGGTCCGGCAGGAAGGCAACCAGATCCGCCGCTACTGCCACATCGGCACCGGCAACTACCACCCGAAGACAGCCCGGCTGTACGAGGACTTCGGCATGCTGACCGCCGACCCGGAGGTCGGCGCCGACCTGACCGACCTGTTCAACGTGCTGACCGGCTACAGCCGGCAGACCGCGTACCGGCGGCTGCTGGTCGCCCCGCACGGCGTGCGCAGCGGGCTGATCGAACGCATCGAACGCGAGGTCGCCCACGTACGGGCCGGCCGCCCCGGGCTGGTGCAGTTCAAGGTGAACTCGCTGGTCGACGAGGAGATGGTGGATGCGCTGTACCGGGCCTCGCAGGCCGGCGTACAGGTCGACCTGCTGATCCGGGGGATGTGCACGCTGCGGCCCGGGGTGCCGGGGCTGTCGGACAACATCCGGGTACGGTCGATCCTCGGCCGGTTCCTGGAGCATTCCCGGGTCTTCCGGTTCGGCAACGACGGCGACGCCGAGTTCTGGATGGGCTCGTCGGACCTGATGCACCGCAACCTGGACCGGCGGGTCGAGGCGCTGGTGCAGGTGACCGACCCGGTGGCCCGCGCCGAGTTGGAGCGGGTGCTCGCCGAGTCGTTCGACCCCGAGTGCGAATCGTTCGAGCTGCACCCCGACGGCACCTGGACCCGGCACCACTCCACCGACGGGCGACCCCTGGTCCACCTGCAGGAACGCCTGCTGCGCCGGTTCGTCGGCGCCGCCAAGTAGCAGATCGGGTACGGACTGTTCGGCGACGGTCCCGGTCAGCCGACGGCGCTAGGCTGGCCCGATGGTGGAGGAGGAACGCAAGTACGAGGTCGACCCCGGTTTCGCCGTACCGGACCTGTCCGGCTACCTGCCCGACGGCGGGCGGCTGGTGGAGCTGCCGGCGGTGGAGCTGACCGCCACCTACTACGACACCCCGGACCTGCGGCTGGCCCGCGCCGGGGTGTCGCTGCGGCACCGTGTCGGCGACACCGAGCCGTGGACGGTGAAGCTGCCGGCCGACGCACCCGGCGTACGGCACGAGATCAGCCGGACCGGCAAACGCCGTACCCCGCCGACGGAGCTGGTCTGGCTGGTCACCGCGTACTCGCGGGGGGCCGAACTGACCCCGGCCGCGACGGTGCGCACCGTCCGCACGGTGCTGGAGGTCCGCGACGCCGACGACGCGCTGCTGGTGGAGCTGGCCGACGACGCGGTGTCGGTGCTGGACGGCAAGACGGTCCGCTCGACGTTCCGCGAGGTCGAGGTGGAGTTCAAGACTGGCGACCGGCAACTGCTGGACCGGGTCGAGGCCGCCCTGGTCGCGGCCGGTGCGACCGCCGGCGGCTTCACCCCCAAGCATGTACGGGCGTTGGGCGCTGCCGCCGCCGGGCCGGCGGACCTGCCCCCGGTCGACGACCTGCCGGCCGAGCCGACCGCCGCCGACGTGGTGACCCGTGCCGTCCGCGACGACATCACCCGGATCCTGACGCACGAGGCGTTGGTGCGGCTGCACGCCCCGGTCGGCGACGACGACACCGCCGTGCACCAGATGCGGGTGGGCTGCCGACGGCTGCGCAGCGACCTGCGGACCTTCCGGGCGCTGGTCGACGCCGACTGGGCCGGCACGCTGCGCGAGGAGCTGAAGTGGATCGCCGGGGTGCTCGGCGGTGCCCGCGACGCCGAGGTGCTGCGGGAACGGCTCCGGCGGACCGCCACGACGGATCCGTTGGCGCCGCTGCCGGACGCGGCGGTGGGTCGCATCGACACGGCGCTGGCCGCCCGGCACGAGGCGGCACTGGCCGAGGTGGACGCGGCCATGCGCTCCGACCGGTACGTTGCCCTGGTGGAGATGCTGGTGCAGGCGGCCCGGGAGCCGCAACTGACCCGGGCGGCGGCCGGGCCGGCCACGCAGGTGCTGCCCCGACTGGTCGCCAGGCCGTGGCGACGGCTGGCGTACGGCGGCAGCGGCGTCGACGGTGCCGCCGACCTGACGTTGGACGCCCCCGACGAGCGCTGGCACGCGGTGCGGATCAACGGCAAGAAGGCCCGGTACGCGGTGGACGCGGTCGCGCCGGTCGTCGGCGGTGGTGCCGCGAAGCTGGCGAAGGCGTTGTCGAAGGTGCAGAACCTGCTCGGCGAGCACCAGGACGCGGCGGTCGCCGCCGACACCTGGCAGCAGATCGCCGCCGACCATCCCGACGACCACGAGTTGGCGGTGACGGCGGGCCGGCTGGTGGAGCGGGAACGGACCGCAGTCCGGGCGGCCCGGGCCGACTTCGCCGATGCCTGGGACCGTGCGTCGACGCCGGGGCGGACGAAATGGCTGCCGTGACCGAGGTCCGCGCCGCCGGCGGCGTGGTGTGGCGCACCGACGACACCGGGGCGGTCGAGGTGTGTCTGGTGCACCGGCCCCGGCACGACGACTGGTCGTTGCCGAAGGGCAAGCTGGAGCCGGCGGAGCATCCGTTGGCGGCGGCGGTGCGGGAGGTCGGTGAGGAGACCGGGATCCGGGCGGTGCCGCAGGTGCGGCTGCCGTCGATCCGGTACACGATGCCCGACGGCAACACCAAGGAGGTCGACTACTGGTCGATGCGGGCGGTCGATGAGCCGCCCGGGCCGGTGCCGGACGAGGCGGCCGACGAGGTGGACGAGGTCTGCTGGCTGCCGCTGCGGCAGGCCCAGCAGCGGCTGACGTACCGGCACGACGTGGGGGTGCTGCGCGGCTTCGCCGACCTGCCGCCGGTGAGCGTGACGCTGACGTTGGTGCGGCACGGGCATGCCGGCAGCCGGGACACCTGGTCGGGTCCGGACAGTGCGCGGCCGTTGGACACCGCCGGGTTGCGCCAGGCGCAGGCGTTGGCCGCGCTGCTGGCGTTGACCCGACCGGACCGGGTGCTGTCGGCCTCACCACGGCGCTGCGTACAGACGGTGGCTCCGCTGGCGGCGGCCCTGGACCTGCCGGTCGAGGTGGACGGTGTCTTCGACGAGCCGGCCGCCGGCCAGGACCGGGCGGAGGTCGCGTTGGCGGCCGCCGGGCGGCTGACCGAGCTGGCGACGGCCGGTACGGCGGCGGCGGTCTGCAGCCAGGGCACGGTGATCCCGGCGGCGCTGACCATGCTGAGCCGGCGGGCCTCGGCGGACTACCGGACGGCGAAGGGCGGCGGATGGCTGCTGTCGTTCGCCGGGGACCGGTTGGTCGGCGCGGACCAACTGTAGACGCGGTGGCGCGGCCGAGGCCCGCCCGGTACGCGCGAAGGCGCCCACCACGTTGCCGTGGCGGGCGCCTTCGTCCCGACGGTGTCCGGCCGGTGCGGCCGGTGGCGTCAGCGGGTGGTTTTGCGGGGCGTCGACTTCTTCGCCGGCGCCTTCTTGGCGGGTGCCTTCTTGGCCGCCGTCGACTTCGCCGCCGTCGACTTGGTGGCGGTGGACTTCGTCGCGGTCGACTTCGTCGCGGTCTTCTTGGCCGCCGTGGACTTCGCCGCCGTGGACTTCGCCGCGGTCGACTTCGCCGGCGTCGACTTGGCCGCCGTGGTCTTCTTGGCGGTGGCGGTGCTGGCCCGCTTCGCGGGAGCCTTGGCGGCGGTCGACTTCGCGGCGGAGCTGGTGGACTTCGCCGCGCCGGCCCGCGCGGTGGTGGCCTTGGCCGTGGTGGACCTGGCGGCGGTGGCCTTGGGCGCCTTGCCGGCAGCCACCATCTCCTTGAAGCCGGCGCCCGGCCGGAAGACCGGCACGGAGGTCTTCTTGACCTTCACCGACTCACCGGTACGCGGGTTGCGGGCTGTTCGTGCCGCCCGGACGCGCTTCTCGAACACCCCGAAGCCGGTGATGCCCACCCGGTCGCCCTTGGTGACTGCCGCCTGGACCTCGGCCAGGACGGCGTCGAGCGCGGTCGTCGCCGTCTTGCGGTCCCCCAGGCGAGCCGCGAGCGCGTCAATGAGCTCTGCCTTGTTCACGAGTTCCCTCCCGTAGTGCAACTGGACTCAACGAGCCATTCTGCGCGCACGGTATGCCCTGTACCGGCAGGACACAAACATCTACGGGAAAAAAGTCCTTGTGTCGTAACGGATTCGCCCCCATCCGGTGCCCCGGTCCGGCCGGTTGGTAGTAGCCGGACGGTTGGTGGGCCATCGGATGGGGGCGGAATCGGCGTCTGGAAGCCCTTGGCAGGGTCTCGCCGATGGCCTCGACAGGGGCTCGGATGTGCCCTGTCGAGGCGGCGTCGGCGCTATGCGACGACCGGTTTGAAGGGCAGCCGGTGCTTCTCGTACTCGGTGATGTCGGACTCGTGACGCAGGGTCAGTCCAATGTCATCGAGTCCTTCCATCAACCGCCAGCGGCTGAAGTCGTCGATCGGGAACGACCAGCTGGACCCCCCGGCCCGAACCTCGCGGGCACCCAGGTCGACGGTGACCTCGGCGGTCGGGTCCGCCTCGACGAGCGCCCACAATTCCTCAATGGCGGGCATTTCCAGCTCCACCGGCAGGAGCCCTTCCTTGAGGGCGTTGCCCCGGAAGATGTCGCCGAAGCGCGGCGACAGCACGGCGCGGAAGCCCCAGTCGCGCAGGGCCCACACGGCGTGTTCACGTGATGACCCGGTGCCAAACTCGGGTCCAGCGACGAGAACCGATGCCCCCGAATACGAAGGATTGTTCAGAACGAATTCCGGGTCCTCGCGCCAGGCATTGAACAGCCCGTCGGCGAAGCCGGTCCGGGTCACCCGCTTGAGGTACACGGCCGGGATGATCTGATCCGTATCTACATTGGATCGGCGAAGCGGGACGGCAGTCCCGGTATGCACGGTGAACTTGTCCATGTCGTGATCCCGTCTAGGTCGGTGCGGTCGGTCGCCGGTCAGTTGAGGTCCGCCGGCGCGGCCAGCCGGCCCACCACGGCGGTGGCGGCGGCCACCGGCGGCGACACCAGGTGGGTACGCCCGCCCCGGCCCTGCCGGCCCTCGAAGTTGCGGTTCGAGGTGGACGCGGACCGCTCTCCCGGCTTGAGGGTGTCCGGGTTCATCCCCAGGCACATGGAGCAGCCGGCGAAGCGCCACTCGGCACCGGCGTCGGCGAAGACCTTGTCCAGCCCTTCGTTCTCGGCCGCCTCGCGGACCTTCGCCGACCCGGGCACCACGAGCATCCGTACGCCGTCGGCGACCTTGCGTCCGCGCAGTACGTCGGCGGCGGCCCGCAGGTCCTCCAGCCGGCCGTTGGTGCAGGAACCGACGAAGACCACGTCGACGGCGACGTCGCGCAACGCGGTGCCGGGCCGCAGGTCCATGTACTCCAGGGCGCGTCGGGCGGCGACCCGCTCGGCGTCGGTGTCGAACTGCTCCGGGTCCGGCACGGCGGCGCTGAGCGCCGCGCCCTGCCCCGGGTTGGTGCCCCAGGTGACGAACGGGGTGATCGCGGCGGCGTCGAGGACCACCTCGGCGTCGAACGTCGCGCCCTCGTCGGTGGCCAGACTGGACCAGTACGCCACCGCGGCGTCCCAGTCGGCTCCCTGCGGTGCGTTCGGCCGGCCCTTGAGGTAGGCGAAGGTGGTCTCGTCCGGCGCGACCATGCCGGCCTTGGCACCCCACTCGATCGACATGTTGGCCACCGTCATCCGGCCCTCCATGGAGAGCTTGCGGATCGCCTCGCCGCGGTACTCGACGATGTGACCACGGCCACCGCCGGTGCCGACCTGGGTGATCAGCGCCAGCACCAGGTCCTTGGCGGTGACGCCGGGGCCGAGTTCGCCGGTCACGGTGACCGCCATCGTCTTCGGCCGGGCCTGCGGCAGCGTCTGGGTGGCGAGCACGTGCTCGACCTCACTGGTGCCGATGCCGAAGGCGAGCGCCCCGAACGCGCCGTGGGTGGCGGTGTGCGAGTCGCCACAGACGATCGTCATGCCGGGCTGGGTCAGGCCCAGCTGCGGGCCGATGACGTGCACGATGCCCTGGTTGTCGTCACCGAGGGCGTGCAGCTTGACGCCGAACTCGGCACAGTTGCGGCGCAGCGTCTCGATCTGGGTACGCGAGGTCGGGTCGCTGATGGTCAGCAGGTCCCCGCGTCGGCTGTTGAACGCCGGATCGGCGTACCCGGTCGGGGTGTTGTGGTCCTCGGTGGCCAGGGTCAGGTCGGTACGGCGTACCGGCCGGCCGGCCATCCGTAGCCCGTCGAAGGCCTGCGGGCTGGTGACCTCGTGCAGCAGGTGCAGGTCGATGTACAGCAGATCCGGCTCGCCCGCGGCGGATCGCACCACGTGCGCGTCCCAGACCTTCTCGGCCAGGGTCCTGGGCGATGTCGGCTTCGAAGTGGCTCCCACCATCTGGACATCCTAAATTCTGGGAGGTATGTTTCGGCTTGTGGGACACAGTATGAGCGGTGTCGGCGTTCTCGACAAGGCGGTGGTCATCCTCGCGGCCTGCGTGGACGGCGCCAGCCTGGCCGAACTCGTCGAGCGGACCAAGCTGCCCCGGGCCACCGCGCACCGGCTGGCCCAGGCACTGGAGATCCACCGGATGCTGGTCCGGGACACCCAGGGGCGCTGGCGACCCGGCCCGCGACTGGGTGAGCTGGCCAACGCCGCGCCCGACGTGCTGCTGACCGCCGCCGAGCCGTTGCTGGCCGCGCTGCGCGACGCCACCGGCGAGAGCGCCCAGCTCTACCTGCGCCGCGCCGACGAGCGGATCTGCGTGGCCGCCGCCGAACGGGCCAGCGGGCTGCGGGACACCGTGCCGGTCGGCTCGGTGCTGCCGATGACGGCCGGCTCCGCCGCCCAGATCCTGCTGGCCTGGGAGCCCCCCGAGGCCGTCATGCCGCTGCTGCCCCGCTGCAAGTTCACCGGCCGTACGCTGGCCGAGGTGCGCCGACGCGGCTGGGCGCAGAGTGTCGCCGAACGCGAGGCCGGGGTGGCCAGCGTCTCCGCCCCCATCCGGGACCGCACCGGCCGGGTGATCGCCTCGGTGAGCGTCTCCGGGCCGATCGAGCGGCTCGGCCGCCGACCGGGTGAACGGCACGCCATGGCTGTCGTCCGCGCCGGGCAGCGCCTCTCCGGCCTCTGAGCACGGACCCCCCGACGATCTTGCACTTATCGTTGGACAATTCGGGCAAATACTCTCGATAACTGCAAGATCGTCGGTAGAGTACGGGGGCGCAAGCAAAAGGCACCCTCAGCAAGTGAGGGTGCCTGCGCACTGTAGCCCCGACCGGATTCGAACCGGCGCTACCGCCTTGAGAGGGCGGCGTCCTGGGCCGCTAGACGACGGGGCCAGAACCACGATGTTGCCAACTGCCGATACTGCCTGGCGGTGGGAAACTTCCGTTTCCTGCCGCCTCGCCCTTTCGGACGTGGTGCCGAACTCTAACAGAGACCAGCGTTCCGATGCCATCCGGGTTGTCCGGCAACGGTTGCTGGGGTACCAGGACTCGAACCTAGACTAACTGAACCAGAATCAGTCGGGCTGCCAATTACCCCATACCCCATCGGTGCTTGCCGCACCGGGACAGAACTCTACCTGACCCCATGGTGCGCGCCAAATCGGGTTACCGCAGCGGTTTGCCTCAGTCGCCGGCGACGACCGGGTTGGCCAGCTCGCCGATCCCCTCGATACGCACCGACACGGTGTCTCCGGCGGTCAGCTCGCTCACCCCGGCCGGCGTGCCGGTCAGGATCACGTCGCCGGGCAGCAGCGTCATCACGTGTGACACGTACGACACCAGGGTCGGCACGTCGAAGACCATCTGCTTGGTCCGGCCGAGCTGGCGTACCTCCAGCTGCTCCGGGTCGCGGCCCACCTCGCAGCGGACCTCCAGGTCGCCGACGTCCAGGCCGGTGACGATCCACGGCCCGAGCGGGCAGAACGAGTCGAAGCCCTTGGCCCGGGTCCACTGCCCGTCCGACCGTTGCAGATCGCGGGCGGTGACGTCGTTGGCGCAGGTGTAGCCGAAGATCGCCCGCTCGGCCGCCGCCCGGTCCGCGCGGCGGGCCCCCGGCGCACCGATCACCACCGCCAGCTCGGCCTCGTGCTCCACCTGCCGGGACTGCGCCGGCAGCCGGATCGCGTCGCGCGGGCCGATCACCGACGTCGACGGCTTGAGGAACAGCAGCGGCTCGGCCGGCACCTCGGCGCCGTGCTCGGCGGCGTGGTCGGCGTAGTTGCGTCCGACACAGACCACCTTGCTGGGCAGGATCGGCGACAGCAGCCGCACGTCGGCCAGCGCCCACCGCTGCGACGTGAAGGTCAGCTTGCCGAACGGGTGGCCTTCGACCTCGGCGACCGTCAGCGCCTGTGGGCCGGCCCCCGGCTCACCTTCGACGATCCCGAACGACATGCCCTTGTCATGGGCGAAACGAGCGATACGCACCCGGTCAATCTATCGCCCGTCCGGCGTAACGCCACGGTCGGTCACCACGGCGGGGCGCGAACGTAGCACAGGTCACCGGATCCGGTGGCGGATCCGCCCTTCTCTCGGCCAGGTGGCCGGTGGCCGCCTACCGTTCGGGTCGGGGGCAGGGATCGTGATGCTGATGTCGTGGTGGCAACGGGGGGTCGCTGGCGGTACATTGACCGCCGCGTTGACCCTCGGTGGGGTGGTGCTCGGTCCGCCGAGCGGTGGGTGGGCCCAGCCGACCCCGCAGGCTCCGGATCCGGAGCTGGTCGCGGTGACCATCAACGAGGTCGGCCAGAGCGCGCCGACCTACCAGGTCGAGGCGATCAACCGTACGGTGGCCCCGGTCGACGTCACGGTGCGCCTGGGGGTGCCGGACGGCACCTCGGTGGCCACCGTCGGCTCCGGCGGGCGCGCCGACGGTACGGAGATCACCTGGCAGCTGAGTCTGCCGGCCAGCGGCGGCGAGTCGGTGAACGCGTCGTTCCGGCCCGGCGGCACCGGGGCGGCCCAGAACTTCCCGGTCTGCGTCTACCAGCGGGACACCGCACGCCCGTACGACTGTGCGGTGGCCCGCTGGACGCCGTCGGCCGGCCTCTCCGCCGCCGACGGTGCGTGGTGGCAGCGACCGTCGGTGCCGCTGCTGGCCGGGCTGGGCGCGCTGGTCGTCGTCGCGATGGTCGGGTACGGCTGGCGTCGGCGGCTGCAGGAGCACCGGGTGGACCGGCGTCGGGTCGTCACCACCGGCCGTCGACGGGTCCGGTTGCCGTCCACGCCGCCGCCGGCCCCATCGCCGTCACGCCGCTGGCGGCCGTCGACACCGATGGTGTTCGGGCTGCTGATCGCGATGTTCACCGGGCTCGCGGTGGCGGCGGTCCGGGGGGCCACGTACGGCTCGGAGGTGCTGGACCAGGCCAACCAGGTGCCCAGCGGCTGGATCGGCAGCACCGAGTCGGGTGGGTTCGGGGTCCTGCTGACCGAGACCGCCTTCGAGTTCACCGTCTTCCGGATGGCCTGCGTACCGGCCGGTGGACAGGACCGGCGGTGCCTGGCGACGGTGGGTCTGCGTAACCGCAGCGACGAGGAGCAGTACTGGTACGCGCCGCTGCAGCGGGCCTACCTGCCGACCGGTGACTGGGTGGCGGTGGACGAGGCGGCGACCCGGCAGGAGAACGGCGGTAGGGACATCTTCGCCGCGCCGATCCCGGCCGGTGCCCGGCTGCTGGTGCCGTTGGCGTTCACCGTCAGCGGCGAGCTGATGCCGGAGCATCTGGAGTTGCGCAGCGGCGCCTTCTCCGCCGGCGTGGCGGTCCGCTGACCGTACTACTACGTAGAGTCACGCGCGCACGGGCAGACCAAGTAGCACCTGGCGGTATTCCTGTGAGGAATAATTATTCCTCACAGGAATACCGTTGCATCGCAGATAGACCAGGGACACCATACATTCGCGGCAGATGTCCAGAATCGTGACGTAACCCGGGCGGCGGTCAGCCGACCGGGTGCATCGCCACCAGCATGGCGAACCGGTGTCCGCCGGCGGAGCCCTCGCGAGTCGCGCTGGCCTCCTCGAAGCGGCGCATCAGACTCTGCAGCTCCTGGCGGAACTCGGCGATCCGGTGCTGCGGGATCTCGGCGACGCCCCGGCTGAGCACCATCCGCAGCGGGTCCGGCGCGTCGCTGCTGCCGGAGATCGTGCCGGCGGTGAGTCCGGCCTCGATCTCGTCCCGGGTCTGGTCGAGCAGCAGGGCGACGACCTCCTGGGCCGAGCCGGGTTCGTCACCGGAGCGGCGGTGGAAGGTGAGGTTGAGCTGGCCCGCGCCGTACTGCTTCTCGATGATGCCGTTGACCACCCGGGTATCCCGGATGTGCAGCAGCTGGTGCTGCTCCAGCTGGTTGAGGTGGTAGTAGATCTTCGTCGGCGGGACGCCGACGATCCCGGCAAGCTCCTTCGCCGTCCAGGTCCGCTCCGGCTCCGACATGGCCAGCTCCAGGACCCGCATCCGGATGGGGTCCGCCAGCGCCTTGAGCGTGGCCACGTCCTCGATCATCCGGCTGCCCATCAGCTCAGTCACGGCAAACCTCCATTCAACCGACGTTCCACGGTTGATTCTAACCCGACGATTGACTTCTGTCCTTCGCTCAGGATATTTTGAACGTCAGTTGGATTTTAGCACCGCCTCACCTTCGCGACTCCTCATCCCCCTCACCGGAGGTTTACTGTGCCCACCAACCCGTTCTTCGCCGTCATCGCCGCCGTCGCCCTCGCCACCCCCGCCGCCGCGGCCGCCGTCGACGCCCAGTCCACCGCCGAGGCGACCGCCGAGGCTGCCGCCGAGCAGAGCCTGATCGCCATCGAACTGCCGACCGGCGACGACACCGGCGAGGTCGACAGCATCAACTTCGCCTGCGCCTTCAGCTGAACCGAAGGACCCGCCCCCGCAGCGGACCCGGAGCCGCCCCGCTCCGGGTCCGCTGGCGTTACGGCCCCAGCCCGCCCGCCGTCGCAGCCCGGCACGCCACCCGTCAAGACCTCCGAAAGGCCCGCCATGGCCCTGCCCGACCTCGTGCCCAGCCGCTACCTCGTGTTCAGCCCGACCGTCTACCGGCACCCCGGCGGCCGGCACCTGCGCGCCGTGTTCCACACCGGACGGGCCCGTACCCTGCTGCTCGACACCGACACCGTGCGGACCCTGACCGACGGCGACCCGGCCGGCCTGCCCGCCGACGAACAGCAGCGGCTCGCCACGCTCGGCGTACTCGTGCCGGCCGGCACCGACGAGGCCGCCGCCGTCATCGCCGCCGGTGAGCAGGAGGCCGCCACCACCCGGACCCGCCAGTTCGTGGTCATGCCGACCGCCTACTGCAACATGGGCTGCGGCTACTGCGGGCAGGAACACCGGCGGGACACCCCTGCTGCCCGACCCACCCGGCACCGCGAGACCATCGCCGCCCGCGTCGAACAGGCCATGGCCAGCGGCGACTACGACCGCGTCGTGGTGCGCTGGTTCGGCGGCGAACCCCTGATGGGGTACGCCGTGCTGCGCGCGTTGTCCGCCCGGTTCACCGCTGCCGCCGACCGGCACGGCGTCGCGTACTCGGCGCTGCTGGTCACCAACGGCGCCCTGCTCGACGCCCGCAAACTGCGGACCCTGCACCGCGACTGCCGGGTGGTGCAGATCGAGGTCACCATCGACGGCCCGGCCCCGGTGCACGAGGCGTCCCGACCCCTCAACAGCGGACAGGGCTCCTACGACCGGATCACCGCCGCGCTGCGCGGCGTCCTGACCGACCCGGACCTGGCCGGATTGCGGGTCACCGTCCGGACCAACGTCGGCACCCACAACGCCGACCAGGCGGACGCCTTCGCCGCCGCGATGCGCGACGCCGGGCTCGCCGACCCGCGCATCCGGTTCTACCCGGCGCCGGTGCATTCCTGGGGCAACGACGTCAGCGACGTACGGCTGCGCCAGCGGCACGCCGCCGACACCGAGGTGCGCTGGTACGCCGCCTACCTCGCCGCCGGACTGCACTGCCGGGTGCTGCCCAGCCAGCCGGTACGGGTGGTGTGCACCGCAACGTCGCGGCACAGCGAGGTCGTCGCCCCCGACGGGCATCTCTACTCCTGCACCGAACAGCCGCTGGTGCCCGGCTTCACCGGCGAACACCTGGGCACCGTGGACGACGTACCGCTCGGGCAGCTGCGCCCGCGAGGGCGCTACGACGACTGGTACGCCGGTCTGCGCGCCGGTGAGACCGGCTGCCGGTCCTGCCCGATCCTGCCGGTCTGCGGCGGCGCCTGCCCGAAACTGTGGCGGGAGGACAAACCACCGTGCCCGCCGCTGAAGGAGAACCTGGCCGCCCGGATCGACCTGCAGGTGCGCTCATCCGGGCTGGTCCCCGCCTGACGTCGGCGGACACCCCTCGCCGGACACCGGCGGAAACTCCCAGCGCAGCGCCAACTGCGCGGTCTGGAAGCAGCGCTCCGCCCGACCGTGCCCGGTCCGCTGGCTGACCACCCGGACCATTCCCTCCTCGGTGAGCACCCGCAGGTGGTAGTGCATCAGGCTGAAGGTGATGCCCAGCCGGTGGGCGAGCTGGCGCGCCGAGTAGGACTGCTGCGGTTCGGCGGTCAGCACACCGAGCACCTGCAGCCGGATCGGGTCGGCCACCGCCCGCAACGCGCTCACCCCGTCCAGCACCCGTACGGCGGCGGTGGTCGCGGCCGACTCCCCGCACTGGTGCGCCACACCGGGGTGTCGTGGCACACTGGAGTCGGCCCCCGACGTTCCCTGACGGTCGGGGGCTTCGCCATTGCCCCACCGGTCGGGGGCTTCGCCATTGCCCCGTCGCGCGGTGGCGGTCACGCCGCACCCGCCGGGAAACGCCCCACCGGCAGCAGGTAGACCAGCACGTCGTCGATGCCGTCCAGGCCGAGCAGCTCGTGGGCGACGTCGTCGTAGAAACCGCCGAACATGCCGAGCGCCAGCCCGGACGCCGCCGCCACCATCGCCAGGGTTTGCGCCAGGTGACCGGCCTCGGCCACGGCGAACCGCAGCGCCCGCATGCCGTACCGGTCCCGCAGCTCGCCGACCTGCACGTAGAGCCCGAGCAGGGCCGGCACCTCGGCCAGGTCGATCCCGCCGACGTCGAGGGCGTCGGCGCCGAACCACATCGACGACGCCGTCAGCTCCGGCACCGTCGGTGCCGGCCCGAGCCGCCACAGCTGCCGGTCGACGTCGTCGACGTGGTAGACCCCGGCGGCGACGCCGGCGACGTCGCGCGCGATCAGCCGCATCCGCGCCACGTACGTACCGCCGGCGCTCGGGTACGGGCGGTGGGCGTAGTCGTAGCGGTCCCCGCTGGGCAGCGGCACCTGGGCCCGATGGGTCACCCCGTGTGCGCTCCACACCAGAGCGCCCAGGTCGGCGGCGTCGACCGGGCCGGTCAGCCGCCCCCGACCGGAGACCCGCCGGCGCAGCACGTCTGCGAGTGCCACCCGCGGCGGGTCCCCGGCGGGCAGAGGAACCGGCCGACCGCCGAACCGGAACGGGGTCCCGCTCCGTTCCGTGGCGGATTCACGCGGCCTCTGCGTCTGCAACAGCCCCGGCAGGAACTTGCTTGCCTCCTGGTAGCGGCGGTCGGCCGCCGCCGCGCCGTCGGCGAAGAAGTCCACCGGCCCGGCCGGGGCCAACGCCGTACCGGCCACCAGCCAGCACACCGAGCGCTCCTCGTCGGGCAGGATGCCCAGCCGGTTGAACAACATGTGCAGCTGGGAGCCCCACACCCAGCGCCACCGCTGGTCGGCCGGGCCGTCGGCGGCCGACCCTTCCAGTTCCCGGCGCGCCGACCGGACCACCTGTGCCCAGTACGCCGCCGGGGACCGGTCCGGTTTCCCGCCCGCCGGCGTGCCTTCCCCGCCCACCAGCGCGACTTCCCCGCCCACCAGCGCGACGGTGCGGTCCCAGCGGCTACGCAACGCCCGCCCCTGGCTGGCGAGCACCCGCGCCGCCTGGCCCTGCACGGCGGCGGCCGGCAGCATCGCCACCTCGTTCTGCCACCGCCAACCGGCGGCGTGCCCGCGCAGCCAACGTGCCGCGCCCAACTCGTCGAGGCCCAGCGCGGCAGCGGTGGCGGTGGCCAGTTCGGCGGCCACGGACAGCCGGGCCGGGCCGGGCGGCACCGCGCCGACGATCCGGGCGGTGACCTGGCTGGACCGGCAGAAGACGTCCTCGGCGACGGGCACCGCCGGTGGGCCGCCGTACCGGGCGGTCTCCGGCTGGTAGGCGATCTCGCGGACCTCGCCGTGGGCGTGCCAGCCGGCGGCCGACCGGGCGGCATCGCCGCCGAGCCGCTGGTAGTAGCTGTCCCCGTCGAGCGCGAACACCTCGTACGGTGCCTGCGCGACCAGTGTCGACAGCTGCTCGCGCAGCCGTTCGCCGACGCCCGGCAACGGGTCCCGGATCCGGATCCGCAGGTGCGGACCGCCCTCCCAGTAGCGGATGTAGAACCAGTCGGCGATGCCGCCGTCGGCGCGCAGCCGGTCCAGCAGCGGTGCCACCGTCGCCGACAGGAAGGTGTCCAGGTCGGCCGGTGCCCAGTAGACGAAGCAGTGCAGTCCCACCCAGGTACGGCGGACGGTGGCGGTCATGGTCGCAGCGGTCACAGCGGCACCTCCGGGTCGCTCAGGTCGTAGGCGAAGTCACGCACCCGCGACCGGCCGATCAGCAACAGGTAGATCAGGTCGTGCCCGGCGGGCAACGCGGCGGCGGCCTCGGCGGCGGCTTCACGGACCGCGCGGACCGGGCGGCAGAACAGCCCCGCCTCGGCGGCGGCGGTGCCGACGTGCTGGGCCAGGGCGCCGGCGGTGTGCAGCAGCCGCCGGTAGCCGACCGGGCCGTCGGCCCGGACCACCGCGCCGACGTCCGCGCTGACCAGCCAGGCCGCCGGCATGCCGGCGACGTCGACCTCGGTACGCGAATAGGTGTACGCCTGCTGCACCTGCCCGATCGCGTCCCCCGGCCGGGTCGGCACGACCGGTGTCGACGCCGTCGATGTGGCTGCTCCGGCAGCGGATCCCGCCGCTGCCGGGTACGCCGGGGCCGGCAGGTCGTACCAGCCGGCGGGCCGGTCGGTGACGTTGCCGACGGCGACGGTGTGCCGCAGGCCCGGCCAGGCGGCCGGGGATCCGGTCGGCGGCCGGTACGCGGCGGCGACCAGCCGGTCGAACACCGCCGCCGGCAGCGGCCTCGGGTCCGGGCTGAGCCCGCGCGGGCTCAGCCCGGAGCTGCGTACCGCCGGAGGACGGTGCCGCGACCCGGTGGCGGCGCTGGTCGGTCCGAGCTCGACGGTCAGCTGCCGGCCCTGCGTCCGTACGGCGGCCCGCAGCCCGTGCCCGGCGGCCGCCTCGACCAGTGCCCCGGCGACGTGCCCGGCTTCCAACGCGGCCAACGCGTCGGCGAGCCGGCCGTAGCCGGCCGGCAACCGGCCGGGGCGTTCCCACAGCACCAACCCGGTCGGCGCGGCCAGCGACATCGGCCCAGCCGACCCGACCGGCACCGCCGCCGGCACCGAACCGGGCCGCACCGGGTGCAGCCGCCCCCGTACCGGGTCGACCAGCCAGTCGGCGTCACCGCAGCGCACCGCCACGTCGACCAGGTACGCCGCCCGTGGCGACGGGTACGCACGGTGCTCGTTGAACCCGTTCCACGGCTCGTAGCGGCGCGGCGCCAACGCGCTGGTCAACACCTTGACCAGCCGGTCGCCGACCGCGCCGGTGGCGGCCAGCGCGGTCAGTGCGACGCCGCCGGGTGCGGCCGGGGCACGGTACGGCGGCGCCGGGCCGGGCCGGACGTCCTTGCCGGGTCCGTGCGCGTAGACGTCGGCGAGCACTTCGACGAGCTGACGGGACGACATGGCGACCTCACGGGAACGGGTGCGGGTACAGGGGCAGGTCGGCGTAGCGCAGCGGGGCCGGCAGCCGGCCCAGCTCGGCCGGGACCCGCAGCAGCCGGTCCAGACCACGGGTGCGGTGGTGCACGTGGCCGAACGTCATCGGCAACGTGCCGGGGACGATCACCTTCGCCGAGTGCAGCCCCAGCCGGTCGCGGGTCGACGGATCGGTCTGGTCGACCACGATCGTCTCCAGGCCGCGCGCGGCCCACCGGTCGACGGTCTCGCCGAGCAGCGCCGCCAGGTCGGTGACCGGGGCCGGGCGGCCCGGCCACACGTCCCGCCAGTGCGCCGGCGCCTCGCCGGTGAGCAGGAACTCGTACCGTTGCCGGGCCTGCGGCAGGGTGTTCACCGCGACGTGCTCCTCCAGGCCGGTGACCAGCCGGGGATCGTCGAACATCGCCTGCAGCCGGTCCGGGTCGAGGTGGCCGGGCTTGTTGCGGGCCACCTCCGGCAGGCTGAACACGTCGACCACCGCCTCGGCGGCCGCCGAGCGCAGCGCCGCCCGGGGGTCCGGGTGGGCACCGGCGGCGAAGAACGCCTGCGGCGCGCCGCCGGTCGGGTCGCGGTGCAGCACCAGGGCCAGCACCGTCGGCACCTCGAGATCGTTGGTAGCGTCGAAGAACAGCAGGTCGTAGCCGATCGTGTCGAGCCGGTCGACCAGGTGCGGCAGCACCGGGTCGTCGTCGGGGACGGCGACCGGGCGCAGCGGGGTCCGCGCGTACCAGGCCATCAGGAACGCGTCGCGTTCGGCGACCTCGTACATGCCGTACAGGGCCGCCTCGACGGCGCTGTTGCCCAGGCCGCAGCCGTTGGAGCTTTCGTAGAGGAACCGGGCTCCGGCGCCGCGGTGCAGTCCCCAGTAGGCGACGTGCTCCGGCACCAGTACGGGGCGGCGGCGGCCCATCGACCACCCGTACACCCAGCGGGTCCGGGTCTGCGGGGTGTAGGGCACCATCCGGAACGCCGGGTGGTCGTGATGCGCGGGGTCGTGCAGCCCGAGCCGGGCCGGGTCGACCGCCCGGTCCGGGCCGAGGTCGGCGAAGGCCGCTTCGACGGCGGTACGCCGCCGGTACGGCCGCATCCCGGTGGCCCGTTCGACGGCTTCGAACAGGGCGACCCGCTCGGATTCGGCGAAGCTGCGGGCCCGGCCGTAGCCGGCTTCCCGGACCGGGGTGTCGCTGGCCAGTTCGCTGGTGCTCAACGCCATCGGTGACCGCTCGGTGCGGATCATGTGGGCGACGGGCCCGTGCCGCCAGTCGAACAGTTCGGCGCGCAACGCCTCCCGGGTGGTGCGCGGGTTGTCGCCGCGCAGCGAGTACGGGTCACCGGTCGGCGTGGCGGTGAGGGCCACCTCGGCACCGTCCGGGGTGTCCAGCGGCACCGGCCGGCAGACCCGGCAGCCCTGCCGGCGGGGCCGGACCCGGTGGCTGCTGACGGTGGCGTGGTCGGTGCGGACCGCCACCACGGTCGCGTCGAACCGGGCCGGGTCGGTGAGCGCGTCGGCGACGGTGCCGGCCACCACCGGCAGCAGGCTCGGCGGGACGGTGCCGCCGAGGCGCAGCCCCGGGTCGCGGCGGGGCACCCCCGGTCCGAACACCCGTAGCCGGGCCGCCTCGGCGCAGGCCAGGCAGACGCTCGCGGTCGGGCGCAGCACCGGGCCGACCAGCACCAGACCGCCGTCGAGGCGGACCGGTACGACGGTCGCGGCGTGCCGCCAGGCCTGGTCGCTCAGCTGCGCGGCCAGGGCCGGGGTCCAGTCGTCGAGCAGGACGACCATGGTCGCGCCGGCGTCGATGTCGCAGGCCGTGGCCGCGTCGCGCACGGGCACCGGGTGACCGGCGAGGCGCAGGGCGTCCGCGAGCGCGGTGGCCGGGGTGGCAACGGTACGGGTCGACATGGTTCAGGCTCCTCGGCTCGCGGCGTCGGTGGTCCATTGGAAGCCCTGTGTCACGAACCCGGTGACGGCCAGCGCGTGGACGATCATGTGGGTGTCCTCGTCGGCGGGGCCGGTGTCGGCGGGGTCCGGCACCGCCGGCCGCCCGGTCAGGGTCGCGCCCCCGGTGGTGAGTGCGGCCCGCAGCGCCTGCTGCAGCCGTTCCTCGTGGTCGATCACCCCGGCCGGCCAGTACCAGGTGTCGTCCGTCCACGGCGCCAGCTGCGGGTCGCCGGGCAGCCAGGTCGGTGCCGCGCCGGTCAGGCTGACCGGGCCGGTCGGTACCGCGACACCGGCGGCCCGGGCCTGGGCGACCCCGGTCGCGGCGAGCGCCGCGAGCGCCACCGCGTCGGCGGCGTCGGCCTCCACCGCCCAGGCCAACGGCCCGTCGTCGGTGACGATCTCGGCGTGCACCGCACCGGCGGGCAGTCGGTGGGCCACCACCCGCGCCGGTACGCCGAACCGCCGGGTCAGCGCCTTCCACCAGCGTCGGGCGACCGGTACGGTGGCCCATTCGGCCTCGGCCACCTCGACGGTGTCGAGCCGGTGGCCGACGGCGTGGACCAGCCGGCGCAGCGCGACCCCGGCGGCGTGTCGCGGGTCGACGCCGACCGCGGCCGTCGTCACCGCCGACGTCGGTGACGGCGTCACCGGGTCGTCGACCGGTCGTATCCCGGTGAGCCCGAGGAGGGTCTCGGCGTACCGCAGGGTGGCGTCGATCCGGGCGGCGTCGGCGGTGGCCGCGACGCCGAGTGCCGGGCCGGCCAGCGCCAGCATCGCCGGCAGTTGCGGCAGGTCGCCGGGGAGCGCCGGCGGCAGTTCGCCGAGTTCCGGGTCGCTCAACGCCGTCAGCCGCAGCCCGACCGCGTCGATGTCGGCCGGGGTTCCGGGCAGCGGTACGCGGGCGGCCGGCAGCCACGGGTGGTACGTGGCCCGGACCGGGTCCAGCCGGGCGACCAGGGCCGACGGGTAGTGCGGTGCGGGGGCGGCCGGCTCCCCGCCGGGCAGGGTGGCGGCCTCCTCGGCCGGGTCGGGCAGTCCGGCGACGGTGCATACGATGCGGTGCGCGGCGGCGGCACCGACGAGCGCGGCCAACGCCGGAGCCACCGGATCGCCGTCGACAGCAGGGCCGTCGGTGTCCCGGGTCAGCCTGGTGGCGATCGCCGCGCTGTGCGCGGTCACCTCGTCGGGCGCCGCGACCGGGGTCACGTACCCGGTCTCCGCCAGGCAGCGGGCCGCGACCGCCGCGTCGCCGGCCCGCACGACGGTGTCCGCGCCGGTGCCGCCGGAGGGGTCGACGGTCAGGCCGGTGCCGGTCAGCGTCCGGGTCGCCGCCGCCGCCACCGGGCCGGTGCCGGCCACGGTCACCGTGGTCGACCGCAGCCGGTCCCAGGCCGCCGCCGGGTCGGCGGCCACCGACTCCAGCCAGCGGGCCAGGTCGGCCGGCGGCAGCCCGGGGTCGTCCCGGTCGCCCCAGCCGGACGGCACCTCGACCAGCATGTCGTGTTCGCGCAGCTGCTCCAGCAGCAGCCGGACGGCCCGGTCCACCTCGGGTCGCCGGACCGGGCGGGCCAGGCTCTGCGGGGACAGCCCGCCGGCGAGTTGCCGGGCGAGCAGCTGCCACACCTTCCACACCCCGGTGCCGCCGCTGACGGTGAAGCTCGACGACCAGCCCCGGACGTGTACTCCGGTGCCGGTCGGGGTGGCGAACACCACCGGTCGCAGCCGCACGACGGTCCCCGCCGTCGGCTGGGGGTCGTCGGCTGTCGTGACCTCGGCAGTCGTGGTCGACGGTTGCGGGCTCATCGCGTCACCTCCGGTGCGGTCGCGGCCAGCCGGGTCAAGTAGCCGTTGATCCGTTCCTGCCAGGTGATCCCGGTGATCCGCTCCGCCGCCCGGCTGAGCAGGTAGGCGGCCAGATAGCGTTCGGTCGGGCGCACGTCCAGCAGGCCGAGCAGCAGGTAGAGCACGTTGGTGGCGAACCGGTAGGTGACAAACTCCCGCTCGTACGGGACCCGGTCGAAGTCGATCTGCCGCAGCAGCTGGTGGTAATCGCTGTACTCGGTCCGGTCCGGATGCCAGCGGCGTACCGTGTCCGGGTCCCCGATCTGCTCGGCCCGGTCCAGGTAGCTGAACGCCGGCACCCGGGGCAGTTCGCCACGCTGGTACGCGGCCCCGGTCACCTCGGCGGCGGACACCGTCCACTGTTCCCACCCGCGCTCGGTCGGGTCCAGGCCCGGACCCGACTCCGCACCCGGGCCTGCCGCGTCCGTCGGGGCGGCCAGCCGGGCGACCAGGGCGGTCGCCGAGTCGGCGCAGCGCCGCCACTGGGCGTCGAACGCCGCCCGTACCCGGCCGTCCGGGTCGTTGAGCACCAGGAACTCCTCCAGGTGCGACAGGAACGACTGGTGGCCGTTGCCGAGCCCGAGCGGGTAGCGGCTGGCGTGCAGCGCCATCGCGGTCAGGCAGGTCCGCACCCGGGCGGCGGCACTGTCACCGGCAGCGGCCAGCCGGTCGGCGGCGGCGCTGACCGCCGGCACCCCCAGGCGCAGCAGCGCGGCCCGGCACTCGACCGCCTCGGTGGAGCCGAACAGGGTCGCCAACGCGCGGTCGTCGACCGGCTCGACGCGGACGGTGTTATCCGGGTGGATCGGCGCGTACGGCGGCGGCACCAGCTCGATCCGGCCGGCCTGTTCGGCCTGGGCGAGCAGCTCGGCGACGCTGGTCCGCGCGGTGCTGGGCTGCTCGGCCAGGTGGCGGCGCAGCCGGCCGGCGACCGCGGTCGCGACCACGGCCAGCTCCGCCGCGCCGGCCGGGTCGGTGGCGGCCAGCCTGATCCGCAGGTGCGGTCCGTGCCGCCAGTGCCGTTCCAGGTGTACGGCGAGCCCCTGCCCGGCGGCCCAGCCGGCGGCCGGGAGCACCGCCGCGCGCAGCAGCGGCAGCTTGGTCGGCGAATGGTAGTAGGTGACGATGTCGAGGGCGTCAGTCATGGCCGCCCCACCCCTTCCGGTAGGTCTCGGCGACCAGCTCGACGACCCGCCCCTGCGGGTTGCCGACGCCGGGCACCGGCAGGGCCTCCTCGAACCGCACCGGTCCGTCGTGGCGGGCCAGCAGCCGGGGCAGGTTCCGCAGGTGCAGCGCGTTGTCGAGGTCGACGTACTGCGGTTTGGGCAGCGACAGGTAGCGCTGGTAGTCGTCCGGGCCGCCGCGCACGTCCACTCCGGCGGCGGCGACGAACACCTCGGCGGGCAGGCCGAGCCGGGCCCGCCAGGTGCTGACCGCGTCGAACGGCACGTCGCCGTCGGTCTCCAGGTCGGCCCGTAGCCGCTGCGCGGCGTCGGTGGGCAGCGTCCAGGAGCGCCGGCTGAGCACCAGGTCGTGGTAGCGCAGCCGGGTCCGGTGCCGGGCACCGGCCACCTCGCCGGTCGGCGCGAGCAGGCCCGGTCCGACCAGGCCGCTGCTGAGGTCGAAGTGCAGCGGTACGGTCCGGTCCGGCATCACGAACGGGACGAGGAACCCGAGGTAGAGCACGTCCAGGTCGGCGCCGGTGTCGTCGCGGACCAGCCGTACCTGGTCGGTCACCGGGTCGTGGCGCAGCCCGACCCGGTCGGCGAGCAGGTCGGCCCAGCGGCCGTCCTCGCCCACCTCGTGGTCGACCAGCAGCGGGTGCAGGTTGGCGTTGAACCCGGTGACCGGGCGGAACTGCGCCACCTGGGCGCGCGGGCCGAGGGTCGCCCGGATCTGCGCCGCCACCTGCGCCTTCGCCTGGGGTGCCAGCAGGTCGAGGAACCGGCTGGTGAACCGGCCCCAACCGGCGTACACGTGGTTGAGCACCAGCAGGTCGGCCCGCGCGGTGCGGGCCGGCTGGACGAAGTAGGCGTACGAGGCGGGTCGGGCGGTGACCCAGGCGGGCAGCGCCGCCGCCGCGTCGCGGACGAGGCCGTCCGGCAGGGTGAACTCGGCCGCGTCGGTCGGAGCCGCCGCCCGCAGCCGGGCCAGCAGGCCGGCCCGGGCCTCGGCCAGTTCCCGCAGCTGCGGGGTGACCAGGTCGGCGAACTCCGCCGCCGGGCTGATCGCCCCGGAGGGGGTGACCAGGTTGTACGCCCGCCACACCTGGCTCATCTCGGTGGAGAAGTCGGCGGCGCGCGGGCACCGCCCGCCGACGCCGTACCGGGCGACGAAGCGGTCCCGGACCAGCAGGCGCAGCGGCAGGTACTGGTCGAACAGCTCGACCAGCCCGGCCAGCGCGGGCAGCGCGTCGGCGGCGGCCCGGCCGTGGGACCGGCCCAGCCGCAGCGGTGTCCGCACCGCCACGTCCTCGGCCAGCACCGGTGCGTCGAACCAGGACAGTCCGACCGCCTGGTACGCGTTGCGCCAGGCGTCGCGCAGCGACGCCAGCGCGGCGGCCCGCTCGCCGGCCGTGACGGTGCCGAACCGTTCGGTCCGGGCGTCGATGTCGGCGAGCAGCGCGGCCAGGTCGGACCGGTCGTGCCGGCCGAGCCAGTCGGCGATGTGCCGCAGCGCCTGCGGGTCCTGCGGGTCGACGGGTTCGACGGCCAGCAGCAGCCCGGCGTCGAGGACCTGTCCGACGTAGCGGGTCGCGGCGGCGGCGGTACGCTGCGGGCCGCCGGGCAGTCGCCGGGCCAGCTCGGCGACCAGGTCACCGGGGGTGACCCCGGCCGGGCCGGCGGCCCGGGTCCGGTCGATCAGCAGCCGCAGCGGTCCGGTGCAGGCCAGCGAGACCTCTTCCTCCAGCACCGAGATGATCCGGTCGACGCCCTGCACCGGGCGGTCCCGGCGGAACGTCAGCTGGTCACCGGTGACGGTGATCGCGGCGGCCAGCCGGTGCGGCACGGTGTCGCGCAGGGCCGGTTCGGCCAGTACCGCGGCGAGCAGCCGGGCCAGCAGGGTCCGGTTGGCCCGGGCGACGGCCACCGGCTGCCCGCCGGCCAAGGCCGCGTCGTCGGCAGGTACGGCACCGCCGGCCGATTCTGCCGCCCCGGTCCAGTTGCCCCAGGCGACGTAGGTGAACCAGGACAGCGGGCTGGTCTTCGCGGTGGCCCGCAGCGCGTACCGCAGCGCGTTGGGTTCGGACTTGCGGGCCCGGCTGTCCGGGTGGGCCCCGCCGGCGGCGGCCCGGTCGATCCCGCGCAGCAGGTCGGCACCGGTGAGGGTGACCGCGCGGCGCAGTGGTTCGGCGGCGCAGACCTCGGCGAGCGCGGACCGTTCCGCGCCGAGCGCGCCGGTGGCCAGCTCACCGAGTTCGGCGCGCACCTGCGCGGCCTCGCGCATGACGGCCAGCCAGGCCGGCAGGTCGGGCACCCGGTCGAGCAGGCCGCCGAGTTGCGCGACCCGGTCCTGCCGGGGCAGCCGTTCGTTGTGCACGTCGCGGCGCAGCGGCAGCACCGCCTTGCGGTGGAAGTCGGCCGGGTGTCCGTCGGCGCTGGCGTAGAGCGCGTCGGCGAGCCGGGGGGCCAGCTCGGTGATCCGCGACCGCAGTTCGACCAGCCGGCGCAGCGCGGCACGGAACTCGCGGGCACCGTCCGGAGTCGGCGGGTACGGCAGCGCGGCCAGCCGGACCAGCGCGTACGGCGCCAGCGTGGTGTCGATCGCCGACCGCCGGTCGGCGGTGGCCGGGACGACGGCGATTCCGGTCATCCGTACCGCACCCCCTCGTCGCGCCGGAACGC
Organism: Solwaraspora sp. WMMA2056; assembly: GCF_030345095.1. Classification (NCBI taxonomy): domain Bacteria; kingdom Bacillati; phylum Actinomycetota; class Actinomycetes; order Micromonosporales; family Micromonosporaceae; genus Solwaraspora; species Solwaraspora sp. WMMA2056. The sequence continues at coordinate 6,000,104 of NZ_CP128360.1, forward strand.
GGCGCGGGCGAGCAGGGCGAACAGCGCCGTCCAGCCCAGCAGCAGGAAGGCGATCCAGCTGGGTCCGATCAGGTGGTCGGCCCGGTCGATCAGCGCCAGCACGAAGTACTGGTACTGGTAGGTGGGCACGTACGGGACCACGGCGTGCAGCGCCGACGGCAGGTAGTCGATCGGCACGAACAGGCCGCCGAAGAAGGCCAGCAGCATGAACAGCAGGTTCGCCAGCATCATCGCCGGCTGCGGGGCGAGACGGTAGCCGATCGCCATGCCGAGCAGGCCGAACGGGATCGCGCCGACGACGACCGCGCCGAGCCAGACCGGCCAGGCCGCCAGGGGCAGCCGCAGGTCGGTGGTGACGGCGGCGACGATCAGCAGCGGAATCCAGCTGATCACGTTGAAGCCGAGCACGTAGACCAGCCGGCCGGCGAACCGGGTCAGCGGTGACAGCGGCAGCAGCCGGAGCCGCTGCTCCCACGGGTTCTCCCGGTCTGCGGCGACGCCGGCGGCCAGCGAGGCGACGGTGACGTTGAGGGTGGTGTAGAGCAGGAACGGGGTGATGGCGTACTCGCTGCCCAGGCCGAGACCGGCGTAGCGGTTGGCGTTGACCAGCCCGAACAGTAGGAAGAAGACCAGTGGGAAGCCCAGCGCGGGTGCCCAGTAGGCGGGCATCCGCAGCGTGTCGAGGGCGTGCGCCCGGGCGTGCAGCAGGACGTAGCGCATGTCAGGCCACCTTCTCGGCAACGCGGATCCCGGACCGGGTGACGGCACCCGGGTCGGTGGACCGGCTGATCGTGCGGATCGCTTCCTCCAGGCCGACCCGCTCGACCCGGATGCCGGTGAACGGCACCTCGGCGCGGACCAGTGCCCGGACGGTGGCGTCCGGGTCGGCGGTGTAGATGTGGGTCCGGTTGCCGACGGTGGTCACCCGGTCGGCCGGGCCGGAGACAGCGATCGGCGGCAGCGGGCCGGCCACCTCGACGTCGACCAGGTGCAGCCCGACCTCGGCGACGACGTCGTCGACCGCACCGGTGCGGGCGATCTGCCCGCCGGCGACGACCACGACCCGCGTGGCGAGGTGTTCGGCCTCGGCCATGTCGTGGGTGGTGAGCAGCACGGCGCTGCCGCCGGCGGCGACGGCGGCGATCGCCGACCACAGTCCGTCGCGGCTGTCGGCGTCCAGGCCGGTGGTCGGTTCGTCGAGGAAGAGCAGGTCGGGGCGGCCGACGAGGGCGGTCGCCAGGGCGACCCGGCGGCGCTGACCGCCGGAGAGGGTGCCGCACCGCTTGCCCAGGAACGGGCCGAGTCCGAGCTGGTCGACCAGCTCCGCGCGGGGCACCGGGTGCGGGTAGTGGGCGGCGACGAGGGCAAGGGTCTCGGCGACGGTGAGCCGCCAGGGCAGCGCGGTCCGCTGCGGGGTCAGCCCCAGTCGGGCCTTGACCGGTACGTCGGCGGGGCTCGCGCCGAGCACCTCGACCCGGCCCGACGTGGGGCGGCGCAGGCCGGCCAGGATTTCGATCATTGTCGACTTGCCGGCACCGTTGGGCCCGAGCACGGCGGTGACCCCGGCCGGCACCACGACGGAGACGGCGTCGAGTGCGACCACGGCGCCGTACGTCTTGGTGACGGTGTCGAGACGGGCGAAGACTTCCACGAGCACTCCTTCGGATACGACGCGCGGAGGGGGCGCGGTGCGCCCCCTCCGCGTGACTGGCGTGACTCGCCCGGACCCGGGCTACCGGCAATCCCTGACACTGCCGGTGGCGCCCCGGTGGTGGGCGGGTGACTGGGTCAGTTCGCCTGCAGTTCGGCGTCGGCGCACGACGAGCAGCAGGAGCTGGCGCCGCAGCAGGAGCTGGAGCTGCAGCTCGACGAGCCGGAGGAGGCGCCGGTCTCCGGCAGAGCGGCCGAGTCGCGGATCGAGCTGACGGACAGTTCGTCGAGCTCGAGGTCTTCGACGTCGATGATGTCGTCGGACATGTGATTCACCTTTCGGTTGGGGTTCGCCCCGCAGGGTCGCGGGGTCGTCGGGTGGCCGGCGTCGACGGGACGCCGCGCCGGTCAGGTGACGTAGCAGCAGGAGCAGGAGGCTCGGCCACCGTCGCCGGCCGAGGACGCTCCGGTCTCGGGCAGTGCCACCGAGTCCCGCATCGCGGTGACGGTCAGTGGCCCGAGGTCCAGTCCGTCCACGTCGATGTCCAGGTCGTAGTCCTGGGTGGAATCCCAGGTCGTCGACAGTTCCGCCAACATCGCGCACCTCCTTGTCGGCCCGGGAAGCCGTTCGCTGGGCCGCTCCTTGACTTCCACCTGACGTTCTAGCTTCTTGCTGCGCTTGAGAATAGTTGAACGTCAAGGTTCGGTCAACCATTGGATCTGACTGAATCAGGGCAGGCGTCAGCGAGCAGACACGATTGGCGCAGAAAATTGGTAGAGAGCCGGAATTGTCAGCTCAGCTGATTGGGGGTAGCAAACTCGGCGAATCGGGCTATCCGCTCCACCAGTCGCTCGCGTAGCACCGCCGCCCGCGCGGCGAACTCCCGCTGCGCGGTGACGTACGCGGTACGACCCTGCGCTGTCTCGATGCGCACCGGCGGGTACCCGAGCTCCCGCAGGTCGTACGGACTGGCCCGCATGTCCAGGTCGCGGATGTCGCGGGCCAGCTCGAAGCAGTCAACCACCAGCTCACCATCGACCAGCGGGCTCAGCTGGAAGGCGTACCGGTACAGATCCATGTTGGCGTGCAGGCAGCCGGGCTGCTCGAAGTCGGCCTGGGTGGACCGCTGCGGGGTCAGCAGGTTCAGCGGCCGGGCCGCCGGGGTGAAGAACCGGTACGCGTCGAAGTGGCTGCACCGGATCCGCTGACTGTCGACGAACGCGGCGATGTCGGCCGGGCTCATCCGCAGCGGCCACCGGTGGTGACGCACCTCGGCGGCCGGCTGCCGGTACACCATCGCCCACTCGTGCAGCCCGAAACACCCGAAGTGCCCCGGTCGACCCGCCGTACGCACCAGCAGATCCCGTACCCGGGCGATCAGCTCGCCCCGACGGGCCAGCAGCCCGGCGGTGTCCACCGTGACCGCCGTACCGCCGGTCACCGGCACCGCCCGGTAGTCACGCCCCCAGGACGCCGGATCGGCCCCGGCGAGCAGCACCCCCGCGCCGGGGTGCCACCGACGCAGCTGCGCCGGTCGGTACGCGTAGTAGGTGAACAGGAAGTCGGCGACCGGATGCGCCTCGCCCCGGCGGCGGCGCTCCAGATGCCCGTCCACCAGCTGGTCGACGCGCGCGGCGTGCGCGTCGCGCCGACGGGTCCAGCTGACCCGGTCGAGCACCGTGTCGGTCACCCGACCAGGGTACGGCCCGGTCAGGTCACGGCCCGGCCCGGTCAGGCCCGGTCAGTCGGTCTCGTCGCCGTCGTCACCGGCATCGTCGTCGGTGCCGGGACCGACCCGCAGCAGCGCCTCACGCCGGCACAGCACCGTCACCTGGTACGACACCCCCAGGTTCGACCAGATCTCGCCCCGCAGGTGCAGACAGATCCCGACCCCCGGATCGCCCTGCGGGTGCTCGAAGAAATCCACCGACGGCTCGGCCAGCGCACCCACCAGCCCCTGGCTCTGCCGGGCGGTCGCCGCGACCTGCAGCAGCCCGGCGGTCACCTGGAACTCCACGTCGTCGAGGGCGTCGACGTCGTACCAGTGGGTGTCCGGCAGGAACAGCTGCGCGTCCACCGTACGGCGGGTGTAGTCGGGGCCGGTCAGTCCGCTGTCGGGTGCCGGGCGATCGCCGAGCCAGGCGGTCCCGGCGTAGTCGGTCCGCAGCCGCGGCGACCCGGTGTGCAGCTCGGTGACGAGGGTGTCGAGACGGGGCTGGGCGGCGAGATGGACGGCGGCTTCGATCACCCTCGGGACCCTAGCACCGACGCCGGATCCCGTGGTCCGTCCGGGGCGCAGTCCAGGGCCTGGTCCACGACCAGGTCCAGTGGGGTGGTCAGACCGGCGTCCCAGGCAGCGGCGAAGCCCGCCTCGCCGCAGCCGACGCGGGCGGCGGCGAGGGTGGCGTCCCGCCGGGCCTGCACCGCGACCGGCGCGACGAGTCCGTGCCGGCGACGCAGCGAGTCGACCGCTGCCAGGATCCGCACCGCCAACCCGGCGTCGTCGTCGACGATCACGTCGGCGACCGTCTCCAACGAGGTGGACAGATCGGCCCGGTCGCCGAGCTCGAACCGGCGTTCCAGGGCCGCGACGAACAACCGCAGCGCGCCGGGGCGGTCGGCGACGGCGAGCCGGCACTGCCCCAACTGGTGCAGTGCGACCGCCTCGCCGAACAGGTCACCCAGCTCACCGGCGAGGTCCAGCGCCTCGCGGGCCACCTCGGCCGCGCCCGCCGGATCCGGGCGGGCCAGCAGGATCTCCGCCCGGCAGGTCAGACCGAGCAGGACCCCCCGGCTGTTGCCGGCCTCCCGCTCCAACGCCAGACACTGGTTGATGTGCCAGTCGGCGTCGGCGACGTCGCCGACCCGCAGGCAGACCTTGGCGAGGTTGCCCAACGCGATCGCCATGCCCGACTTCGCGCCCAGCTCCCGCCAGACCTCCAGCCCGTAGCGGAAATGGTCGCCCGCCTCGGCGTACCGGCCGGCGAGCATCGCCGCCACGCCGAGGATGTTGCGGGCCTGCGCGGTGCCCTCCGCGTCGCCGGCCCGCTCGGTCAACGCGAGACAGTCGGTGCCGAGCCGGGTCGCGGTCGCCGTGTCGTCCTGGGTGGCGGCGAGCACCGCCGCCGGGTAGAGCAGCTGCCGTCGGTACGTCGGCGCCAACCCGGCCGGCGCCGAGAGCACCCGGTCCAGCCACTGGCGACCGTCGCGGATCTGGCTGCCGTTGCGCCAGTAACGCCACAGCCCGAGGCAGAGCCGGGCGGCGATGGCCAGGTCACCGACGTCGAGCGCCACCCCGAGCGCCGCCCGCAGGTTCGGGTAGTCGAGGTCCAGCTCCTCGGCCCAGTGGCGCTGCTGCGCGCCGGCCATCCCGGCCCCGGCCCGGTCGGCCAGCTCGGCACAGTACGCCAGGTGCCGGGACAGCTGTCCGGCCCGTTGCCGGTCGCCGGCCAACTGCCGCGCCCGGGCCTGGATGGTGTTGAGCATCGTGTACCGGCGGGCGCCGCCGCTGCCGGGCACCGCCACCAGCAGACTCTTGCGTACCAGTGCCGCCAGCTCGGTGGCGACCACCTCGGCGGTCGCCACGGCACCGACCACGGCGGCGATCGCGGGCACGCTCGCGGCGCAGGCGAAGACGGCGGTCGCGACGAAGACCTCCTGCTGCACCGGACTCAGCAGCCGGTAGCTCCAGTCGACCGTGCCGTGCAGCGTCTGCTGACGGGCCGGCTGGTCCCGGGGACCGGCACCGAGCGCGTCCAGGTGCGGCCCGAGGCACTCCAGCAGCGCGGCCGGACTCAGCTGGTCGGCCCGGGCCGCGGCCAGCTCGATCGCCAACGGCAACCCGTCCAACCGCCGGCACAGCCCGACCACCGCCGGCAACGACCCGGCGGTCAGGGTGAAATCGGCGTCGGCGGCCCGGGCGAGCCGGTCGAACAGCGCGATCGCCGGATGCGCCGCCACCGCCTCGGCCACCGCGGCGGCGCCCTGCGGCAGCTCGGCCACCGGTGGCACCGGCAGCGGTGCCACCCGGTAGACCTGCTCGCCGTAGACACCCAGCGGCTCCCGGCTGGTGGCCAGCAGCCGGACCCGGCCCGCCGCCACCAGCAGTTCGCCCAGCACCGGGGCGACGGCCAGCACCTGCTCCAGGTTGTCCAGCACCAGCAGCACCTCGACGTCGGCCAGCTGGTCGATCAGCGTGTCCAGGGTCGACACCTCGGACCGGGCCGGCACGTCCAGCGCGGCGGCCAGAGCGGTCAGCACCTCGTCGACGGTGCCGGTGGCGGCCAACGCGACGAAGCAGACCCCGTCGTCGAACCGGGCCGCCACGTCGGCGGCGACCGACAGCGACAGCCGGGTCTTGCCGATGCCGCCCGCCCCCACCAGGGTCACCAACCGGCCCTCGGCCAACAGGCCGGCCACCCGGACGACGTCCCGGTCACGGCCCAGCAGCGGGGTCAGCGGAGTGGGCAGCCGCACCCGGCGGTCCACCCGGCCCAGCAGCTGCGGGCTCAGCGTCCAGCCTCCGGTGCCGGAGCCGACCAGTCCGCGACGGGCCCGGACCCGGTCCAGCTCCCGCGCCGCGGCCGCCGGCAGACCGCCGGTCTGCCGGGCGAACCAGGACACCAGGGTACGGCTGGGTTCACCACGCAGCATGGTCCGCAACCAGATCCGCAACGTCGTCGGCGACCACGGCGCCAACTCGATCTGGTCGACCTCGGGCAACTGGGCCACCGTCGAGTCGGCACCGGCCGACGGGTCCGGTCCGAGCGGGGTGGCCGGGGCACCGCCGGGAACCGAGCCGGGGCTGCCGCTCGCGGCCTCGGTGCTGCCCCACACCAGCCCGAGCACCGCCGGCAGCAGCCGGGGCCGTGACCAGATCCGCAGCAGCTGCGGCACCCGCCCGGCCGCCGACAGGTCGGCGACCAGCAGCACCTGATCGGCGAGCACCGGCAACGGCAGCGGCGCGGGTTCGGTCGGCACCTCGACCACGACGAAGCCACGCAGGCCGGCCAGCCGGACGATCTCGGCGAGGAACCGGCTGTGCCCGGCACCGCGTTGGCCGTACACCCGCAGCGCGGCACGCCCGGTCACCTGCAGCCGGGTCAGGAACTCGTGGGTACGGCGCAGCGGTTCGTCGCGTTCCCACAGCCGGGACCCGGCCCGCTCGGTGATCTCCACGTCGTCGGCCACCGCGCTGTCGCGGCCCCGGCCCTTCGCCAGGTAGTTCCGCTGATCGGCCCGGTCCAGCAGAAGTTCCGGGGTGTCGCCGTCGTGCGGCGCGCTCGACACGCCGAGGCTGACCGTCAGGTGCAGCGGCGGGTCGCCGGCGAACTCCGTGGCCCGGATCTGTTCGGTCAACCGCAGCGCGAGCCGGACCGCCTCGGCACGCTCGGTCTCCGGCAGCACCACGACGAACTCGTCCCCGCCGTAGCGGAACAACGCGTCCTGTGGTCGGCACAGTGCGCGGACCCGGTCGGCCAACTGCCGCAGCACCCGGTCGCCCCGAAGGTGTCCGTAGACGTCGTTGACGGTCTTGAAGAAATCGACGTCGAACAGAAACAGGGCACAGGGCCGACCCGGTCGGTTCAGTTGCCGACGCAGGTACGGTTCCAGGGCTGCGCGCGGCCGGGCACCCGTGACCGGATCGGTCGCCGCCACGTCGTACCTCTCACCGTTTCCGTCGTCGGGTCAGCGGGCCGGTCACCGTCGCGGCCGCATGTGTCGGCGTGGTTACCGGTCCTGCACCTGGGTGGCCAAGAGAATCGATGCTAACCGTCGACAACCGGGCGCGGAGTCAACCGGGCCGACGCACGTCCTGCACGATAGGAGGATGTTCGTTCCCGGCCGGGCGGTTTCTGCTACGTAACACGTCCATCGTGGTGTTTCACAACGTCGCACCCGGACACCCCGTTACCAACCCAGGATCTGTTCAATCGTCAGGAGGATCGCGCCGGTGCGAACGAAGAGTGCGTTGTGGCGACCGAATCGCCGTCGAATCCGTGCCGTTGCACTGTCGACTGTGCTGGCGCTGACGGCCAGCGCGGTCGTCGGCGCCGGGGCCCCGTCGGCGCCGTCCCCGACGGGCCCCGGCGCCGCCGCGCCGTCGACCCGCGTACCGGGGGGTGGGTTCGCCAGCCTGTGGAACGGCACCGCCGGGGTAACCCCGGGCACCTCGCTGGCCGACATCCGTACCATCGTGGGGGCTGACACCTCGACCACGACGGCGCTGGACGGCACCGGCATCGGGATCGCGATGATCGACACCGGGGTGGTCCCGGTCGCCGGCCTGCCGGCGGGCCGCCTGGTCAACGGGCCCGACCTGTCGTTCGAATCGCAGGCGACGAACCTGCGCTGGCACGACACGTACGGCCACGGCACCCACCTGGCCGGGATCCTGATCGGCGACGACCCGACCACCGGTGCCCGGGGCCTGGCCCCGAAGGCGAAACTGACCTCGGTCAAGGTCGGCACCGCGAACGGGGCCGTCGACGTGTCGCAGATCATCGCCGCCGTCGACTGGGTGGTGGCGCACCGCGACCACGACCCGACCCACCCGATCCGGGTGCTGAACCTCGCCTACGGCAGCGCCGGCAACCCGGCGTTCTGGACCGACCCGCTGCACTTCGCCGTCGAGAAGGCCTGGCAGGCCGGGATCGTGGTGGTGGCGGCCGCCGGCAACGACGGCACCGGGTTCGGCCGGTTGGACAACCCGGCGAGCAACCCGTACGTCATCGCCGTCGGTGCCAGCCTCACCAAGGGCACGTTGAGCACCACCGACGACGAACTCGCGCCGTTCACCAACCTCGCCAACTCCGGCAAGCAGGTCGACCTGCTCGCCCCGGGACAGTCGGTGCTGTCGCTGCGCAACCCGGGGTCGAACGTGGACAACCTGTTCCCGGGGGCGCGGGTCGGCACCACCCTGTTCCGGGGCACCGGCACCTCCCAGGCCGTGGCGGTGACCGCCGCGACCGCCGCACTGCTGTTGCAGGCCAAGCCGTGGCTGACCCCGGACCAGGTCAAGCAGGTGCTGGTGGGCAGCACCACGTTCCTGCCCACCGGGGTCGGCGCCAACCTGGGGCTCGGCTCGATCAACCTGCACGCCGCGCTCACCTACCAGCCGGCGTGGCAGCCGCAGCAGTGGACCCCGTCCAACGGCACCGGGCCGATCGACGCCTCCCGGGGTACCAGCCGGGTGGTCCGCAACGGGGTGGCGCTGCAGGGTGAGCAGAGCATCTTCGGCCCGTTCACCAGCGTGACCTGGGCCGGGCAGGCGGCGGCCGGCACCGCCTGGAACGGTGGGGTGTGGCTGGGTCACCGAATGGCCGCCGACGGCTGGACCGGCAGCTCGTGGGCGAGCCGGACGTGGGGCGGCGCCACCTGGACGTCGCCGTCCTGGGACGGCTCGCCGTCCTGGGCCGACCCGGGCTGGTCCAGCCACTTCTGGTCGACCGGGGCGTGGGCACCGGGCGACTGGGGTTCGCACTTCTGGTCCACCGACCACTGGGCGAGCGCCTGCTGGTGCTGAACCGGCCGTACGGTCAGTCGAGATCGCCGCGGCGCAGTCGCTTCGTCTGCGCCCGGCGCTTCTTGTCGGTGATCCGCCGCTCCTTCGCCGCCCGCGACGGCCGGGTCGGCCGGCGCGGCGGCGCCGGTGGCGCGATCGCCTCCCGCAGCAGCGCGGCGAGCCGTTCCCGGGCCGCCGCCCGGTTGGCCAGCTGGGTCCGGTGCTCGCTGGCGGCGATCGTCAACACCCCGCCGACCAGCCGGCCGGCCAACCGCTGCAGGGCCCGGTCCCGCAGCCACCCGGGCAACGCCGCCGAGGCGGCGACGTCGAACGACAACTCGACCCGCGAATCGGCCGTGTTGACCCCCTGACCCCCGGGCCCGGACGAACGGGAGAACCGCTCGGTGAGCTCCCCCGCCGGGATCACCACCGAGTCGTCGACCCGTACGTCGCCTACCGCCACACCCACGACACTACCGACGCCGGGCCACGGTCCGCACTCAGCCGCCGCTGCGCACTCAGCCGCCAGGCCACGCGGTCCGCACTCTCAGCCGCCGCGCCGGATGATCGCGTCCGCGGTCTGCTCGGCCCGCTGGATCGGGATGGCGAAGCCGATGCCGATCGAGCCGGCACCCTCCAGGGTGGCGATCGCGGTGTTCACCCCGATCACCTCCCCGTCGGCGTTGACCAGCGGACCGCCCGAGTTGCCCGGGTTGATGGAGGCGTCGGTCTGTACGGCGGTCTGCCGACCACCGTTGCCGAGCATCACCTCACGGTCGAGGGCGCTGACGATCCCGGCGGTCACCGTGCCGGACAGCCCCAGCGGCGAACCGACCGCCAGCACCGCCTCTCCGACCTCGGTGGAGTTCGGCTCGGCGAGCGCCAACGGCCGCAACCCGGCCGACGCCGGGACCCGCAGCACCGCGATGTCGCTGCCCGGGTCCCGGCCGACCACCTCGGCGGGGATCCGTCGGCCGTCCTGGGCGACGACGCTCACCTGGTGACCGTTCAACGGCGTACCAGGTGGACTGTCGCCATCCAGGATGTGGTCGTTGGTGATGATGTGGTGCTGGTCGTCGATGGCGAACCCTGACCCGCCGGACACCATCGTCCCCCGGTTGACCTGCACCGACACCACGCCCGGCAACGCCTGCGCCGCCGCCGCGACCAGGTCCGCCGGCAGCCCCACCGACGACGACGGCGACGGTGACGGCAGCGCCGTCAACCGCGCCGGGCCACCGTCCCAACCGGACACGACCGCTCCGGCGAGCCCACCGGAGGCCGCCGAGACCGCCAGCACCGCGGCGACGGCCAGCAGCCGGCGTCGCCAGCCGCGCGGCGACTCCGGCGCGGGCGGGGCGGCGAATCCATCCGGCCCCGCCCAGCGGCCGGCCTCCGGCGAGATGAACCAGGGCCCCCGGGGCTCGCCCAGTCCGGTGGGAACAGTCATTGCGTCCTCCTCACAGGGGTCGGTACGCCGGACGTGTGGAACGCGGCCGTCACGGCAGCCGGGAGAACCACAGCATCGACGTCCCGGCCGCGGCCAGGGCAAGGATCAGGCCGAAGCCGATGAACCGGGCCGACACGTCGGTCGGCTCCAGCCGGTAGCCGACCGAGGTGCCGATGTCGGCGTACACGTCGTTGAGCTGCTTGCTGCTGGCCGCCTCGTGGTACGCCCCGCCGGTCAGCTCGGCGACCGCCTTGAGGTTCTCGCCGTCCACCGGCACCCGCAGCGGCCGGCCACCGCCGTAGTCGATGTAGCCGGCGTCGGTGCCGACCGAGATGGTGTCGATCGGGATGCCGGCCTCGACCGCCTCGGCGGCTGCCGACTCCGGCGACCGGCCCGAGGTGTTCGCGCCGTCCGACAGCAGCACGATGCGCGCCGGTGGCGTCTCCTGGGCCGCCTGCGCGTCCAGCGACCGGATCGCCTCCAGCGAGGTCTTGATCGCCTCACCGATCGCGGTGCCCTGCGCGCCGGTGATCCCCTCGGTCAACCGGTCGATGCCGGCCCCGAGCGCCTCCCGGTCGGTCCCCGGGCCGACCAGCACCGAGGCGTTGCCGGCGAAGGCCACCAACCCGACGTTGAACTGCCGGGGCAACGAGTCGACGAACTCGTGGGCGGAACGCTTCGCGGCGGTCAGCCGGTCCGGTCGTACGTCGTTGGCGAGCATCGAGGTGGAGACGTCCACCGCCACCATCACCGTGGCCCGCTCCCGGGGTACCCGGACCTCGTCCATCGGCCGGGCGAACCCGACCACCAGCAGCGCCAGCATCGCCAGGAACAGACAGGCCGGCAGGTGCCGCCGCCACGCCGGGCGGGCCGGCGCCACCCGGTCGAGCAGCCGCAGGTTGGTGAACCGGACCGCGTACCGGCTGGCCCGCCGCTGCCGCCACAGGTAGCCGGCGGCCAGGGCGGCCACCGCGACCAGGAACCACAGCCGCTCCGGGGACTGCCAACTCATCGCCACGTTCCTTCCCGTACGCCGGCCGTCGGGGCCGGGGCGCAGGCGGCCAACTGCCGCTGCCGGTGTACGTGCCGCACGATGTCCGCCACCCAGTCCCGGTCGGTCCGCAGCCGCAGATGCGCCGCCTGGGCCCGGCGGATCGCCCGGGCCACCTGGTCGCGTTGTCCGGCGGCGGCCTCGGCGTACCGGCGCCGCAGGTCGGCGCTGGCGGTGCTGATCTCACGCCGCCGCCCGGTCTCCGGGTCCTGCACGGTGATCACCCCGACGTCGGGCAGGTCGAGTTCCCGTGGGTCGGTGATGTCCACCGCGAGGACCTGGTGCACGCTGGCCAGCCGGCGTAGCGCCGGTTCCCAGTCGGGCCGCCCGGCCGGGTCGTCCGGCAGCCCGTCGAGGAAGTCGGAGACGACCACCGCCAGACCGCGTCGGGTCGCGGACCGGCGGAGCCCGTCGATGCCGTCGACCAGCGACGGCGCGGCCGATGTCGACGCGGCCGGCGGGCGGGCCGGCTGCGGGCCGGCCTCGCCCCGGGGGGCGGCGAGCAGTGCCCGCAGCAGACAGAGCAGGTGGTCACGGCCGGAGCCGGTCGGGAACCGCCGGGTCCCGTCGACACCCAGCAGATGCGCGCCGAGCACGTTGCCGGTGCCGGCCGTCAGGAACCCGACGGCGGCGACGGCGGCGACGGCCAACTCCCGCTTCTCCAGTTCGGCGGTGCCGAAGTCCATGCTGGGCGAGCCGTCGATCAGCACCCAGGTGGTCAGTTCCCGGTCGGCATCGACCTCACGCACGTGCGGCACCGTGGTCCGGGCGGTGACCGCCCAGTCCATCCGGCGGACCTCGTCCTCACCCGGCCGGTACTCCCGGCTGCCGGCCAGTTCGCTGCCGCCGCCGGGCAGCAGCCCGAGATGCTGCCCGTGCAGCAGGCCGTCCAGCCGACGGGTCACGGTCAGTTCCAGTCGGCGTAGCGTCTGCGGCGGGGTCAGCTCCGGCAGCGTCGCCGGTCCGGTCACGCCCCGACCGGGTACGCCACGACCAGTCACGCCACCGCCGGTCACGCCACCGCCGCCAGTCCGGGCCGTTGGTCGTGTGCCGGGGCGATCTGCGGCGGCGGCACCACCTGCACCAGCCGCCGCACGATCGACTCGGCGTCGACCCCGTCGGCGACCGCGTCGAAGGAGAGCACCAGCCGGTGGGCGATCACGTCCACCGCGAGTTCCCGGACGTCCTCGGGCAGCACGTAGTCGCGGCCCCGCAGCAACGCCAGGCCGCGTGCGGCGGCGACCAGGCCGAGGGTCGCGCGCGGACTGGCACCGTACGCCAGCAGCCCGGACAGCTCCGGCAGGCCGAACAGCTGCGGTCGACGGGTGGCCAGCACCAGCCGCACGATGTACTCGGCCAGGGCGTGGTGGACGAACACGTCCCGGGCCTGCTGCTGCATCGCGCTGAGCTGGCCGACGTCGAGCACCTGCCGTGACTGCGGCCGGTCGACCCCCATCCGGTAGAGGATGCCCAGCTCTTCCTCATCGGTCGGGTAGTCGACGACGACCTTCATCAGGAACCGGTCGCGTTGTGCCTCCGGCAACTGGTAGACGCCCTCGGACTCGATCGGATTCTGGGTGGCCAGCACCAGGAACGGATCCGGCACCGGGTAGCTGCGGCCGCCGATGGAGACCTGTCGCTCGGCCATCGCCTCCAGCAACGCCGACTGCACCTTCGCCGGAGCCCGGTTGATCTCGTCGGCGAGCACCAGGTTGGCCATCACCGGACCGAGTTCGACGTCGAACGACTCGGTCGACGCCCGGTAGATCCGGGTACCGACGATGTCCGACGGCACCAGGTCCGGGGTGAACTGGATCCGGGAGAAGCTGCCGCCGACGGCGACGGCGAGCGTCTGCGCGGCGAGGGTCTTCGCGATCCCGGGTACGCCCTCCAACAGGCAGTGGCCGTTGGCGAGCAGCGCGGTGAGCAGCCGTTCGACCAACCGGTCCTGCCCGACGATGACCCGTTTGACCTCGAACAGTGCCTGTTCCAGGGCTCCGGCGGCAGAGTCGGCACCCGTTGCTGGTTGCGTGCTGAGCTGTGGCTCGGTCGTCATCGGCACCGTCCTCGACGCTGGTCACCAATCGCCGTCCGGCCCGCCCCAACGGATGCGGCGTGCCCGGCGTCCGCCGGGGGTTGCCCTGGATCGGCGCGGTCTAACGCCGGGACGCGTCGCCGACCGGGTGATTGCCGGCGGACGCCGGGCACCGGATACCGTGCCGGCGTGCAGACACGAACCGACGACGCCCCGGCCGCAGCGCAGCGGGGTGCACCACGGCGACACGGGTGGCTGGTGTGGGCGCTGGTGCTGCCGGCGGCGGGGTGGGCGGTGCTTCGGTTGGCCGGGTGGGAATTCGGGCCGCTGGTGCAACTGCTCGCATTCACCCCGTACGTCGCCGGATGGGCGGTGCTGCCGTTGGCCGTGACGGCGCTGACCCGGCGGTGGTGGGCGGCGGCCGTGGCGGGGCTCGTCGTACTGGCGTTGGCTGCTGCGGTACTGCCCCGGGCGGTGCCCGACAGGGTCACGCCACCCGCCGACGGCACCCCGGTCCGGGTCGCGACGGCAAACCTGTTGGCCGGTGCGGCGGACCTGTCGGTGCTGCTGGAGCTGCTGCGTCAGGAGCGGGTGGACGTGCTCGCGGTGCAGGAGTTCACCCCGGCTGCCGAGGCCGAACTGGACCGGCTCGGCGTCGCCGAACTGCTGCCGTACCGCCGCTCCGACGCCGAGATCGGCACGACCGGTTCGGCCGTGTACTCCCGCTGGCCGATCGTCGACACGGGGGTACGGCGCAACGAGGGTAGCTTCGCCCAGTCCTACGGCACGGTCCGCCCGCCGGCCGGCGGGCCGGTGCTGGTCGAGTCGGCGCATCCGATGGCGCCGTTCGCGTTGCGGACCATCCCGCTGTGGCGGGCCGACCTGGCCGCGCAGCCGCACCCGGATCCGCAGGGCCCACCGCGAGTGCTGGCCGGTGACTTCAACTCGACGCTGGACCACGCGGCGCTACGCCGGTTGATCGCCACCGGCTACGTCGACGCGGCCGCCGCCACCGGCGAGGGGCTGGTCGGCACCTGGCCGTACGACGGGGCGCCGATCCCGCCGGTAACCCTGGACCGGGTGCTGGTGGACCAGCGGATCACGGTGGAGTCGGTGGCGGTGCACGGCGTGCCGGGCAGCGACCACCGGATGGTCGTCGCCGCACTGGTGCTGCCGGCACCCTGACCGGCGGTACGGCGGTACGGCGGTACGGGCGATACGGCCGCACGGCGGTACGGCCGCACGGCGTGGGCGGTACGGGCCGCACAACCCACGCCGTGCGGCCGTACCGCTGAATGCTCTAGACGCCGGCGGACGCGGCGCTGCGGGCCAGTCCGTAGGTCAGCGCGTCGACCAGGGCGTGCCAGCTGGCTTCGACGACGTTCTCGTGCACCCCGACGGTGGTCCAGTCCCGGGCGTTGCCGTCGACCGTCTCCACCAGCACCCGGGTGATCGCCCCGGTGCCCTGGCTGCCTTCGAGGATCCGCACCTTGTAGTCGGCCAGCCGGAAGTCGGCCAGATCCGGGTAGTGGCTGCGCAGCGCCACCCGCAGCGCCTCGTCGAGGGCGTTGACCGGGCCGTTGCCCTCGGCGGTGGCGATCACCCGCTCGCCGCGTACCCGGACCTTGACGGTGGCCTCGGAGACGACCGCGCCGTCCTCACGGTGCTCGACCAGCACCCGGTAGGACTCCAGGGTGAACGGCCGGGCGGTGACCGTGCCGCTGTCGGCGGCGAGTTCGGCGCGGACCAGCAGTTCGAAGGAGGCGTCGGCGGCTTCGAACGACCAGCCGCCGGCCTCCAGTTCCTTGACCCGCTTGGTGACCCGCGACAGGGCGTCCGGATGGCCGGCCAGGTCCACACCGAGCTCACGACTCTTCAGCTCGATGCTGGCCCGGCCGGCCATCTCGGTCACCAGGATCCGCATGTCGTTGCCGACAACCGACGGGTCGACGTGGTTGTACATCAGCGGATCCACTTTGATCGCACTCGCGTGCAGCCCCGCCTTGTGAGCGAAGGCGGCGGCCCCGACGTAGGCCTGGTGGGTGTCGGGGGCGATGTTGGCGATCTCGGCGATGGCGTGCGAGACACGCACCATCTGTCCCAGGCAGCCGTCCGGTAGGACCGGCAGCCCGAGCTTGAGTTGCAGGTTGGCGACGACGGCGAACAGGTCGGCGTTGCCGGGCCGTTCGCCGTAGCCGTTGGCGGTGCCCTGGAAGTGGCGGACCCCGGCTTCGACGGCGGCGATGGTGTTGGCCACCGCGCAGGAGGTGTCGTTCTGGCAGTGGATGCCGAGCCGGTCGGCGCCCAGCCCGGTGCGCGCCACCAGGTCGGCGATGGCGGTGCCGATCTGCGACGGCAGCATGCCGCCGTTGGTGTCGCACATGACGACGACCTCGGCGCCGGCCTCGGCGGCGGTGGCGACCACCGACGCGGTGTACGCCGGGTCGTGGCGGAAGCCGTCGAAGAAGTGTTCGCAGTCGAGGAAGACCCGCCGGCCCTCGGCGACGAAGTGGGCGACCGTGTCGGCGACCATCGCCAGGTTCTCGGCGGCGGTGGTCCGCAGCGCCCGCTCGACGTGGCGGATGTCGGACTTGGCGACCAGGCAGACCGCCGGGGTCTCGGCGTCGAGCAGGGCCCGGACCTGCGGATCGTCGGCGACCCGGACACCGGCCTTGCGGGTGGCACCGAACGCGACCAGGACGGCGTGCCGCAGGTCGAGTTCGGTACGCGCTCTGCGGAAGAACTCGGTGTCCTTCGGCATGGCCCCGGGCCAACCGCCCTCGATGAATCCCACGCCGAAGTCGTCGAGCAGTCGCGCGACCGCGAGTTTGTCGACCACGGAGTAGCTGATGCCTTCGCGCTGCGCACCGTCACGCAGAGTCGTGTCGTAGACCTGGAAAGTCATCCTGGTTCCTTTCACCGGGTGTCCCGCGCCGCCGCGTCCGCGCCGGGTCCGCCCCTGCCCGCTGATCGGCCTGCCTCGTACGGCCAACAAAAAGACCCCCCGCGGATGCGAGAGGTCTGCGCGCTCGGCGGAGGGTTGCCGGCGCGCTAGGTGCCAATAATGAGTACGAGGCGAGTCACGTACGGTACTTTGCCACCGAAGGCGGCCGGGTCGGTAGTCGAATCCACATCGCGGGACAGTTGGCCGGTCGGCCCGATGCCCCCACCCCGGGACCAGTGAGTGAACGGCATCTATCACCTTCAGGTGTGCGGATCGACCGGCGCGGGTATGTCGAGTCGGACAGCGCAGGCACATTCACGTCAGCGAAGGAGTGAGGCCCGATGAACACGCTCGATCCGCGCCATTCGGCGCAGACTCCGACTCCGCCGCCGCACGGCGGTCAGGGTGCCGTCGTCGGCGGCGCTCCGGCCGGGGCTTTCGACCCGTGGCGCTACCGCGACGACGTCGGTGTCGAGGGCGCCAACCTGGCCGGCTACAAGGTCGAGGCGACCGACGGCGGCATCGGCAAGATCGACTCTGCCAGTGACGAGACCGACAGCAGCTACCTGATCGTCGACACCGGTCCGTGGATCTTCGGCAAGAAGGTGATGCTGCCCGCCGGGGTGGTCAACCACGTCGACCACGACGCGGAGAAGGTCTACGTCGACCGCGGCAAGGACCAGATCAAGGACTCCCCCGAGTACGACGAGACCACCGGGACGGACCCGGCGTACCGCGACACCCTCGGCGGCTACTACGGCGGCACGTACGGTGCCCCGGTCCCGCCGATCGCACCCGGCCGGATCATCTGACCCCGGTCCCTCGGCACACCCGGCACCGGGACCACCGCAGCGCCGCCGACGCGTCGTGTCCACGTCGCGTCGGCGGCGCTGGCCTTTCCGATCGGCGGGTGCCGCCCTACCGTGGAGGCATGACGACCGCTGCGCTGCGTACCCTGGCCTTCGCGACAATGTTCAACTTCCGCGACATCGGCGGCTACGAAGGACTCGACGGCCGGACCGTCCGCTGGCAGCGCATCTACCGGGCGGACTCGCCGCACCGGCTCAGCGGCGACGACGAGCCGATGTTCGCGGCGCTGGGCGTGCGTACGGTGATCGACCTGCGTCGCCCCCACGAGATCGACGCCTTCGGTCGGATCCGGCCGGCCGACGGGCTGGACTACCGCCACGTCCACCTGGTGCACCAGGACTGGGACGAGATCCCGTACCAGCCGGAGCAGGGCCCGGCACGCTACCTCGCCGACCGCTACCACGATCTCACCGAGCAGGCCGCCGACGGGATCGTCACGGCGATGTCGCTGCTGGCCGAGGCGCAGACCGCCCCGGCGGTGGTGCACTGCATGGCCGGCAAGGACCGCACCGGGCTGATCTGCGCGATGACGTTGTCGCTGCTCGGCGTGCCCGACCCGGTGATCGCCGAGGACTACGAGTTGAGCACGACCGGCAGTGCGCAGTTGCTCGCCTGGCTGCGGACCCAGCGGGGCAACGAGCATCTGGTGCCCGAGCCGTTCTTCTGCTGCCCGGCCGAGGCGATGCAGATGTTCCTGACCGAGCTGAGCCAGCGGCACGGTTCGGTCGAGGGTTACCTGCGCGGCGCCGGCCTGCCCGCCGACCGGATCGAGGCGCTGCGCGCACATCTGCTGACCGACTGACCTGCGACGGCCGGACCGGGTGCGGCAGCGGGAAGATCCGCCACCACCCCGGCCCGGCGTTGTCGCCGTACCGGGTCAGAGCACCCGGTGCACCCAGCCGTCCGGGTCGGCGGCGCGACCCCGCTGCAGGTCCACCAGGGTCTGCCGCAGCGAGCTGGTCACCTCCCCCGATCCACCGTCGGCGACGACGAACTCGCCGTCGGCCGACCGGACCCGGCCGATCGGGGTGATCACCGCGGCGGTGCCGCAGGCGAACGCCTCGCGCAGCCGGCCGCTGGCCGCGTCGGCCCGCCACTGCTCCAGGCTGACCGGCTGCTCGACGACCTGGTGGCCGGCGCGCCGCGCCAGGGTGATCACCGATTCGCGGGTGATGCCCGGCAGGATCGCCCCGGTCAGCGGCGGAGTGACCACCGAGCCGTCGTCGTAGACGAAGAAGACGTTCATCCCGCCGAGCTCGTCGACGTAGCGGCGCTCCACCGCGTCGAGGAAGACCACCTGGTCGCAGCCGTGCTCGATCGCCTCGGCCTGCGCCACCAGGGACGCCGCGTAGTTGCCACCACACTTGGCCGCGCCGGTGCCGCCCGGAGCGGCCCGGGTGTAGAGCGACGAGGCCCAGACCGTCACCGGCTTGACGCCGCCGGAGAAGTAGGAGCCGACCGGCGAGGCGATCACCGCGTAGAGGTACTCGCGGGCCGGCCGCACGCCGAGGAACACCTCACTGGCGAACATGAACGGACGCAGGTAGAGGCTGCCCTCCTCGCCCTGCGGAATCCACTCACGATCGGCGGTGACCAGGTGCCGCAACGAATCGAGGAAGACCGTCTCCGGCAGAGCGGGCATGGCCATCCGGGCCGCCGAGGCGACGAACCGGGCCGCGTTGGCGTCGGGACGGAACAACGTCACCCCGCCGTCGGCGGCCTGGTAGGCCTTGAGGCCTTCGAAGATCTCCTGTGCGTAGTGCAGGACGGCGGTCGCCGGATCCATCGGGATCGGGGCACGCGGCTCGACGCGGGCGTCGTACCAGCCTTTGCCCTCCGCGTACCGGACGGTGACCATGTGGTCGGTGAAGATCTGCCCGAATCCGGGGTTGGCCAGCAGCGCGGAGCGTTCAGCGGCGGCTACCGGGTGCGGATTCGGACGAATCTCGAAATCGAGTTTGTCACCGCCGATCATCGGGCTGACCTCCATGGCGAGAAAACGACGAAGCTGTGTGTCATGCAACTTACCCCGAACGTTCGTTCAGCGGGAACCGGCGCGACGGCCGCCGATGCCGCCACCTGACGATTGGCCGTCGGCATGGCCGTCGACGGCCACGGTACGTCGGCACGCCAACCGGTACGGGACACCCGGACCGGTCCACGCGGCGGCGCGGGGGTCGACGGTGCCGTACCGGACGGCTCACCGAACTGACGGGCGCGGACCTGGCCGCCGACGCGCATGGCATGGGCGGGCGCCGGGTCGGCGCGGCCGGTGCGCGGTGCGGCACCGGCGGGGGGGTCGACCGGCGGTACGCGGGTCGACCGGCTGGGCTCAGCCCGCCGCGTGGGCGGCGAGCCGGTCACCGATCTCGGCGGTACGCAGCGCGGCTCCCGGCGTACGGGAGGCCAGCTCGGCCGCGACCGCCCGGGTTACTCGCTCGGCCTGCTCGGGGTGACCGAGGTGGTCGAGCAGCAGGGACGCGGACAGTACGGCGGCGACCGGGTCCGCGACGCCCTTGCCGGCGATGTCCGGCGCGGAGCCGTGCACCGGTTCGAACATCGACGGGAACTGCCGCTGCGGGTTGATGCAGCCGCTGGCGGCCAGGCCGATGCCGCCGGTGACCGCGGCGGCGATGTCGGTGAGGATGTCGCCGAACAGGTTGTCGGTGACCACCACGTCGTAGCGCTGCGGCTGGGTGACCATGAACATGGCCGCCGCGTCGACGTGCTGGTACTCGGTCTCGATGTCCGGGAACTCGGCTTTGACGTCGGCGAACGCGCGGGCCCACAGCGAGCCGGCGTGCGTCAGCACGTTGGTCTTGTGCACCAGGGTGACCTTGCGACGTTCGCGGCGCGCGGCGCGGGCGAAGGCGTCCCGGATGACCCGCTCGACGCCGTGGCGGGTGTTGAGGCTCTCCTCGGTAGCGACCTCGGCCGGGGTGTCGCGGTGCATGGTGCCGCCGGCTCCGGTGTAGAGCCCTTCGGTGCCTTCGCGGACCACCACGAAGTCGATCTCACCGGGCTTGACGCCGCCGAGCGGGCTGGTCGTGCCGGGCCAGAGTCGCGACGGCCGCAGGTTGACGTACTGGTCGAAGGCGAACCGCAGTTTGAGCAGCAGGCCGCGCTCCAGCACACCCGGCGGCACGGTGGGGTCGCCGACCGCGCCGAGCAGGATGGCGTCGTGCTCGGCCAACTCGGCCAGGACCGAGTCGGGCAGCACCTCGCCGGTCCGGTGGTAGCGGGCCGCGCCAAGGTCGTACTCGGTGGCCTCGACGCCGGGCAGCACCGCGTCGATGACCTTGCGGGCCTGCGCGGTCACCTCGGACCCGATGCCGTCGCCGGCCACGACCGCGATCCGCGCCATCGCCACGTCCACTCCTTCGTCGCAGAACCATCGAACGCCTAGCGAACGTTAAGCGATCATCCCGCGAAACGGTACGCGAGTCCCATGATTCGGACACTTGCCGATCTGCCGGGCAGCTGGTCGCGCACAGCTACCACACAGCCGGGCCCAACACTTTACCCATGCCGGACGGCTACTGTAGGTGAAGACCGGCACCGGGCGCCGGTGTGAAGGAGAACGCCGACGATGCTGGCACGACGCGCGGCCCAGCCGGAGCCCCCAGACCTGCGGATCGGCACGGCCGCCGCCGCACCGCCCGGCGACGGGCACTCCCCCGGCCTGCTGGTGGCCCGGCACACCGTCACCACCTCGACCGCCGAGTTCCGGTTCGTCCTGGTCGCCGATGAGCGGATCGGCCGACGTGGACTGAGCGAGGCGATCGCCGACGCGGTGGCCGAACTGCGGGCGGTCGACGTCACCTACAGTCCACTGCGACCCAACAGCCTGGTCTCCCTGCTGCGCCGGGGCGAAGTGGCCCCCGAGATCTACCCGCCACTGGCAGACATCGTGGACCGGTGCCTGGCGATGCGGGTCGCCACCGAGGGCTGGTTCGATCCGTGGGCGGTCCCCGGCGGGTTCGACCCGGCCGGGATGATCAAGGGCTGGGCGGTCGAACGCGCCGCCAGCCGGTTGCGCGCGGCCGGAATCAGTGACTACGCCGTGGTCAGCGGCGGCGACCTGACGGTACGTGGACACGCGCCACACGGTGGGCCGTGGCGGATCGCCCTGTTCTCGCCCGCCGCCCCGGGCACCGCGGACCGACCACCGACGGTGGTGACCATGGTGGACGGCGCCATCGGCACCTGTGGACTGACCAGCCGCCACAGCCCG
Organism: Solwaraspora sp. WMMA2056; assembly: GCF_030345095.1. Classification (NCBI taxonomy): domain Bacteria; kingdom Bacillati; phylum Actinomycetota; class Actinomycetes; order Micromonosporales; family Micromonosporaceae; genus Solwaraspora; species Solwaraspora sp. WMMA2056. Next base: position 6,021,843 of record NZ_CP128360.1, read on the forward strand.
GTGATCGACCCGCACCGCGGCACCGTGGTACGGCGGGAATCAGCGGCGACGGTGATCGGCCCCGACCTCGCGGTGGCCGACGGCTACGCGACGGCGCTGTTCGCCGCCGGCCCGGCCGGTCTGCACTGGTTTCCCACCGTCGACGGCTACCAGATGCTGACCGGCGGTCCGACGACGGCCCGGTCAGCCCCCGTGGTCTCGGCAAGTGACCACGGGAGCTGACCGGCGACACGCGCGCTCGGCCCGCGCACCGGGGTGCCGTCGGCGGGGGCCGACGGCGCGATCGGACGTCACCCGAAGACGTGACCGCACCACGACTTCCCCAGCGACCGCATCGACACGTTATCGATTACCCACAACCGGACGCAAGGACCCAAATTCGCCATCCGGGCCGGTCGACCACCCCACTGGTTGGAATCCTCGGCCGGGTGGATGGCACGCTGTGCGCGTGACATTCGATCTAGTCGTATGGGCGTTGGACGATCAGTCCACTTCGGCGGACGTACACGCCGCGCACGAACTGTGCCGGCAGGGCGAGCATGCCGATGGCGACACCGACCGCCGGATCACGTCGTTCCACGCCGCGTTGACCGCCGACTACCCGGACCGGGGTGCCGCCGCCACCGGCGAGGAGTGCCCGTGGGCAAAGGTCCCACTACACACCGCAACGGATCACATCGAGATGAATCTCCGCGACACCTGCGACGACGCGGTCCTGCTGGCCATCGAACGGCTGGCCCAGGAGCACGACCTGCTGCTGCTCGATCCGCAGGACGGCTCGGTCTACCCGCCGACGACCAGCGCGCCGACCCGCTGAGCCGACGGCGGTTCGGGGACGAGGTCCCCGAACCGCCGCACCGGTACCTGCCTTGCTGTGGCGGTGACTCCTACTCGTCGCGCAGGTCGACGGCGCTGGCCGCGGTCGCCCCGATCGAACTGGCGGCGGTGCTCAGCGACTCCGCGCCGACCGCTGAGTCGACGGTGAGGGTCATCAGCGCCTCACCGCCGGCGGAACGTCGGGCCACCTGCATCGCCGCGATGTTGACCCCGGCCTCGCCGAGGATCGACCCGATGCTGCCGACCACGCCGGGCCGGTCGGTGTACCGGAAGAACAGCAGGATGCCGTCGGCGGTGAGCTCCAGGTCGAACCCGTCGACCTCGGTCAGCCGGATGACGTCGCGACCGGCGGTGGAGACCACGGTGCCCGAGACGCTGACCGTACCGCCGTCGGGCAGCACCCCGCGGACCGTCACCAGGTTGGCGTGCTCGACGGTGTCCGGGTGGGTGACCAGCTCGACCTCGACACCCCGTTCGGCCGCCAGGTGCGGCGCGTTGACGTAGGTCACCTGCTCCTCGACTACCGAGGCGAACAGGCCCTTGGTCGCGGCGAGCTTGAGCACCGACACCTCGTTGGCGACGACCTCGCCGCGCACCTCGACGGTGACGCTGGCAGCGACCACCCCGGCGACCGCGGTGAAGACCTTGCCGAGCCGCTCGGCCAACGGCAGCAGCGGACGGACCTCCTCGGCGACCACGCCGCCGGCCTGGACGTTGACCGCGTCCGGCACGAACTCGCCCTGCAGGGCCAGCTTGACGCTGCGGGCCACGGCCAGCCCGGCCTTGTCCTGCGCCTCGGCGGTGGAGGCACCCAGGTGCGGGGTGGCCACCACGTTGTCGAAGGCGAACAGCGGCGAGGAGGTGCACGGCTCCTTGGCGTACACGTCGACACCGGCGCCGCCGACCCGGCCTTCGGCGAGGGCGTCGGCCAGCGCCTGCTCGTCGACGAGCCCGCCCCGGGCGGCGTTGACGATGCGGACCCCGGGCTTGACGATCGCCAGCTCCTTCTCGCCGATCAGACCGAGGGTCTCCGGGGTCTTCGGCAGGTGGATCGAGATGAAGTCGCTCTCCCGCAGCAGCTCCTCCAGCCCGACCAGGCGGACCCCGAGCTGCGCGGCCCGGGCCGGCTGGATGTACGGGTCGTAGGCGATCAGCCGGGTCCCGAAGGCCGCGATCCGCTGGGCGAACAGCACCCCGATGCGGCCGAGCCCGACGACGCCGACCGTCTTGCCCTGGATCTCCACGCCGGTGTACTTCGACCGCTTCCACTCGCCGGCCTTGAGCGCGGCGCTGGCGCTGGCGGTGTTGCGGGCCACCGCGAGCAGCAGGGCGATGGCCTGCTCGGCGGCGGAGACGATGTTCGAGGTCGGGGCGTTGACGACCATCACGCCACGGGCGGTGGCGGCCGGTACCTCGACGTTGTCCAGGCCGACCCCGGCCCGCGCGACCACCTTGAGCCGTGGGGCGGCGGCCAGCGCCTCGGCGTCGATCTGGGTGGCGCTGCGCACGATCACCGCGTGGGCGTCGGCGAGCGCGGCGAGCAGTGCGGGGCGGTCCGTGCCGTCGACGTGACGGACATCGAAGTCGTGGGCGAGCACGTCGATAGCGGCGGGCGCGAGCTCTTCGGCGATCAGTACGACAGGATTCATGGGTCCTCAAGGTCGTCCGGGACGGGTATCTGCGGCGGTGGGGCGCCGCTCTGCGCCCTACGCTTCCTCCCCGGCGGGTCTCGCACGGCACGGAGGCGGCCTACCCGCGATCGTAGGCGCACCCGTGGACGGCAGGACTCGGGGCCGGGGGTGAGGGCCCTCACAAATCAGACCTAACACCCGTCCGGCCGGGTCCTGCCGTCGACAGAAGCTCGGCAGACGCTCGGCGGATGTGACGAGGCCCGCGTGCGCGGGACACCCGTACCTGCTCCGGAACCGCCCCTGATCACCGCACGGGCCGGCGGCCCGGACTCAGGTCGTGGCGACCGGTCCGACCGGTTGGCGTGGAATCCGGGCCCGGTCGATGACCCCCTCGCCGATCTGCCGGAACGTCTCGGCCTCCGCGTCCAGCGTGTCGAAGAGCAGGTCGAACGCGAGGGAACCGACCGGCGGATAGATCCGCTCGCGCGGCGGCTCGGCACCGGGGGCCAGCGCGCCCTGGGCGACCATGAACTCGACGATCGCCTCCCGTACGGCGGGCAGGCAGACCGGCGAGTGGTAGAGCACGTTCAGCGCCTGCATCCGCATGCCCTGGACGTGGTCCTCACCCTTGTTGTCGTGGAAGTGCGGGTTGCGGGTCTCGACCTGCAGCACCGGCACCGCGCTGGCGAGCACCGGCGGGCAGTCGCTCTCCAGGACCCCGCCGAAGCGCTCGAACAGGTCGACGTACTCGTAGGGTTCGACGGCGAAGCCGCCGGCCAGCCGTAGTCGCAGCCCCAGCTCGAGACTGAGGGCGTGCTCGCCGGCGTTGCCGGTGGCGATGACCTCGGTGCCGAATCCGGAGTACTCGGCGATCAGCCGGTTCAGGAAACTGTTGGTGATCTCGGAGCTGCGGCCCCGGCGGCTGAAGAACAGCCGGCCGTCACGCAGCTTGGGCTTGGAGTGCCAGGAGATCCGGACCATCGCGTACGGGCTGTCGGCCAGGTGCAGGCCGGCCGCGTAGACCTTGCAGTACTCGTGCACCGCACCTGGTACGTAGTTGTCCGCGTCGACGTAGCCGACGTACCGGCGACCGGTCAGCGCGGCCACCGCCATGCCGATCAGCATCGCCTCGCCCTTGCCGGTACGGACCAGCCCGCTGTCGTCGATCAGCTCCGGCATCCCGGCCGCCTTCATGGCTGCGGCCAGCCCGGGATCGCGCTGATGCACGGTGATGGCCGGACGGTCGGCGGACCGGCAGAACTGCTCGACCGTATGGGCCTCGATTTCATAACGGTCCACCGGCTGCCGGGCGCTGTTGGACACCAGCACGATCAGGCAGTCGTGCGGAATACCGGAGAGCACTCCTTCGATCACCCTGCGTGTCTCGTTCATGCAGGGAATGACCACCACCAGATCACGTTCGATCGTGCGGATGTCGTCCTGCGATACGAGCCCACGCCCCAGATCACCCGCGGCATCCCCCGAGTCCAGCTCGATGACACGCTGAAGCTCATGGATGCGAACGGCACCGAAGCGCTCCGTACGGTGCGATTGCTCCAGACGCATGCGGGGCACATTACCCGAGCCCTGCATTAACTAGCTGTAACCGTAGGTCAATTACCGGTACCAGTGGCCAACTACCCGGAATCGACCCCGAGCCGCAATCTTCCGGTAACGCAGACCCCGGCAATATCGCCGCAGAGCCCGACACCAACTACCGTCGGTGACGGGCTCTGCGGATGGCCAGCGTCACTGGCCGTACTGACTCAGGCGGTCTCGGTGATCGGCCGGTCGACCCAGCTCATCATGCCGCGCAACTTGCGACCGGTCTCCTCGATCGGGTGCGCCGCACCCTCGGCCCGCCACTTGGCGAAGTTCGGCCGGCCGGCGTCGTCCTCGGCGATCCACTCGCGGGCGAACTCGCCCGACTGCACCTCGGCGAGGATCTTGCGCATCTCGTCCTTGACCCGGGCGTCCACCACCCGCGGCCCACGGGAGTAGTCGCCGTACTCGGCGGTGTCCGACACGCTGTACCGCATCCGCGCGATGCCGCCCTCGTACATCAGGTCGACGATCAGCTTCAGCTCGTGCAGGCACTCGAAGTACGCGATCTCCGGCGCGTAGCCGGCCTCGGTGAGCACCTCGAAACCGGTCTGCACCAGCGCCGCCGCGCCACCGCAGAGCACCGCCTGCTCACCGAACAGGTCGGTCTCGGTCTCCTCCTTGAAGGTGGTCTTGATCACGCCGGCCCGGGTGCCACCGATCGCCTTGGCGTACGCCAGGGCCAGGTCGAAGGCGGTGCCGGTGGCGTCCTGCTCGACCGCGACCAGCGCGGGCACGCCCTTGCCGTCGACGTACTGCCGGCGCACCAGGTGACCGGGGCCCTTCGGGGCCACCATCGCCACGTCCACGTCGGCCGGCGGCGTGATGAACCCGTACCGGATGTTCAGGCCGTGGCCGAAGAACAGCGCCTTGCCGGCGGTCAGGTGCGGGGCGATCGCCTCGGTGTAGAGCGACCGTTGCGCGGTGTCCGGCGCCAGCACCATGATCACGTCGGCCTCGGCCGACGCCTCGGCCGGGGTCAGCACCCGCAGCCCCTGCTCCTGCGCCTTGGCCCGGCTCTTGGAGCCCTCCGGCAGGCCGATCACGACGTCGACGCCGGAGTCACGCAGCGACAGCGCGTGGGCGTGGCCCTGGCTGCCGTACCCCAGCACGGCGACCTTCTTGCCCTGGATCAGGCCCAGGTCGGCGTCGTCGTCGTAGAACACCTCTGCGGTCATGACTTCCCTCTCGTGTGTCCGGCCACGGTGGCCGGCGTTCTCTTCCGGGCGGCAGCGGTCTGCCGCAGGTCGACGGGTACGGCGTACCCGGTCAGGCGGCGCGCAGCGCCGGGCCGGTGGTGATCGACCGGGATCCGCGCCCGATCGCGACCAGGCCGGACTGCACCATCTCCTTGATCCCGAACGGTTCGAGATCGCGCAGCAGCGCCTCCAGCTTGTCCGAGGTGCCGGTGGCCTCGACGGTGAGGGTGTCCGGTGCGACGTCCACCACGCGGGCCCGGAACAGGTTGACCGTCTCCAGCACCTGCGAACGCATCGCGCGGTCCGCGCGGACCTTGACCAGCAGCAGCTGGCGGGCGACCGACACCGCCGGGTCGAGTTCCACGATCTTCAGTACGTTGACCAGCTTGTTCAGCTGCTTGGTCACCTGCTCCAGCGGCGACGACTCGGCGTCGACGACGATGGTGATCCGGGAGACCTCCGGATTCTCGGTCTCGCCGACCGCCAACGAGTCGATGTTGAACCCGCGCCGGGAGAACAGTCCGGAGACCCGGGCGAGTACGCCGGGCTTGTTCTCCACCAGCACGGAGAGCGTGTGCTTGGTCATCATTTCCTCGTCATGCTCGGATGGGCCGGATGGTCACAAGGTCGTTGCCGTGGATCGCACGGCACAGTTCGCGCGTCACAGATCGTCGTCGTCGAAGGCGGGCCGGACGTCGCGGGCGAACATGATCTCGTCGTTGCTGGTGCCGGCGGCCACCATCGGCCAGACCATCGCGTCCTTGCCGACCACGAAGTCGATCACGACCGGGACGTCGTTGATCTCCATCGCGGCGGCGATGGTCTTGTCGACGTCGGCGGCGTTCTCGCAGCGCATCCCGACGCAGCCGAGTGCCTCGGCCAGCTTCACGAAATCCGGGATCCGGTGCTTGTGGGTGCCCAGGTCGGTGTTGGAGTAGCGCTCGTTGTAGAACAGGGTCTGCCACTGCCGGACCATGCCCAGGTTGCCGTTGTTGATCAGCGCGATCTTGACCGGGATGCCCTCCAGGGCACAGGTGGCCAGCTCCTGGTTGGTCATCTGGAAGCAGCCGTCGCCGTCCACCGCCCACACGGTCGTCTCCGGCCGGCCGACCTTGGCGCCCATCGCCGCCGGGACTGCGTAGCCCATCGTGCCCAGCCCGCCGGAGTTGAGCCAGGTGTTCGGCTTCTCGTAGGAGATGAACTGCGAGGCCCACATCTGGTGCTGTCCGACGCCGGCGACGTAGATCGCGTCCGGCCCGGCCAGCTTGCCCAACCGCTGGATCACGTACTGCGGCGACAGCGTGCCGTCGTCGGGCTCGTCGTAGCCCAGCGGGTAGCGCTCCCGCAGGTCGTCGAGGGTGGTCCACCAGTCGGTCCGGTCACCGGCGCCGGCGCCGCCACGCGGCGCCGCCACCGGTCGGCTGCCGGGCGGCCCACCCCGCTGGGCGACCTGGTACGCCTCGATCAGCTCGTCGATGACGTGCCGGGCGTCGCCGACGATCGGCACGTCGGCGGCCCGGTTCTTGCCGATCTCGGCCGGGTCGATGTCGGCGTGCACCACCGCCGCGCCGGGGGCGAACGAGTCCAGCTTGCCGGTGACCCGGTCGTCGAAGCGGGCACCGAGCGCGACGATCAGGTCCGCCTTCTGCAGCGCGTACACGGCGGCCACGGTGCCGTGCATGCCGGGCATACCCAGGTGCTGCGGGTGCGAGTCGGGGAAGGCCCCCCGGGCCATCAGTGTGGTGACCACCGGGATGCCGGTCAGCTCGGCGAGCCGGAGCAGCCCCTCGGTGGCCTGGGCCTTGAGCACCCCGCCACCGACGTAGAGCACCGGGCGGCGGGCACCGGCCATCAGCCGGGCGGCCTCACGGATCTGCTTGCCGTGCGGGTGCAGGGTGGGCCGGTAGCCGGGCAGGTCCAGCGTCGGCGGCCAGGTGAAGGTGGTCTGCGCCTGCAGGACGTCCTTCGGGATGTCGACCAGGACCGGTCCGGGTCGGCCGGTGGCCGCCAGGTGGAACGCCTCGGCCAGCACCCGGGGGATCTCCTCGCCCGACTGGACCAGGTAGTTGTGCTTGGTGATCGGCAGGGTGATGCCCTGGATGTCGGCCTCCTGGAAGGCGTCGGTGCCGATCATGGGCCGGGCCACCTGGCCGGTGATCGCGACGATCGGCACCGAGTCCATGTAGGCGTCTGCGATCGGCGTGACCAGGTTGGTGGCGCCCGGACCGGAGGTGGCCATGCAGACCCCGACCCGGCCGGTGGCCTGGGCGTAGCCGGTGGCCGCGTGTCCGGCGCCCTGCTCGTGCCGGACCAGGATGTGCCGCACCGTCGAGTCGTACAACGGGTCGTAGGCCGGCAGGATCGCTCCGCCCGGGATACCGAACACGACGTCGACGCCGAGCGCCTCCAGGGACCGGACCAACGAGCTCGCGCCGGAGACCTGCACCGGCGCGGCCGGCGGCGGGGTTACGGCGTTGGCGAGGGTGGCCGGGGTGGGCGCGGCCGCCGCAGCCGGGTTGGCGCGGTGGGCGAGGGTCTCGGGCGTGGGTCTCGTCATGACGATTCAGGCCTTCAGCTCAGTGGTCTCGTGACAGGGTCTCGGCGGAAATCCGGCAGATGGGACCGATCGGCCGGAACCGGCTGGGGTACGGCAATAAAAACGGCCCTCGTGCAGATGCACGGGGCCAGCGCACTCTCGCGGGGAGAGTGCGCTCAGGTAAGTACTCGAGACGACAGAGTCAGCGACATGGGGCTAAGCCTGACGCATCTCACGCGATGAGTCAACTGATCTCACATCCTGGGCCGACGGTGTCGGGCCAACGCCGGTGGGCTGCGACGACGTGGCCGACCGGCCGACGGATCCCGATTCCGTACGCGACGACGGCACCTCCCGACGCCGGCCGCCGACGGACGTCGCCGCCGCCAGCATCGCCTCCAGATGCTCGGCCGGCACCCCCCAACCGAACAGCGCGCCCTGGCCGAACCGGCAGCCGGCATCCACCACCACCGCCAGCTCCGCCTGGTTCGTCACCCCCTCGGCGATCACCTCCAGGCCCAGCTGGTGGCCGAGCCGCATCACCACGTCCACCATCGGCGCGAACGCCCGCCGACCGGGCGGTGGCGCCACCGGCCGCCCCTGCTCCGCCACCAGGCTGTGATCGATCTTGAGGATGTCGATCGGCAGGTTGCGCAGCTGCCCGAGCGACGAGTAGCCGGCACCGAAATCGTCCAGGGCGATCCGTACGCCGGTGGCCCGCAGCGCCGTCAACCGACGGATCAGCTCGGCCAGGTCCCGGGCGACCGCGTGCTCGGTCACCTCCAGCACCAACCGCTGCGGCGGCACCCGGTGCCGCCGCAGCGCCTCGTCGACCTGCAGGACGTACGCCGGCGCGTGCAGCTCGTGCGGCGAGACGTTCACCGACACCCACACGTCGTGCCCCTCGGCCAGCCAGCGGGCCAACTGCCGGCACGCCTCGTCGAGCACCCAGGCACCCAACCGGTTGATCATCCCGCACTCCTCGGCGAGCGGAATGAACTCGTCCGGCGGCACCCGGCCCAGCTCAGGATGGTGCCAACGGATCAACGCCTCGGCACCGACCGGACGCACCGACGGCACCGCCACCACCGGTTGGAAGGCCAACCGCAGCTCGTCGCGGTCGATCGCCCCGCGCATCTCGTGCTCCAGCAGGGTCCGCCGCCGCTGGGCCTGGTCGTAGGAGACGTCGTACTGCTCCACCCGGTTCTTGCCCCGCTGCTTCGCCGCCCGCAACGCCAGATCGGCGTTGCGCAGCAGCGTCGGCACGTCCGGGGCGGTCGACCGGCACGCCATGCCGATACTCGCCGAGACGTAGATCGGCCCCTTGTCGTGCGGGTACGGCTCGTTGAGCACGGCCAGCAGCCGGGCACCGAGGCGGTGCGCCGCCTCCGCGTCGGCCACCGGCAGAAGGACGGCGAACTCGTCACCGCCGAGCCGGGCGGCGACCCCGACACCACCCACCTCTGCCGCGAGCCGCCGGCCGACCTCGATCAGCACGGCGTCGCCGACGTCGTGGCCCTGCATGTCGTTGACCGTCTTGAAGCCGTCCAGGTCCAGGGCGATCAGCCTACCGGGCCGCGCGTCGGCGACCCAGTCGTACAGCTCACGCAGCAGCGCCCGACGGTTGGCCAGGCCGGTCAGCGGATCGGTGTGCGCCAGGTTGCGGTAGTGCGCCTCGCGGTTGGCCAGCTGGTCGGCGTAGCGGCGCACGTCGAGCAGGGCCACGTACTGCCGGGCGACCAGGACGAACCCCTCCAGGCAGCCGACCAGCACGGCCAGCGGGCTGAACACCCCGCCGCGCAGCGTGTGGTAGAGACCGGCGGCGGCGATCACCACCATCGGCAGGAACACGTAACCGGACCCCCGGCGGACCGGCGCCGTGGCGGCGTCCACGCCGCGCCGCCCCGCCCGCGCGGCGCCGAGGCACAGCAACAGCAGCCCCACCGGTAGCACCGCCGCGCTGGCCGACACCAGGCCGGAGCCGGCGGAACCCGCCCCGACGGCCACGCCGGTCGCGGCGAACCCGACGACGAGCGCACCGACGCCGCTGAGCACCGGCCCGTCGTCGCCCGCCCCGGTCACCTGCAGCGTGCTCACCACCGTGACACCGCCGATCGCCGCGAGCGTGGCCAGGCTCAGCAGCAACCCCCCGGGTGTGGCCGGGGTGGCCGGGCCGAGCAGCCGGGTCGGCTCGACCACCAGGACCCAGCCGGTGAACCACAGCGCGGCGCCGACCGCGAGGCAGTCCAGCAGATGCCGCAGCGTCGGCGTCGGACGCCCGGGCGCCGGCAGCCGCAACAGCCCCCAGGCCAGCACCAGCCCGCTGACCGCACCGCCGACCGCGACACCGGTGCCGAGCAGCGCGCGCTGGGCCTCGTACCGCTCCCCTTCGCCGACCAGCGTCACCACCGCGACCAGGGCGACCAGCACGGTCGCGGTGAACCCGCCGGCACCGAGCACGACGAGCCGGTACGCCTGCCGCAGCGCCCCGGTCAGCCGGCGGCCGGCGACGAACAGCCACACCGTGCCGAGCGCAGCCGCCACCCCGCTCGCCAATGCGAGCGCCTGCATGCCCGGGGGGAGGTGCACGCCACAACTGTGCCGGATCGGTGTCGCGCCGTGGTGCCGGGGTCGGCCCGCCGGCCGGCAAACATCCCGACACGTGAAACGCGCCACGGCTGGCCGGGCCGACGCGGCAACCGTGGTGTAACACTTGGCGAATGCCTGAGCTGCGGTCGAAGACCTCCACGCACGGTCGGACGATGGCCGGTGCCCGGGCCCTCTGGCGGGCCACCGGGATGACCGACGACGACTTCGGTAAGCCGATCGTGGCCATCGCCAACAGCTTCACCCAGTTCGTGCCCGGCCACGTACACCTCAAGGACCTCGGCGGTCTGGTCGCCGATTCGATCGCCGAGGCCGGCGGGGTCGGCCGCGAGTTCAACACGATCGCCGTCGACGACGGCATCGCCATGGGCCACGGCGGCATGCTCTACTCGCTGCCCAGCCGGGAGTTGATCGCCGACGCCGTCGAGTACATGGTCAACGCCCACTGCGCCGACGCGCTGGTCTGCATCTCCAACTGCGACAAGATCACCCCGGGCATGTTGCTCGCCGCGCTGCGGCTCAACATCCCGACCGTGTTCGTCTCCGGCGGCCCGATGGAGGCCGGCAAGACCGTCGCCGTCGAGGGCGTGGTGCACGCCAAGCTCGACCTGATCGACGCGATGATCGCCGCGTCGAACGACGCCGTCACCGACGCCCAGCTCGACACCATCGAGCGCTCCGCCTGCCCGACCTGCGGCTCCTGCTCCGGCATGTTCACCGCCAACTCGATGAACTGCCTGACCGAGGCGGTCGGGCTGGCGCTGCCGGGCAACGGGTCGGTGCTGGCCACCCACGCCGCGCGGCGGTCGCTGTTCGTCGAGGCCGGCCGGACCGTCGTGGAGATCGCCAAGCGGTGGTACGACGGCGACGACGCCTCGGTGCTGCCCCGCTCGGTGGCCAGCCGGGCGGCGTTCGAGAACGCGGTCGCCCTGGACGTGGCGATGGGTGGCTCCACCAACACCGTGCTGCACCTGCTGGCGGCCGCCCGCGAGGCGGAGCTCGACTTCGGCGTCGCCGACATCGACGCCATCTCCCGTCGGGTGCCCTGCCTGTCGAAGGTCGCGCCGAACACACCGAAGTACCACATGGAGGACGTGCACCGGGCCGGCGGCATCCCGGCGCTGCTCGGCGAGCTGGACCGGGCCGGCGCGCTGCGCCGCGACGTGCACGCGGTGCACTCGCCGTCGCTGGACAAGTGGCTGGCCGACTGGGACATCCGGGGCGGCTCGCCGATCCCGGAGGCGGTCGAGCTGTTCCACGCCGCGCCCGGTGGGGTGCGTACCACCGAACCGTTCTCCACCACGAACCGCTGGTCCAGCCTGGACACCGACGCGGCGCAGGGCTGCATCCGGGACGTGGCGCACGCCTACTCCGCCGACGGCGGCCTGGCGATCCTGCACGGCAACCTGGCCCCGCAGGGCGCGGTGGTCAAGACCGCCGGGGTGCCCGACGACTGCCTGACGTTCCGTGGCCCGGCCAAGGTGTACGAGTCACAGGAGGACACCGTCTCGGCGATCCTCGCCGGCGAGGTGGTCGCCGGTGACGTGGTCGTCGTCCGCTACGAAGGACCCAAGGGCGGGCCGGGCATGCAGGAGATGCTCTACCCCACATCGTTCCTCAAGGGCCGTGGTCTCGGCCGGGCCTGCGCGCTGATCACCGACGGCCGGTTCTCCGGCGGCACCTCCGGGCTGTCCATCGGGCACGCCTCCCCCGAGGCAGCCTCCGGTGGGCTGATCGCCCTGGTCGAGCCCGGTGACGAGATCGTCATCGACATCCCGGCCCGCAAGCTCGAGCTCAACGTGCCCGACGAGGTGCTGCAGGCCCGCCGGATCGCCCAGGAGAAGCGGGACCGCCCGTACACCCCGGTCGACCGGGACCGGCCGGTGTCGGCGGCGCTGCGGGCGTACGCCTCGATGGCCACCTCGGCCAGCGACGGCGCCTACCGCCTCGTCCCGGAGTAGTCACCGCGGACCTCGGCCGTACGGACAGGTCAGCCCGGGTTGGTCGAACATCTGTGCGATGATGGCGCGGTGGCGGGTGAGGCCAACATCCTGCACGCCGACCTGGACGCCTTCTACGCCTCGGTCGAGCAGCGCGACGACCCCCGGCTGCGCGGGCGGCCGGTGATCGTCGGTGCCGGCGTGGTGCTGGCGGCCAGCTACGAGGCCAAGGCTCGCGGCGTACGGACTGCGATGCCGGGGCAGCGAGCCCGGCTGATCTGCCCGGAGGCAGTGGTGGTGCCGCCCCGGATGGCGGCCTATACGGCGGCCAGCCGGGCGGTGTTCGAGGTGTTCCGGCAGACCACCCCGCTTGTCGAGCCGCTCTCCATCGACGAGGCGTTCCTCGACGTCGGCGGGCTGCGCCGGCTCGCGGGAGCGCCGGCCGACATCGCCGCCCGGCTGCGGGTCGCGGTCCGCGACCAGGTCGGACTGCCGATCACCGTCGGGGTGGCGCGCACCAAGTTCCTCGCCAAGGTCGCCAGCGGCGTCGCCAAACCGGACGGGCTACTGGTCGTGCCGCCCGGCGAGGAGCTGGCGTTCCTGCATCCGCTGCCGGTCGAACGACTCTGGGGCGTCGGCCCGGTCACCGCCGGCAAACTACGCGAACGCGGCATCACCACGGTCGGTCGGGTGGCCGGCCTCGGGGAAGCGGCGCTGGTCAGCATCGTCGGCGCGGCCGCCGGCCGACACCTGCACGCCCTCGCCCACAATCGGGACCCCCGCCGGGTGCAGACCGGCGGCCGACGCGGCTCCATCGGCTCCCAGCAGGCGCTCGGCCGGGCCAGTCGAGAATTGACCGACGTCGACGCGATCCTCGCCGGGCTGGTCGACCGGGTCGGCCGGCGGATGCGGGCCGCCGGCCGGACCGGCCGGACGGTGACCCTGCGGTTGCGCTTCGGCGACTTCACCAAGGCCACCCGGGCGCACACCCTGCCCCGGGCCACCGCGCAGACCGACGTCATCCTCGGCGCCGCCCGGCAGCTGCTGGCCGCCGCCGCACCGATCATCGGCGAACGCGGGCTCACCCTGGTCGGCGTCTCGGTCGGCAACCTCGACGACGGGCACGCCACCCAACTGGCCCTGCCGCTGGAGCAGACCGGTACGCCGGACGGCGGCGAATCGCCGACCGGGACGACCCGGCGGGAGAACCTGGACGCCGCGCTCGACGCGGTCCGGGACCGCTTCGGCTCCCGCGCGGTCGACCGCGCGGTGCTGCTCGGCCGCGACCTCGGCCCCGCCGCCCCACTGCTGCCGGACTGAAACCTTGCAGCGGCGCCGCCACCCGATGCAGATCTACTGCGGCGCTGCCGGCCACAGCTCGACGGCACCGGCCGCCGCCTGCCGGATCAGCGCCCCGGAGACCTCCACCCGACTGTGCGCGACGTCGCGCGCCGGCCAGGCACACTCCACTGTGACTGGGCCTTCCGGCGGCAGCGGCCACACCCAGAACCGGGCGTCGTGCCGCTGCTGGTCGCTGCTGGCCACGACCGGCACCAGCAGCGGTCCGTTCGGTTCCAGGTCGGCCGGCGGCGGATCCCGGTGCAGGCTGCTCAACGACGTACCGTCGGCGAACCGGACCATCACCTGCAACCCGCCGACCCCCTCGACCGGGGTCCGCGGCCGGGGTGGCCCAGCGTGCCCGTCCGGGTCCGCGACCCGCAGGATCGCGCTGATCTCGAACTCGAAACCCGTCGGGTACGCCAACAGGCTGGTCAGGATCACCGCCGCCCGGTCGCTGCGGGCCAGCAGCAACTGTCCGGCGACGACACCGCCGAGCACCGCCACCGGACGGGCCAGCCAGGGCGGCGCACCCTCGGGTGCCCGCGCGGGATCTGCAGTCTCCATCGGCTCACCATGCCACGAAGCGGCCCCGATCGGGGGCACCGCGACCGGCCACGCCGGGCACAATGGCGGGCATGGACGCCGATCTGCTGCCGCAGACCCGCCGGGCGTTGCTGCACCGGATCGCCACTGGCCAGGCCGACGGCCGCGCCCCGTCGATGGTCGCGGCCGTGGTCCGCAGCACCGGACCGGTCTGGACCGCCACCCGTGGCGAGGTCGACGGCGCGTCGCCACACACATCGACCGGCTACCGGATCGGTTCGCTCAGCAAGACCTTCACCGCGGTCCAGGTGCTGCGGCTGCGCGACGATGGGCTACTCGAGCTGACCGACCCGATCGGACGGCATCTGCCCGGCTGTGGCGTCGAGGCGACAGTCGCGCAGCTGCTGGCGCACACCGCCGGGCTGCCCGCCGAACCGCCCGGTCCGTGGTGGGAAGGACCCCCGGCACGCTACGGCCCGACCTGTCCGACGTGCTCGGCACCGCGCAGGACCGGTGGCCGGCCGGGCACTGGCACCGATACTCCAACCCCGGGTACGCCCTGCTCGGTCAACTGGTCGAGCGGCTACGCGGCCGGCCCTGGGGGGATGCGTTGCGTGCCGACGTGCTCGGCCCGCTCGGCATGGCCGACACCGGGGTCGCGCCGCCCCGCCGGGTGGCCGCCGGCTGGGCTGTGCATCCATGGGCGGACGTGCTGCTGCCCGAGCCGACCGAGGACTACGGCCTCGTCGCCCCGGCGGGACAGCTGTGGTCCACCGTCGCCGACCTCAGCCGGTTCGCGACGTTCCTCCTCGATGGGAATCCGCGGGTGCTCTCCACCGAGGCACTGACGATGATGCGGACCGCCGCCTCGCCGCCGGAGAGCGCAGACCGCGCTGTGGACCTGCCCTGACTCCGACGTCGCCGCGATCGTGCTGGCCAACGTCACCAGTGGGCCACAGGTCGACGACATTGCCGCCGACCTGGTGAAGATTGTCGCCGACCGGGAGCCGGCGATCCCGCCACCGTGGCGGCCGGCAGCAGGCGTCGACCTGACGCTGCTCGACCTGACCGGGCCGTGGTACTGGGGTCCACGGCCGGTGGCGATCCGGCTGCTGGGCGACGGCACGCTGCAGCTCACCCCGATCGGCAAGGCGGGTCGGGGCACCCGCTTCCGCTCCAACGGCGACGACACCTGGGCCGGAATCGACGGCTTCTACGCCGGCGAGACGTTGCGGGTGGTCCGCGACGCGACCGGCGCGGTCGACCATCTCGACCTCGGCACGCTGATACTGACCCGGGGGCCATACGAACCGGCATCGGCGGTGCCGGGCGGGGTCGACCCGGCCGGCTGGCGTACCGGATCGGGGTCCTCAACCGGGAGGACCTGATCGCTGGACGGCCAGCGCGCCGGCGGGTTCGTCAGCGGATCCGCTGGCTGAGAATCTGCCCCGGCCACGGGCCGCCGGGCTGGTCGATGGTGAACGGCTCGGCGGCGGTGAACCCGGCCCGCTCGTAGTAGCGCACCAGCGCCCGGTCGCCACCGGCGTAGCAGTCGACCCGCAGCAGGGTCGCCCGCCGGTCGACGGCGATCCGCCGGGCCTCGTCCAGCAGCGCCCCGCCGATCCCACGACCGGCCCAACCACGGTCGGTGACCAGCAGGTTCACGTACAGCTCGGGTTCGTTGACCGGGGGGACGTAGGACCGGGCCACGCCGACGGCGAGCGCCCCGACGACCCGCTCGCCGTCGCCGGGTACGCAGGCCAGCACCAGCCCGCTCTCCCTGGCCCAGCCGGTGACCATGGCGATCCGCCGCGGATTCGTCGACTGCGGCTCGGTCCCCCACTGCCCGGTCCGGCCCTGTTCGGCCAGCCAGCGCACCGCGTCGTCGATCAGGGCGAGGACCGCCGGCACGTCGCTCTCCGTGCCGACCCGGTGGTACACGGACGCCGGGTCGGTGGTGTCAGGTCCGCCGTCGGGGGTGCGCTGCATGCCGGACATCCTGCCGGTTCGACCGACGTGCCGTCGACCGGGCAGGAGGTCGGTCACAGTCCGCGCGCCCGGTCAACTCGGCGCAGCGCGGCCGGTCAGCTCGGCGCAGCGCGCCCGGTCAGCCCGGCGGCGGGCACGGGTTGGTGACCGGGTACGGCCCGGCACCGGCCTGTCGCCCGTCGCCGTCGACGACGGTGACCCGCCAGGTCACCGCCGCAACGGCCACCTGCTCGACCTGGCCGGTCACCGTCTCACCCGTGACGGTCATCGTCACCTCGCCGCCTCGGGCGGGCTGCGAACCCGGGGCGACGAGGCCACCGGGCCCACCCGGACCGGACCCGGACGTCGGTGCGGTCGTCGGGCCGGCGTTCGACGACGGCGACGGGTCGCCCCCACCAGCGGTCCAGGTGAGCACCGCCGACTCGGCGAGGCCACCGGCCACGGTGGCGACCACCCGCAGCCGGTACCGGCTGGATCCGGTGCAGGTGACCGTCACCTCGGCCGCAACGGTCAATGGCGGCGCTGGTGGCGCCGGATCCGACGGACGCGGACCACCGCTCGGCGGCAGGCTGGTGGGCGGTGCCGAGGCCGTCGGCACCGCCGAACTGGTCGGCCCGGCGGTGCTGGTCGGCGCCGCCGACACCGGAGCGGCCAGCGTCGGTGGCGGCTCGGGCGCTGACCGCGCAGTGTCGTCGACCGCGCCGAGCCGGGGCACCATGACGGCACCGCCGAGCAGCAACGCCAGCACTCCGGCCGCCGCCACGACCGCGGTCGTCCGCCGGCCGGGCGGCCCGGGCGACCGGCGGGGAAACCCGGTCGCCGGGTCGAATCGGCCCGCCCGGCGGTCGATCCGGGCACGGGCCGCCGCCTCGGCCGGGTCGGTGTGGGTCGACACCAGTCGGGGCCAGAGATCTGCCGGTACGGCGAGCAACGGCAGCGTCGCGTACGCGGAGAACAGCGCCGCCGGGTGCACCTGCTGCCGGCGCCGGTCGGCGCAGGTGGTGCAGCCGTCGACGTGCCGGCTGACCCGTTTGCGCAGCAGCACCGTGAGGGTGCCGTCCCAGCCGCGCAGCAGCCCGGCCAGATCGGCGCAGTCGGCGGTACCGGTCCGGGCCACCAACAGTGCGCCGACGGCCCGTTCGAGCTGGGCCCGCACCCGGGACAGCCGGGCGTGCGCGTGGCTGTCGGAGACGCCGAGCACCGCACCGACCTCGGCGGCGGACAGCTCGTGCCGGATGGACAGCTCGAAGACCTGCCGGTCGCCGGGATTGAGCCCGGCGGCGGCGGCCCAGACCAGCTCGCGGATCTGCTCGGCGCTCAGCCCGGTGACCGGGTCGACCGACGCCGCCGGCAGCTGGCCGGCCTCCTCCAGTGGCAGGTGCCGCTGTCGGCCACGCATCACCCGCAGGCACTCGTTGCGGGCGATGGCGTACAGCCACGGGCGCAGCCGGTCCGGGTCGCGCAGCTGCGCCGCCCGCTGCCCGGCCAGGACGAACGTGTCGTGCACCGCGTCGGCCGCCGCGTCGGCGTCACGCAGCAGAAACCGGCAGTACGTGAACAGCCGGTCGGCGTACGCCCGGTACGCACCGTCGAGGCCGCGCGGGTCACCGGCAACCAGCGCGGCCACGACGGTCCGGTCGTCCATACCGGTGATGCTAGGCGGCACGGTCCAGGTGCCACCTTTACTGTCGCCAATGTTCCAGCTGGTAGCGGGCCGGGTCGGGCATCCCGTTGCCCTGCCCGATGACGCAGAGCTGCCTGTTGCCGCTGGCGACGAGCCGGGCCCGTTCGGCGTCGGCCGCGCTCGCGAGAAAGAGCAGCGGGGTGGCCGCGGCCCGCAGCCCCCAGCCGTCGCCGTCGGGTCCGTGCACCGCCAGCTCCGCCGGGTCGTACGGGATGCAGTCGAAGTGCGGAGCGGGGCCGAACGGCAGCCCGGACGGGTCCTGGAAGTAGGTGATGATGTAGCGGTGCCGGTCGGGGCGGTCGTTGCCCCGGCCGATGTAGCAGATTCGCGTCCAGTTGCGGGCCACCTTGACCCCGTCCTCGGCGTCGACCTTGGTGGCGAAGTTCTTGATGGCGTGGTTGCCGTCGCGCATCAGCCAGGCGTCGCCCTGCTGCTGGATGGTCAGGTTCGCCGGGTCGTAGCCGACGCAGTCCTCGGCTGCCGCCGTCACCTCGGGCCCACCGTCGTCGCCGCCGTCCCCGCCGCTGTCGTCGCCGCCGTCCCCGCTGCTGTCCCCGCCGCTGCCGCCCGGATCGTGCTCCGCACCACCGTCGTCGTCGCCGGTCTGCGGCTCGCCGCTCGAGCCGGTCGCGGCCGGCGCGCCGCCGAGTCCGGCCGACCCGGTCGCGTCGGCAGCGTCCGGATGTCCGCTGAGCCGGCCGGTGCCTGAGCCGCAGGCGACCAATGCCAGCAGCAGCAGCCCGCCCAGGGCCACCGCTGTGACGGCTGTCGCCGCCGGCCACCACCGGATCCACCGCCGCGCCGACCCGACACCGGAACTCGTGTAGATCATCTCGCCACCTCGCCTCACGTCACCTGCCGGCCAAAGTGCCGGACGTGTGCTGGAGGACGCAGGCAGCCGTGGACCAACAACTTTTTCGGCGCGCACGGGTCAGAATCTGTCAAGCGTCGGGTGCGGCCGGTGAACCGGTCGGACAGTATTCCTCCAGGGAATAATTATTCCCTGGAGGAATACTGCTCTGCCGCAGTAGTGGTCCGCCTGGATCAGCCGGGTGGAGCGGGCCGGGCGGTGAAGATGTAGCGGGAGGCGGCGAGCCCGAGCAGAGTCGCGCCGAAGACGACCACGCCGACGGTGCCGACACCGCCGACGGCGACCAGCGCGCCGACCGCGATCGGGCCGGTGGTCTGCCCGACGCTGCGGGAGAGGGCTTCGGTGGCGGCGGCTGTCGCGCGCAGCTCCGGGTTCCAGTTGACGCTGATCGCGATGGACAGCGGCATCAGGGCACCCAGGCAGGTGCCGAGCAGCACGAGGGTCAGGGCGACGGCACCGACGTGCAGTGCCGCGAGCGCCACCACCGCGTAGGCGGCTGCCGCGAACGGGATGACCAGGTACAGCCGGGTGAACAGCTGCTCGCGGGTGATCCGCCGCAGCGACATCCGGTTGATGAAGCTGCCGGTGAAGACGCCGCAGGGGATGAGGATCGACACGCCGACCCGTTCCAGGGTGCTCATGTCGTCGGCGAGCCGGTCGAGCAGCACGCTGACACCGAAGTGGCTGCCCTGCATCACCAGTCCGATCCCGATGCTGGACAGGATCAGCCAGCGCCGCCGGTGCTGCGCCAGCATCCGGCCGATCGACCGCAGGGTCAGCCCGATCCGGCGGCGTACCGGCAGGTCGGGTGCGTGAGCGGCGGGTGGGCGGTCGCGGCCGAGTCGGGCCACGACCACGACGCCGAGCAGGACACTGGCGTAGACCGCGCCGACGGCGAAGACGAGGACCGGCCGGTCCAGGGAGGCGGCGAACGCGCCGAGCGCGAGCGCCGACGCGGCTCCCATGCTGACGAAGGTCTGCAACAGTGAGTAGCCCCGGTCGCGGGCCTTCGGGTCGCCCTGGGTGAGGTCGGCGACGAGTGCCTGGCCACAGAGCGCGACCGCGCCGCTGGCGAATCCGGTGAGCAGCCGACCGGCGGTGAGGACGGCGTAGCTCTGGTACAGGCACAGCAGGATCGACACGACGGCGTTGACGAGCATCCCGGGGAGCAGGATCCGGCGTACCGGGACGAGGTCGAGCAGCGGTCCGGTGAACACGCCGGCGGCAGCGGTGGCCACACTGTGCGCGCCGATGGTGATGCCGATCTGGGCCGGGCTGAGGTCGAGGCTGCGCCCCAGGCCGACCGAGATCGGGATGTACGCGAGCTGGGTGAGCGGGTTGAAGAACACCAACAGCGGGGGTACGGCGACGGCCAGCCGGTTGCGGGGCGGGCGGCGGTCCGGGTCGCTCACCGGTCGGCCCCCCGATGGTGGGCCCGCCGGTGGTTCAGTCGATCGGCCGGTTCTCCAGGAAGGCTTCCATCTCGTGGAAGGCGACGGACGAGTGGGTCCGGAAGATCGCCTCGGCGGCGTCGAGGTCCCGGTCGCGGCAGGCTTTCAGGAAGCGCCGGTGCTCGTCGAGGCCGTCGAGGCGGCGTTCCTTCGACCGCATGAAGGCGACCGAGAGCATCCCCGGTGTGGCGGTACGCAGCGACAGCAGCATCTGGGTGAGCCGTGGTGACCGGGCGGCGTCGTACAGATAGAGGTGGAACGCCCGGTTGAGCTCGACGTACTTGCCGAGGTCCGGGTCGCGTTCCATCTCTTCCTGCATCCGTTCGGCCTTGTTCAGCTCCGCCTCGGTGATCCGTTCGGCGCAGAGCCGGGCCGCCAGCCCTTCGAGGGTCTCGCGCAGCAGCCGAATGTCGCGCAGCTCGGCGGCGTCGATGGCGGTGACGGTGGCCACCTTCCGGGCATGGACCTTGATCAGCCCTTCGGCGGCCAGGTCGCGCATTGCTTCGCGGACCGGGGTGGGGCTGACGCCCAGCAGCTGGGCGATCTCGGTCTGAACGATCCGTGAGCCCGGCTTCAGGGTGCCGTCGACGATCGCCGAGCGCATCCAGTCCCGGACGCGCTCGTGCACCGTCCCCGAGATTCCGGCGAACGACGTGATCCCGTGGTCCGCGAACGACACGGTCCTGCCCTCGATTCTCCCCCTGGAGCGCGCCCCTCGGCACACCCGGCGACGCTTCGATTCTACAGAATCGAGGCGACCGGGTGGCACGGCGATCGTGCGGGTACGCCGTCATGCGTCAGCTCCCGTTCTCCCGGCGGTCGATCTCGGCATCGGCGAGCGTCCACCGGCGCAGCGCCGTCAGCCGCCAACCGAGGAACGCCATGATCACCGCGCAGGCCAGGCCGCCGGAGACCATCGCGAACGCCGGACTGGTCAGGCTCGCCGTCGCACCGGCCCGCGCGTCGCCGAGCAACGGTCCCCCGGTCACCACGCCGATGTGGACCGAGGAGAGCCGGCCCCGCAGGTGGTCCGGCACGCTGAGCTGCAGGACGGTCTGGCGGAACACCGCCGAGACGACGTCGGCGGCACCGGCGACCATGAGCAGGGCCAGCGTCAGCGGCAGCCAGTGCGACAGGCCGAACCCGGCGATCGCCAGACCCCACACGACGATCGACACGATCACCGCCCGGCCCTGCCTGGTCACCGCGACGACCCAGCCCGAGGTGAGGGCACCGATGAGGGCCCCCGCGCCCGGGGCCGCGTGCAGCAGCCCGACGGTCACCGCGTCGCCGCCGAGCTGGCCGAGGGCGATCGCCGGGAACAGCGCCCGCGGCATCCCGAAGAACATGGCGTTGAGGTCGGCGAGGAAACAGCCCAGCACCGCGGGCTTGCTCCGCAGGTAGGTCAGGCCCTCGACCACCGAACGGATCCCCGGCTTGGTGACGGCGTGCGCCGGCGGCATCGGCCGCATCCGGCTGAGCACCGCGATGGAGACCAGGAACGTGACGACGTTCAGCGCGTACGTGCTGGACAGCCCGAGCCCGGCGATGATCACGCCGGCGACGGCCGGCCCGACGATCGCGCCGACCTGGGTGAGAGTCTGGTTCAGCGCGAAGGCCGACGGCAGCACCTCCCGGCGGACCAGGCCGGCCACGGCGGCACTGCGAGCCGGGCTCTCCAGCGCCGACAGCCCGGCCGAGACCGCCACCAGGACGAAGATCGCCCAGATCGGCGGCCGGTCGAGCAGGGCCAGCAGGGCCAGGCCGCCGACGACGACCGCCAACATGCTCTCGGTGGCCACCAGCAGGCGGCGGCGGTCGACGGCGTCGGCGACCGAGCCGCCCAGCAGCGAGCAGACCATCAGCGGGATCAGCTGGGCCAGGCTGGCCAGGCCCACCATGAGAGTGGACCCGGTCAGCACGTAGACCTGGTACGGCACAGCGACCCGGGTCATCTGGGTGCCGAGGATCGCCACGGCGTGTCCGGTCCACAGCCGCCGGAAGTCGGGCGACTCGCGCAGCGGGGTGACGTCGATGACCAGGCGCTGGCGCAGGGACCTGCGCTGCGCCCGGCCCTGGTTGTCGGTGGTGGTCACGCGGTCAGCCGCACCGGAAGAACTCGCGGGGCACCGCGTGCAACGATTCGAGTCCGGACGCGGTGACCCGGAACATCTCGCCGTACTGGACCCCGGCGAGGCCGTCCGGTGTCACCACGTTGGGCTGCACGACCAGGCACATCCCCTCCTGGTACACGAAGCCCTCGGGTTCGCCCCGGTAGGTCTGCCGGGTACGGACGATGGCCGGTAGCTGGGCGCAGCCGTGCACCAGGTCGTCGTAGATGGTGAAGCCCTGCCGTTGGGCGACCTCCGCCGCGTCGAGGATGTCCGACACGGTCGCACCGGGCCGGATCGCCGTGCAGACCGCGTCGAAGACCTCGAGCGCGACGTCGTGCAGCCGGGCGTACAGCGGGGTCGGGTCCGCGCCGATCGTGTAGCTGCGCAGGACCTGGGCGGAGTAGCCGGCGTAGTTCGTGCTGAGCTCCGCGACGAGGGCGTCACCGACCTGCAGTCGCCGGTCGGCCTGGTGCTGGCAGGGCACACCGCCGCGCGGGTCGGACATCTGGGTCGCGACCATGAAGTGGATGCCGTTGATCCCGCCGTCGGCCAGGTAACTGTCTTCGATGATCCGGGCCACCTCGTGCTCGGTCATGCCGGGCCGGGCCTGCTCCGCGATCGCCAACGCGGAGGCGTCGCACATCCGCGCCGAGGCGATCAGCCGCTGCATCTCCTCGTCGCTCTTGATCTGGCGCTGGTCCACCAGCTGGCCGCCGAACTCGACCCATTCCACCCCGGGCAGCGCCTCGGTGAGCCGGGCGTGCTCCCGCCAGGTGATGGTGCCGGCCAGGCCCACCCGGCCGGTCGTGACGCCGCGCTCACGCAGGCATTCGATCAGGGTGGGGACGGTGTCCACCGAGCCGGTCGGTGCCGAGCCGCCGAACCGTACGTCGGGGAACCGGGCCATCCGACGGGCCAGCGGCAGATGGTTCGACAGCTGGATCAGCATGGTCGGATCGCCGTGCCGGGGGTACAGGATCCAGGCCTCCCGGGTCGACCACCAGTCGCTGAGGTACAGCACGTTCGGGTCGCGGCCGCCCCGGCCGCACACCACGACGAGTTGCAGGTCGAGGGCGTCCATCCGGGCCCGGACCGCGGCGTCACGTCGGGCGAACTCCGCATCGGAGAACCGCGGGTAGTCGCGGTCGGTCAGTGGTTGCGCAGCGATGGTCGTCACAGGTCCTCACAAAAGGGTTGGTGAAGGGGGTGGGCCCGGGGCCCGAGGGCGGCCTAGAGGCCGCCCTCGAGTCCCATCCGGGCGTTGAGGCGGTTGTAGCCGACGAGCCCGACGAGCAGGACACCGAAGGTGACGATGCCGAAGGCCGCCACGGTGGAGAACTGTCCGTCGCCGGCCATGTCGAACATGACGACCGCCGCGGTGCGGGTCTGCGGACCCGCGAGGTAGAGGGTGGTCTGCAGTTCGCGGAAGCTCATCACCATGGTGATCAGGGCGCCCGCGAGCAGGGCCGGCGACAGCAGCGGTACGACGATCGTCCAGATCGCCCGCGCGAAGCTCGCCCCGGCCACCTGCGCCGCCTCCTCCAGCTCGGAGCTGATCTGCAGCATCCGGGCGCTGACCAGCCGGGACACCACCGCGATGATGATGGTGATGTACGCGATCACCAGCGCCCAGTGCGTCGAGTAGATCGGCAGCGGCGTGATCAGGAAGATCCACAGGAAGCTCACGCCGACGATGACGTTGGGCAGCGCCATCGGCACCGAGGTCAGCAGGTAGAGCAGCCGGCCACCGGCGATCCGCCGGGCGGAGAACCACGCCGCCAGGGTCGACAGGACCAGTACGCCGGCGCTGGCGAGCACGCCGACCAGGAGGCTGTTGGCGAAACCCTGCAGGATGTTGGGCGTGCGCAGGGCGGCCACGTAGGAGTCCAACGACAGCGAGCTGAGCGACTCCCAGCTGACCTGCCGGAAGAACGGGTTGAGTGACATCCACAGCAGCATCAGCAGCGGAAGCAGGATCACCAGTGTCAGCACGACGAAGGTGAGCGCCGCCACCGGCAGCCGCCACCGGCCCAGGTCCATCCGGACCGAGGAGAAGTTCTTGCCGCTGATCACGGCGTACCGCTCCCCCGCCTGGTTGAACCGGTCGTACCACCAGATCATCACCACGGCGCCGACCAGCATGAAGACGGCGTAGGTGCTGACCAGGCCGACGTTGCTCGGCGGCGTACTCGTCCGCAGGTAGATCTCCGAGGCGTAGGTGAAGATCCGTTCGTTGACGCCGAGGAACCAGGGGATCTCGAACGCCTCCCAGGCCCGCATCAACGCCATGATCGCGACGGCGGCGATCCCTGGTGCGGCGAGCGGCAGCGAGATGTCCCGTACCGCCCGCAGCTTCGATGCCCCGGACACCTCGGCGGCCTCCTCCAACGACGAGTTCATCGAGGAGAAGACGGTGACCACGAACAGGTAGACCATCGGCACCATGGTGAGCCCGTTGACCAGGATCAGGCCCTCCATGGAGTAGACGTTGAACAGGGTGCCGTCGGTGCCGGTCAGGTTGCGCCAGGCCACGTTGATGGCACCGATGTTCGGGCTGGCCAGGAAGGTCCAGGCCACCGGGATGAGGATCCCGGGGACGGCCATCTGGACGACCGTGAGTACGCCCACCACGTTGCGCAACGGCACGTTCGTCCGGGCGACGATCCAGGCCAGGAAGGTGCCCAGGGCGAGGGCGACGAGCGTGGAGCCGACCGCGAACTGCACCGTGGTCCAGGTGACGCTGAGCAGCCGGCCGGACGCGAACGCGTCCCGGAAGTTGTCGAGGGTGAATTCGAGGGAGAAGAAGTCGGCGTCGGTGGGCCGGGCGTCCTTGACGCTGGTGTACAGCAGGATGGCGATCGGCAGCGCCACCTGGGCCAGCAGGATGACCAGGACCAGCCCGTAGACCACCCCGCGGGGGGACAACGCCCCCCGCAGGGCGCGGAAGCTGTCGACCAGGCCGGTGACGCGCCGGGTACGGCCTTCCACAAGGGTCACCATGTCGGTCAGCCCGTCACGAAGATCGACTGGTGCTGCTCGACGCGGGTGTCGTAGTCACCGAAGTTGTCGGTGGTCTCGAAGAACAGCTCGCTCTGCAGGATGCCCTCGGCCGACGAGGGGATCGGCGCTCCCGGCTTGATCGGGATCTTCACCACGGCCTCGCCGACCGTGTTCTGCCAGTCGTCGCTCATCAGCCACTCCAGGTACAGCCGGGCGGTGGCCGGGTGCGGCGCGTCCGCCAGCGCGAAGTACATGTCCGGCTGGGCGATGGTCACCGGCGTGGTGACGATGTCGATCGGTGCCCCGGCGACGATCAGGTCCCGGATCGTGCGGGTCGCGGTCTGCGGGAGTGCGACGTCGAACTCCCCGGCCGCGAGCTTCTCCAGGCCGTCGGCACCGGAGTAGACGACCGGTTCGTTGGCGGCGATCGCCTCCATCAACTCCAGGCCGGGTTCCTCACCCAGGTGCGCCAGCATCCCGGCGAACCAGTCGAGCTGGTCGATGTTGATGCCGAACCGGCCCTTCCACTTCGGGTCGGTCAGGTCCTCGTAGGTGGCGGGGGCCTCCGACGCGGTGACCTTGTCGGTGTTGTAGACGATGTGGAAGGTGAAGAAGTCGGCCACCGAGCAGACGCAGTCCGGGTAGGCCCGGTCCGCCGGCAGGCCGCCCTCCCCGCGCGGGTCGTACGCCAGGCACAGGCCCTCGTCACGGCAGAGGGTGTTGTCCTCCAACGGGCCGCCCTGAATGATGTCGGCGCTGGGCCGGCCGGCCGCGTTCTCGGTGATGATGCGCTCGATCAGTTCGAGCGTGCCGCCGGAGGTGTACTCCAGCTTCACCCACGGATACTCCTCGATGAACAGGTCGATCTGCTTCTCGGCGGCGGCAGCCGGGGCGCTGAAGTAGTAGTTGAGCTGCCCGCCCTCCGCCTTCGACGCCTCCGCCAGATCGGCCAGGTAGGTGGCGTACTCCTCGTCGGTCATGTCCACCGTCGACGCCACCGCGAGCTCCTCGGGCAGTGCGTTCGCCGCCGCCTCGTCGGACCCGCCGCCGCAGGCGGCCAGGGCGAGCGACAGCGCCGCCAACGGCGCGCCGATCCGTACGGTGGTCGTGGTACGACGTCTCATGTCGGCACCTCCGTCGGGGTGGACGCCGAGGCGAGCTTGGCGGCGAGTTCCGGCAGCCGCAGGACCCAGCCCTGGCAGCGACCGAGCTGCTGCAGACCCAGCTCCTGCAGGTCCTCGCCGAACCAGGTGGCGACGCACTCGGCGATGGTGATCACCTTGTACGCCTTGCAGCTCGCGTCGTAGGCGGTGGACTGGATGTCGGCGTTGGTGTTCGCACCGGCGAGGATCAGCGTGTCGACGCCGAGCGCCTTGGTGAGCCATTCCAGGTCGGTCTGGTAGAAGGCGCTCAGCGACTTCTTGGTCTTGATGATGTAGTCGCTGTCGGCGACCGGGACCGCGAAGTCGGGCTGGAAGGTGCCGTCCTGCACGTCGACCGACTCGTCGGGCACCGGTCCGTACGGGCTCGGCGACTCGCCGATCGCGGCCCACGCCCGGTGGACCCGCATGGCCGCGCGGGCCTCGGTCTCCACCGGCCGCAGCGCGGACAGTACGTGGATCACGGCCATCCCGCTCTCGCGGGCCAGCGTCAGCAGCTGCTCGGTGTTGGCGAGCAGTTCGTCGCGGACGCCGGGCGGGAACGGCGCGGTGGGGGTCAGCCGGCGTTGGGTCATTTCGACCGTCACGACCGCGGACCGGGCCGGGACGATCGGGACGGCGTCGTTGATGACCTGGAGGAATTCCGCCCGGTCGTAGATGTCGATGGTAGGGCCGGTAAGCATATCTATGTCCCTTTCGAGGAGTGGAAGTCAGCTGGCGCGCAGCAGCCGGGCGTCAGACGCCGGCCGTCACCGGTGCCCCGGCGGCGGCCTTGGCGGCGGTGAGCCGCTCGAGGGCCTCAGCGGAGGACATCGCCAGGCCGATCGTGCGGGGGTAGTTCTGCAGCGCGAACTCGTGCAGGTCCTTGCCGTGGGTGGAGCCGACCGAGTCGGTGACGATGACCGGTGTCCACATCCGGTTGTAGGCGTCGAACGAGAAGTTGGAGACACAGTTGTTGGTGTTGATGCCGACGACGAAGAACGTGTCCACGCCGAGGCAGCGGATCAGGTGCTCCACGTCGGTCGACAGGAAACTGCTGGTCATCTGCCGCTTGGTGTTGATGATGTAGTCGCCCGGCTTGGGGCCGAGGATCGGCATCACGTCCCACTCGAAGTAGCCTTCGGGCGCGTCCGGGTGGTAGCCGGGCCGGGGGGCCAGGCCGTACGGCGTGCCGGGCCGACCGGTGCTCTGCACGATCGCGGTCCGCGGCTGCATGCCACGCTCGACCAGGCGTTGGTAGACCATGATGTGGATGACCGGCAGCCCGAGCTCGCGGCCGGCGTCCAGGAAGGCGGCGGCGTTCGGCAGGATCCGGTCGGCCACGTTCTGCGGGAACGACGACCAGTCCTTGTCGATCTGCCGTACGTGCATGTCGATCTGCACGACGGCGGTCTTCGTGAAGTCGATCTCCAGTGCGTCGTTGAGCCTGGTCAACGTCTCGGTGCGGTCGATGACCTCGACGGCGTGGCTCTTCGGGTGCACCTGGTTGTACGTCATGTGTCTCTCCTCGATGGGTCGGATCGCGTCGCTCAGGCGGCGCGCAGTTGCGGCGCATCAGTCAGGCGGCGCGTCGCTCACGCGGCGCTGGCGGCTGGCGCGCGGTGGGGCAGCAGGACGATGTGGTGCGGCTCGATCCGCACGTGGACCCGGGTGCCCGGCGCGGCGCCCGCGCTGCCGCTGACCCGGGCCGTGACCAGGTGGCCGGACTCCAGCTCGACGAGCAGTTCGGCGAACGGGCCGAGGAACGAGGTGGACCGGACCGCACCGGCGATGGTCTGCGCCGCCGTCTCCGGGGTCGGTTCCCGCAGCTGCAGATGCTCCGGGCGGACGGTGAGCATGACCGGTTCGGAGATCCGAGCGGCGTCGTGCGGCTGTCGGGCCACCTGCAGCCGCCCGATCTGGGTCTGCACCAGCCAGTGGTCGTCGTCGGCCTCGACGATGAGGCCGTCGAGGGTCTCGCTCTCGCCGACGAAGTTGGCGGCGAACACGTCGGCGGGGCGCGAGTACACCCGGGCCGGCGTGCCCTGGTCCTTGATCTCGCCGCTTTCCAGGACCAGGATCCGGTCCGAGACCGCCATCGCCTCCTCCTGGTCGTGGGTGACGTAGAGGACCGTGATGCCGAGCCGTTGCTGCAGGTCGCGGATCTCCTGGCGAACTTCCTTGCGGAGTTTGGCGTCGAGGTTGGACAGCGGTTCGTCGAACAGGATCAGCTCGGAGCGCGACACGAGCGCGCGGGCGACCGCCACCCGCTGCTGCTGCCCGCCGCTGAGCTTGGTCGCCGAGCGTCGCGCGGCGTGGGCGAGCCCGAGCTGCTCCAGCACTTCGGTGGTCCGGGCGACGATCTCGGGCTTGGGCAGTCGGCGGCGCCGCAGCGGGTAGGCGACGTTGTCGAAGGCGGACATGTGCGGCCAGATGGCGTACGACTGGAACACCATCCCGATCTGGCGTCGGGCCGGTGTCAGGCGGATGCGCCGCTCGGACGAGTAGACGACCCGGCCACCGATGGATATCTCGCCGGAGGTGGGGGTCTCCAGTCCGGCGACCGAGCGCAGGATCGTGGTCTTGCCACAGCCGCTCGGGCCGAGCAACGTCACGAACTCGCCCCGGGCGATGTCGAAGCTGATCCCCCGGACGGCGTGCACGTCGCCCTCGGGGGTCCGGTACTGCTTGTGCAGGTCGACGATCGACACCATCGGCGCGAGGTCGGGGGCAGCTGGTGCCCCGGCCCCGGCGACGGCGTCGACCGGTTGGGCGAGGGTCACGCTTGGCATCGCGGTCATCTCACTCCCTTTTCTATAGACTAGAGAAGACCCTAGGGACGGCGTGTTACAGCCAACGAGCCGTGAATGTTGCGATGCGGTTAGCTACCTCTTACGAACCCGCGACAGGCGCAGGCCGCAGGCCTGAACGGCGGCGAGCCCCGCGACCGGCGCGCCGCGGAACGCCGAGTGGATCTAGAAGGATTTGGCCGGTATGCCGACCACAATCCTTCTAGATCCAACCCATGTCGACCCCCGACAGCCCCCGGACGAGAGGAGCGGCAGGTGCAAGAACCCGCAGCGATCATCGCGGCCGAGTGCGTCGTCCCGACCGACGACGGCGAGTTGCCCGGCACTGTCGACCTGCCCGACGGTCCGGTCCGCGCGGCGGTGGTCGTGGTGCACGGATCGGCGGCCGGTCACCGGTCCTACTGTTGCTACACCCACGTCGGCCGGGTGCTCACCGCACACGGTGTGGCGGTGCTGCGCTACGACCGTCGGGCACCGTTGGAGCCCGGTCGCGACGTACCGCTGCGGTTGCAGGCCGCCGACGCGGCGGCTGCGGCCAGGACGGCGCGCGAGATCGTCGGCGGCGATGTGCGACTCGGCCTGTGGGGGCTGAGCCAGGGTGCCTGGGCTGCGCCGATGGCCGCCGCACACCATCCGGAGCTGTTCACCTTCCAGATCCTGGTGTCCTCGTGCGGGGTGTCACCGGCGGCGCAGATGCGGCACGGCACCGCCGAGCAGCTGCGCCGGCACGGGTACGGCGACACCGAGCTGACCGGCCTGGCCGAGCTGCGCACCGGGTGGGAGGCGTACCAGCGGGGGCAGCTGGACCGTCCGACGGCGCAGGCGCTCGTCGACCGGTACGCGGACCGCCCCTGGTTCCCGCTGGCGTACGTGCCCCGCGAGTTGCCGTCTGCCGGCGGCGGCTGGCGGGACATGGACCTGGATCCGACCGGGATCTTCGCCGGGGTGCGCTGCCCGACGCTGCTGTTCTACGGCGAGACCGACAGCTGGATGCCGATCGACGACAGCATCGCGGCGTGGCGGCGAGCCTCGTCGGCGGAGCTGACCGTGCACCGCGTCGCCGGCCACGACCATCTGCTGATGCGCGAAGGCTCCGACGCGGACCCGGCCGTCGGCGACAACCGGGCCGCCGAGGAGGCCATCAGCCAGCAGTACGCCGACCAGATGGCCGCCTGGCTTACGCTCGGACTCCGCTGATCGAGGTGATTCAGGCCCGGTCGAACGCAATTCTCCCGCAGATCATCCGCTACATCGACTCAGTCCTTTGCCGTTGAGGGGGCGCACAGTGCAATCCGATCGAGTCGGCCGTCACCGTGCCGCTGGCGATCAACTGCCCGATGACCGCACTCAGCCGTCCTCGGATCTCGGAACCGAGTCGACCCCACCCGTACATTCGGGAGACGACAGTCATCAGTTCCTCCCGAGCGACGGTGCCGCCGCTGTCGAGCAGCCGGGTGACAGCTAGGCGCAGCTCCTCGTCGGAGACCTGTTCCACCTTGCGCTGCACCTTGTCAGTGGGAAGCCGGACAGCAGTAACGGTCCGGTCCGGCACGTCGATGAAGTCGCCGATCCGGGTGACGTCGGCGAGACGGATCGCGGCGTCCAGGTTCGTCTTGATCTTGGATCCGAACCGCCCGATGTCCCACGCGTCCCGCAGCCGTTGGCGGACCAGTTCGACGTGCACCGGGCCCTCTACGGCAGCGATCTCCTCGACACCGCCGCGCATCTCGTAGCGGCTAGATGCATCAGACTTGTCGACCCAGTACGGCAGCGGGCTCACCTCAGCCGTCCGGTACGGCTCGGTCCAGTCCGGGACCGCATCGGTGATGACTTCCGCCGTCCGCACTACCGGCCGTTCGATTCCGGGTTCCCGATAGGTGAGGCGCCCCCGTACCGGGGCGTTGACGGCCGCGACGATCGCAGCCCGGAGACGTTCCTCCTCATGACGACGGTTGCGGTACCAGGCGGTTCCCCAGATACGGTGCAGATTCCACCCGAGACCACGGAGCACCTGCTCCCGGAGCCGGTCTCGGTCCCGGGCCGCTGGCGCCGAGTGGTACATCGCACCGTCGCATTCGATGCCGAGAGCAAAGGCCCCCGGATGACCCGGATGCCACAAGCCGATGTCGATGCGGTAGCCGGCTGCGCCAACCTGCGGTTCGACCCGGTAGCCCCAGGAGCGGATGACGTCGATCACCGAGTCCTCGAACGGGCTGTCGGTGCCGCGCCCACTCGGCCCGAGGTCGAGTGCCAAGGCGGCCGGTCCACGCTCGGCGAAGTCAAGGTAGCCGCGCAGGAAGCTGACGCTCTCGTTGTCCGAGTCTGGAATGTCCCCGGCCCGGACGGAAGAAACGATCTCCACGCGTTGACGAGCGCGGGTGATCGCCACGTTGAGCCGACGCCAGCCCTTGTCCCGGTTGAGAGCACCGAAGTTCGTACTAACCTTGCCGTTGGCGTCAGGACCGTAGCCGATCGAGAAGATCATGACGTCGCGTTCGTCGCCTTGGACCGCCTCCAGGCTCTTGACGAAGAAGCCGTGCAGCCGGTCGGTGCTGAAGTGGCGTTCGAGGTCAGGTCGCTCGGTCAGCGCCCGGTCCAGCGCCGACTGGATCGCGTCGGCCTGGGCCACCGAAAAAGTGACCACGCCGAGGCTCAGCCCCGGCCGGGTGGAGTAATGGTGCAGGACCCGCTTCACCACCTGATCGGCCTCGATCGGGTTGTCTCGGGTACCACTGCGACCGTAGACGCCGGCAACGGGCAGAAGCTCGACACCATGGTCCGAGTCGTCACTGTGCGCGCCAGGGAAGGTGATCAGCTTGCCCTCGTAGAAGGCCTGGTTGGAGAAGGCGATCAACGCCTCGTGCCGGCTGCGGTAGTGCCAGCGCAGACCGAGATTCCGGAAAGCTCCGGATGCCTTCGCCAGTTCGAGGATCGACTGGAAATCTGCGATGTCGGTGTCGTCATCGTCGGTGTCCTCGCCGAGCCGGGCGAAGAACGACGTGGGCGGCAACTGGCGGTCGTCGCCTGCGGTGATCAGGGCGTGGCCCCGGTAGATACAGTTGATCGCGTCTCCGGGGGTCACCTGCGACGCCTCGTCGAAGATCACCACGTCGAAGCTGAGGTCTGCCGGTAGGTACTGGCTGACCGCCAGCGGCGACATCATGAAGCAGGGCTTGATCCCGAGCACGGTCCGGCGTGTTTCGCCGATCAGCTGGCGTACAGGGATGTGCCTGCGCTTCTTCATCCCTTCCCGGCGGATCCGCGCCGGCTCACCGATGTCGGCACGCTCAGGTCGACGTCTGTTGACCGCCTGGATGATGTCGCTGGTGGCAGTCGGCACGAGTTGCCGGTCGAGTTCGCGGTATCGCTCGACAAGCACGTCACGCTCCCCTGCCGGCAGGGGATGCAGGGCGGGATCGGTCCGGATGATCTCGTCGGCCCAGCCCCGGAGCAGTGCCCGCTCAATGACCTTGGGCACCTCGCCGCCCAGGATGCCCTGCTGGATACAGAAGTCGATGACCCCGTCGAGCTGGTGGCCGGCCAGCTCGGCGCGCGCCTCCTGGTAGGCGAACCACTCGTCCTGCCCGGCGCTGTCCTGACGAAGTTCCTCGATCAGTTCCCGCGCGCTGTCGAAGTCGTCGAGTTCGGCGAGGAGTTCCAGGTGCCGGGACGGCTCGAAGGCTTCGACGACACTGTCACGGTTGGTCCGCCAACTGGCATACGCCTCGGCGAGGTTGCCGGTCTCGCGGGTCTCGGCGAGCCGTTTGACCTGCCCATCGGTCAGGACTGCATCGACACCGGTGCGGACACGTCGGGTCGCCGCTGCCCAGGCGAGAGCATCACTGACAGCCGCTGCGTCGGTCTCGACGCCTTGGTAGAGCAGGTCACCGAAGCTCGCCCGATGGCTGGGCGCCGATGCAGTGAGAGCGTCATGCGCGGCTATGACGCTCTGTCGTAGCCGTAGCAGTTCGTCTGCCTGAGCGAGTGTGAGGTTTCGGCCGGTCGCCGCACTGACCGCACCTGCCCGTACGGCGACCGCAGTCAGCGGCGCGATGTGGTCACGCAACCAGCTGATCGCGACCTCGAACGGCTCCAGCATGAGCTCGGTCCGGGGACCGAGCTGCGGTGTCGGCACCAGGCCGGACCGCCACCGATTCAGGTCGGCGTGGATGCCGCTGATCAGCGTACGCAGCTCGCTGACGGGGTTCGCCGCGCAGATGTAGTTGGCGACGCCGGTCATCGAATCGGCAGGGCTGCGCCGGACGATCTCCACCGCGTAGGCGATGGCCGCTCGGAGCGCCGTGAAGTCGGTCTTCCGCTCCTGCCAGTAGCCGCCTAGGCATGCGGCCTGGTCGGCTGCCGCAGACGCCAATGCCGCGTGGGCACTCTGCCACTTGATGGCCAACGGCAGGTTCGCGACTGCAACCTCGATCGTCACCCCGGGTACGGAGATGGCCTCGACGGCTACACGGTCCTGGCGGTAACGGCCGCGCAGCTTGCCCAGGCCCTTGTGCAGGTTGGTGAAACGCTCCTGCAGTTCAGTAAGCGGCGCCGCGATGGCGGCGTCGGTGTAGTGGACGCGGGCTACTGTCTCGGCTGCGGTCAGCTCGACCGTCAAGCGCTCCAACAGTGCGGCAGCTGCACTCACGGGTGCGAGCCCGCCCGGATCGAGCCAGCTTCGTTCTGGGCGGTGCTTGGTGTAGGCAAGGTCGGCCAACCGCAGCGCATTGTCGGCATCAGTCAAGGTACGCACCAGGGGTAGACCCATCAGCTCGCTCAGCCGAGCCAGCGCCTGCAGTCGATCGGTGAGCCGGTTGGCGTCCTCGGCGAACCGGTCGGCGAGTTGCTGAGCGGTTGCCGTATCCGCGCCTGACAGGTCAAGGGCAGCAGGGCCGATGCTGGCAACGGCGGGCGAGTCGGGCAGGGTCGCCGGGTCCGGCAGGTCGGTCCAATCGACGCCTGCCTGGTCCGATGCCGCGCGCGCCGCCGAGTGGAAGGCCACCAGTTCTGAAGTAAGTGCGGCTGCGGCCGAGGTCACAGTGCCGAAGTCAGGCACGCGCAACCATTCGTCCGGTACGCCGGACGGGCGACCGGCCTGCTGCGCGGCCAGTGCGACGAGGACGGGAGTCTCGTCGGGGCGGCCGATCTCGAAAGCCTCCGCCAACTCTCGGTTGACCCGGGTCATGCCGTCGAGCCGCTCGACCGACGACCGAGCCTGGAACAGCCGTGCTTCCAAGGACGCCCGCTCGGTGACGCCGCGCCAGAGGAAGCTCTGGCCCTGGGAAGCCGGACGCCAGGCACGGGCGATGCGACCAGCGGTGGCTCGGATCGCCTGGAGCGACTCGGGGTCGAGCTCGGCCGGTGCGCACGCAGGTAGCGGAGCGGCCGGAACATGGTCAAGCGCCGCGATCAGCCCGAGGACGTGATGCAGAGAGAAGCCTAGAGGCTCGCGTACTTTGTTCATCGCCTCCGCGTACGCGTTAAGCTGCTGGCGTCGTTCCACGAGGGTCCGACGGCTGACGGGGTCCATGCCGGGCGGCGGCACCGGCACATTGTCCAACGCGTGGGCCAGGGCTGCGGCGACCTCCTTACGGCTCGCCTTGTGGCTGTGCAACTCAAGGAGGTAATTCTCAAGGCCAGCGGCGGCCAGCCTGTTCCGCACCACCTCCAGGGCAGCGGCCTTCTCAGAGACGAACAGCACGGTCTTCCCAGCGTGCAGTAGCGCACCGATCATGTTGGCGATCGTCTGGGATTTGCCGGTGCCGGGTGGACCGTCCATGACGAAGCTCCGGCCGGCGAGAGCAGCGGCGATGCATGCGCGCTGGGAGGAGTCTGCGTCGAGGACGAGCGGGGTACTCTCCGGCGGGGCCTCCTGGTCGATCTCCGTTGGCCGGATGTCGTCGAAGTGATAGTCACGGGTCTGCCCGGTCGGATCCTGCTGGGCGATGGCGCGCACGATCGGATGCGCCAGGACCCGATCCTCGTTGTCGAGCAGATCCCGGTACATCGCCTCCTTGTGGAAGGAAAAACAGGAGATCACCGCGCTGGCGGTGACATGCCAGCCAGACCGTTCGCCCACGGCCATACCCACCTGGTCGAGAAGGACACCGAGATCAAGATCGGCCAGGTCGTCGACTGCCGGCAGTGTGATGCCGAATTCCTGCAGCCGCAGCGTCAGTGCGGGGTTGAGCACTGGATCGTCGTCGCCGATGCGCAGCAGGGGACGTTGCCGGGGACCACTCGCCGCGAGCCGTACCGGCACGAGCAGCAGCGGACTGTTCTGCGCTGTGCCGTCCGGTTCATGCCACCGAAGCATCCCGAGCGCCAGGTAGAGGACCGACAGACCGCGGTCGACGTACTCCTGGTTGCTTCTGCGCATCAGGTTGCGCAGCACTGGGCCGACTTCGTTGTCCGGTCTCGTCACTCGGGCGAGCGCCGTAGCGTCCACTGGCAGCGCCGGCTGCCGTAGAACATCGCTGGCCTCGTCCTCCTCGTCCTGGCTGCCCAACAGGGCCCAGACGGCCCCGTTCTTGAGCCCGGTGAGAATCTCCGTGCCAGTAGGGCTGACGATCTGCACCGTGCCGGTCTTCGACTGCTTGAAGTTGATCAGACGATTGGTACCGGTGAGACTCACCAGCGTCTCCCGCCACAGCCCTAGCGCGGCCACGATGTCGTTGCCGGGGCGATCGTCCATCTGGCTTCCTGCGTCCGTCCACACAGCAAACCATCCTGCCAGCACACGATGACCGGCGGGCCATGTGCCCTGTCGAGTAATGGAGGCTGAAGTGGACAGATTTCGACCGACACGGCGGCTCGACCTACCTGGAACGTTGCCATCGGCCGCAAAGCGACATCGCTGACCGGCCGACCAGCCGAGGCGCTGACGATCGCCAGCCGAGTAGGCACTGTCCGCCTGACCGTCCATCTAGCTCGTTCCACACCAGAGCACAGTCCACATGGACAGACGATCCAGGTCCTTCCTCGGTTTTGCCAGCGTCGCGCTGGGTTCAAGATCTTTCACGATGCGAGCGTCTCGATGTCGCAAACCCGCCTCCGGCGGGCGACTCGGCCATGCTCGCGCTCAACAGGCCCATAGCACCAAGAGGAGATCGATGATCAACAAGTTCGCGGGCAGGTGCGGAAGCTGCCGTGGGGCGGTAGCCGCCCAAGCCGGGCAGGCCATCAACCACGGCAGCGGCTGGCAGACCTTCCACAACCAGTGTGTCCCTGTGCGGAAGGCGCCACCGGTCGGCACGCACCAGGGTTGGCATCGGCTACCGCTGGCCGCGTTCGACCTGGAAGCGACCCTCTCGGACCCCATGGAGGCCCGCATCGTCTCGGCCGCGCTCGTGCTCCCCGACGGGACCCGACGAACCTGGCTGGTCAATCCAGGTGTGCCGATTCCAGCCGATGCGACAGAGCTGCATGGCATCACCGACGAGATGGTCCGCGAACAAGGGATGCCACCGGAGGTAGCCGTTGCGGAGATCGCCCACCTGGTAGCGGAGCAGATCGCCAGCGCAACCCCACTGGTTGCCTTCTACGCCTCTTACGACATCACGACACTGCATACCGAGCTTGCCCGCCTTGGCCTTCCGAGGTTAAACTGGGCCAATTCCACCGTTATTGACCCACTGATTCTCCACAAGCAGGTCGAGCCGAACTGGTACGACTCCAAACGGCTGGCAGATCTATGCCGGTACTACGAAGTTGAGCTGACCCAGGCGCACGATGCCCTCGCCGACGGTCTGGCTGCGCTGGGTCTTGCCAGGTCGATCGCGGCCCGCCATCCGCGCATCGCCCAAATGCCAGTCGATGTCCTACACAAGTACCAGGTCCAATGGCACTTCGACCAGGCCACTGACCTCCAGCGCTACTTTGACCGGGTGGGCAAGGGCGAGACCGTCAGCACCGAGTGGCCGCTGGAGACGAAACCTCGCTGAGCCTCCTGCCGCCGTCGTTTGGCGATGGGACAGCGGGAGGTTCCGGCGTGTTGCCGCGCGACAGCCGTGTGCTCGGCTTCACTACGCTGGGGTGACTGCCGCTGTCCCAGGCAGGCGGGAACGGTGAGATACGAGGTGACGGGAGGCGCGCCCGATGCGGGACGACCGGTGGACCACGGTGACGCCATCGCAGTACCACTTCGAGCGAGCTGCGTTGGAGCACATCCGTCGACACCTTCCCGACGTCGAGCCCTACCGTGCCTGGTCGAACTTCACCTTCACCGCCGACACCGGGCACGTCTACGAGGTCGATCTGCTGGTAGCTGCCCCCAGTGGTCTCTACCTCATCGAGATCAAGAGCCTGCGCGGCCGGCTGGCCAACAGCGGGCCCAACTGGATCGCCGGCGAGCCCGGGTCGGTCCGTACCTTCGACAATCCGCTGCATCTGGCGGACCTCAAGGCCAAGCGGCTACGTTCGTTGCTCGACCGGCAGGCGGCCAAGCAGTCCGTGCGGCTCCGGATCCCGTACGTGCAGGGTGCGGTGTTCCTGTCGCTGCCGGGCCTCAGGGTGCAGCTCGACGACCATCAGCTGCACTGGGTGTTCGGGCCGGAGTCGACACCGGGTCAGGCAGCCGGCCCGCTGCCGGGCATCTGGTCGGGGCTGCTCGACGCCCCGCCGCGCGACGAGCGCCGCCAGGTGTCGCCTGAGCTGTCGAAGTCGCTGCCCCAGCTCCTCAACGGCGTGGGCATCGGGCGCAGCCGCCGCTACGAGCAGGTCGGCTCCTGGAAGCTCGACTCCAAGCCGTTCGACGTCGGCCCGACCTGGCAGGACCATCTCGCCGAGCACGCCCAACTGCCGCATGAGCACCGCCGGGTACGGATCTACCTAACTTGAACGCAACTCGGCGTACGATGACCGGCCTCGCCGACCCCCCTCCAGGAACGGGCCCACCTGTACCTCCGATTGTGGCAGGACCTAACCCCGGCCGAATGGCGTGCCGGTATCGCCGACGCCACCGAGTAGCTGTGCCTGCCGGACGTCGAGGAGAAGGCTCTGGCCGGGCTGAAGTTCAACACCGCATTGCCGCAGCGACTCGCCTTCACCACTCTGGCTACCCGGTTGGCCGACCTGCCTGCCGCGCACACAGTGCTAACCGAGCCCAGCCGGTTCGTCGTCAGCTGAACGTTCAGCCATCAGCCAGGCACCCGCCCTCCGCTGACCTGCCGAGCCGGCAGCACGGCGACCTGCGGACGAGCCCCGGCCCCACGCCGAGAGGGGCCGGGACGCACCCGCATCCGGTGACCTGACTACTCGACCCGGATGTTGTCCAGGTGCACGCTGCCGGGGTTGACGTAGACGTAGAACTCGCGCACGTCGGCCAGCGCCGCCGCGTCACACGACATCTCGGTCAGCAGGTCGATCTCGGCGGTGCCGGTCCAACCCTGGTTCAGCCAGGTGAACGTCGACTGGCACCAGGTGTAGCCCGGCCCGGTCTGCACGGCGATCGCCGCGTTGGTCCCCACCGACGGGTCGGTCCGCAGGTCGTACTTGAGGGTGACCCGGCCGGAGAGATCCACCGGCTCGGCGAACGACGTACCGAACCAGCCGCCGGTGACCGAGTCGACCCGCAACCCGTACGCCCCGTCGGTGGCGAACGCGTCCGACTGGGCGACGCTGCCGACACCCGGCTCCCACGACGGCGGCCCCCACCCGTTGGCGCCGGTCTCGAAGGAGAACAGCACTTGCGTACCCGCCGGGTCGGGCTTCACCGTGACCACCAGGTCGGCGACGTTGGAGGCGCGCCACGCCCGGTCCCACACCCGGTAGTGGGCGGTGGCCCGGCCGGCGAAGCCGTCCGCCGGGGTGAAGCTGACCACGCCGTCGTCGCCGAGGGCGAACTCACCCCCGGTGACCGCGATCCGGCGCTGCTGGCCGCGTACGGTCGGATCGAGGTCGATGGTGGCGGCGCGCACCGTACCCCGGTGGGCGATGTCGTTGGCCGCCGGCCGCAGCGTCGCGACCTGGCCGAACTCGACGGTGCTGGTGTCATGGTCGGCGACCGGCGACCACGGCCGCTTGTCGCCCCGCACGGCCGCCCCGGCGTTCGACAGCGTGGTGCAGACCGGGCTCGGGCAGTAGACGGTGTATCCGTCGTAGTCCGGGTAGAGGCTGCCGTCGTCCTGCACGCCGGAGAGGATCCAGTAGAGGAACCCGGCGGTGCCGCCGGCGATCGCGGTGTCGGTCCATTCCCGGTAGACGACGTTGCGGGTCGACTTGTCGTGGATGCCGAACTCGCCGAGCATCACCGGCTTGCCGACCTGCTTCGCGGCGCGGGCGTGCCGGGTGATCCATTCGTTGCCCCAGGCGGCGTCCTTGCCCCAGTGGTCCGGGTAGAGGTGGTAGGAGATCACGTCTACCGCCGGCAGCCTGCTCAGCGCGACGCTGTCGACGCCTTCGCCGCAGTTGGTGGTCCAGTCGCCGCTGGTCGGATCGTCGCAGAAGAAGCCTTCGTCGCCGACGCTGACCAACTGCCGGGGCGCGTTCGCCTTGACGTGCCGGGTCATCTCGTCGGCCCACGCGGTCAGCGTGTCGGTGGTGCAGTCCGGTGACGGCGGGTAGACCCCGGAGCCCTTGCAGCGGGGCTCGTTGCCCAACTCCCAGGTCATCACCGTCGGATCGTCTTTGTACTTCACCCCGGTGATGGTGTTGGTGCGGTCGAGCACGTGACTGATCCAGTCTTTGTACCAGCCACGGATCACCGGGTCGGTGTAGAAGTCGTCGTGGTACTGCCCACCGCGCCAACGTACGTACTGGTCCATGCCGCCGAAGTCGCGCCAGTTGTTGGTCAGCGGGATCACCAGTTTGATGCCGGCTTCGCGGGCGGCGGCGAGGACGTAGTCGAGGCGTTCCAGACCGTCCGGGCCGTCGTGGTACGCGGGTCGGTCGCCGTCGAAGTACTGGAAGTAGACACCGTCGGCGGGGCCGGCGACCGAGTCGGAACCGTCGGCGTTGCCGATGTCGAGAAATCCCCAGGTACGCAGCACGGTGAACCCGGCAGACTTCGCGTCGGCGAAGACGTCGTCGACCATCGTCGGCGACTTGTACATCAGGTAGTAGTTGTTGGTGCCGGCGAACCGGAACTTCCTGCCGTCGAGTTTGAGGTCGTCGCCGTGCCGGGTGACGAATCCGGCGGTCGGCGGACCAGGCGTACCGGGATGGCCGGGGTGATGGGCCGGCGGTGCGGCCTGGGCCGGGACTGCCGCTGCGGTGAGCAGCAGCCCGGCCAGGGCCAGCAGCAGGCCGGCGGAGCGTGGGCGCATTCGGGGGTCTCCTTGACCGTGGAGCGGTGGAGGTCACTGGTGCGCGGCGGCCTCCAGGGCGAGTGCGGCGGCACCGAGCAACCCCGCGTCGTTACCGAGACTGCTGGTGTGGATCCGGACCCGACGGACGAAGTCGAGCCCGGCCAGCTCCGCGGCGGCCGCGCGCAGCGGAGCGAAGAGCAGGTCACCGGCGGCGGCGACCCCGCCGCCGATGACGACGTCGTCGAGGTCGATCAACGCGGTGGCGGAGACCACCGCGGCGGCCAGGGCGGTCGCGCCACGCCGAAAGGCGGCGACGGCGAGCGGTACGCCGGCCCGCGCGTCCTCGGCGAGGGTACGGGCGTCGCCCGGCCGCTGCCCCGACGTCCAGCCCTGGTCGACTGCCCAGCGGACCATCGCCGGGCCGCTGGCGATCGCCTCGACACAGCCGCGCCCGCCGCACGGGCAGGGCGGGCCGGACATGTCGACCACGATGTGTCCGATGTGGCCGGCGTTGCCGCTGCTGCCAGGGTGGATCCGGCCGTCGATGACCAGTCCGCCGCCGACGCCGGTGGAGACGACCATGCCGAGCAGGGCCCGACCGGGGTAGCCGCCGCGCCAGTGTTCGCCGAGGGCCATGCAGTGCCCGTCTCCGGCGAGCACCGCCGGGCGGCCGGGCAGCAACGGCCGCAGCGAGTCGAGGATGCCGAAGTCGCGCCAGG